>CAYTYN010000004.1:0-59856 GCA_964442135.1 uncultured Oscillospiraceae bacterium
TATGCTTTGAGTTCGTCTCCCTCTGCGCAGGCTTTGATCGTCATTCCGTATTTTTCGCCGATCTCGGCAAAAGCACTGCCGATTTCGATGCGCTCTGCTTTGTTTACCGCTCTTGCCTGCGGGAAATTACGACTAACTTTCTTGTATATATCAATAAAGCTGATCACGCAGGTATGTGTATAGCCAGACAGATCATTCGCCATTTTTTCAAAAGCCTGAAGATGAAAATCAAGGGAGTATTTTTCAGTGATGAATATGGGATCATACCGCCAGCCGACGCTATCCACGCCAACCGTATTTGAAAGCGTCTTGAAATCCCTGATGACCTTGGCTGTATCCGGCACATTCGGCTCGATTTCTTTTCCGTAGGGTGTGATGGTTACAAACCAATATTGTCCGTAAGGCTTCAGCGCATCCATATGGTTAAGCATAGGTGCGGGATTTTTCGTACAGAAGGCAATCAGATCGACCACCCGGGGATTGATCCTGTATTTTGTAATTGCTGACGGGTTATAGGGGTTACGCACCAAAACATAACCTTCTTTTATTCTGTTTAGAAACCATCTTGAATAAAAAGCGGGTATATCTGTTCTCATTCCTGTCTGTAAGATCATATCCGGTCCTCAATCAATGTTTTTACTTCTGTTTTATTTTCTCGGTTTCCACTGCGGATGCTGGCGGTCATACTGCGCCGACCGCCGCCGGCGCTGGAACGGAAATTTTAAAAGTCCCCGTTTCATACCCATGCAGCGTCCGAGGATGATCTTTTAAGTATTGGGAAAGCATCGCGTTTTCCCTGCTTAACATTGTACGGATATTTACTTATCTTGCAAGTACCCGCTTTTCCCCGAAGCAATGTAAACGCGTGGCAGGGAGCATAAGAAAACGGTATGAGTCCGCTTTTACGGCAGAAAAAAGGTGCGGTCTGTCTCTCGGCAAACTGCACCTCTTCAATTGTCGTATTGATCAGATCTCGTCGAGAAGCTCTGTGATCTTCTCAAGTCCTTCTTCCAGTACCTCTGAGTCGAAGGCGTAGCCGATTCTCAAGGAGCCTTCCATCTCAAAGGCTGATCCCGGCGTGACCAGTACGCCTTTTTCCTTTATAAGCCTCACAGCCAGATCGTAGGACGGGATATCCTTATCATAGTATACCAAGGCTGTAGTGCCGGCGACAGGCTTCAGATAGTGGACTCCATCGGTTTCGTTTACCCATCTGTCCAGTATTTCTCTGTTCTTCAAAAGAATCCTTCTGTTTCTGTCAAAGATCCGGTCCTTATGGGTCAGAGCCAGGGAAGCCAGCATGTCGTCAAGGAGGCCGCAGCTTATGGTATCGTAGTCTCTTCTGGTGTGGCAGGCCTTCAGAACCTCTTCGCTCTTCGTAGCGATCCAGCCGATCCTCAATCCGGCCAGCGAAAATATCTTCGACATGCTGCCCACGGAAATTCCCTTATCGTAGAGGTCGACAATGGAGTGCATGTAGCTGCCGTCCGCGGAGATGCCTCTGTACACCTCGTCGCTGAGAATGAAGGCTCCCACCTTATCCGCTATCTCCGCTATTTTCTCCATAGTATCCTTCGGTATCCACGAGCCTGTAGGATTATCGGGATTGTTCAATGTGATCATCCTGGTGTTTTCGTCGACCTGACTTCTCAAAATGTCCGGATCCGGCAAAAAGTGATTCTCGGGGGTCAGCTGATGTATCCTCACCTCCGCACCGATGGATTCAGGTATGGAGTAATGCTGCTGATAGGTAGGCATGACCGAGACCATGTTATCCGACGGTCTGATCATGGATATGATTACCTGGTGGTTGGCGCCGATGGCTCCGTGGGTGGGAATCACCTGCTCCGGCGCGATGCTCTCGTACATAGATGAAATACCGCCGAGGAGCTGAGGCGAGCCGAAAATGCAGCCGTAGGTCAGTCTTTTATCCTTCAAGGCTTTCAGATAAGCGTCCGGGTCCTCTCCCGCCAGCTCCAGGAGCTCTCCCAAAGTGAGAGAATCGATGCAGGTTTCACCTAGATTGTATACCGCTTCGTCCTCGTAATCGTTCATCCATCGTTCGACCTTAAAAGTTTTAATGTCCATTTCTCGTGTCCTTTCTCGTCGGGAAGCTTTCATGTAAATTTCCCTCGGTCTTATTATAGCATTTCAGCCGAAGGGATGGTTTACCATTTTTGAAAAAACATTTTAATTTTGTAAAATATAAAGAGCCGCGGGAGGGTCGCGGGAACCGGTTCAGGACGGTTGATTTCCTCTTGAAGTAGGGTCTTTCATAACGTATAATGGGAGCAGAGATTTCATTTTATGGGAGCGGTGTTAGATGAGATATTCCGGAGACTATGACGACTTTGATAACTTTGACGGCTTTAGCGACTTTGACAACCTTGACGACTCTGACGACTTTGGCGAAAAGATAAAAAGAACGGTTCAGGAGGCTTGCGAAACCGGAAATTTTGCCGGCCTTAGCCGTACTGTTAACGACACCATAAACAGGGCCATGAGGTCAATCCTGGGAAAAGACGGGAGGCAGAGACCTGACATAAGAGACGTACACCCGGAGCCTTTTGCAAAGGGTGGCCACCATCGGGGAGATGAAGGAAGGGGATATGTGGATATTTCCCCTAAGTACATCAGAACCTACGGGCAGAAGCTGAAAGGACTTTTTTTCGCGGTGGGAGGTTTTATTACGGGAGGCGTTCTGCTCATGGGGGCGATGATAGCCGCCGCCACCCTCCCTATCGTGGGAGCGGCTCTTATGATTACGGCGACGGCTTCGCTGTTAGCCATATCCCTGCCCTTCTTTGCGGCGGGACTGTATGGGACATCCCTGCTGGGGAAGATACGACGATTTGCAGAATATCTGTCGGTGCTGGGAAACAGGGAATACGGAAACATAAAGGACTTCGCCGCAAGAGTCAGGAAATCGGAGAAAAAGGTTCTTAAGGACATAGAATACATGCTGGATAAGCGGTGGTTCCTCCAGGGCCATCTGGACGCTATGAAAACCTGTCTCATGACCACCGACAGGGCTTACAACGAATACATGGCGCTTATGCGGCAGAGAGAAGAGGCGAGGCAGGCGGAAGCCGCTTCGGCAGAGCAGCGCGCCAAGGAAAATGCCGGCCTGCCCCCTGAGGTTGCGGAAACCCTGAAGAAGGGGGAGGAATCCATCGCCAGGATCAGGGCCTGCAATGAAGCCATACCGGGTGAAGAGGTATCAGAGAAGATTCTCAGGATGGAAGTCCTGACCCGCAGAATATTCGAAAGGGTAAAGGATGAACCGGATACGGTGGGCGACATCCGCAAGCTTATGGATTACTACCTTCCTACGGCTGTGAAGCTTCTGGAGGCCTACGCGGATTTTGATTCTCTGCCTGTCAGCGGAGAAAACATAGAGGCGTCGAAAAGAGCGATCGAGGAGATGCTGGACACCATCAATTCAGCCTTTGAAAAGCTTTTAGATAAGTTATTCAGGGATATAGCCTGGGACATCTCCTCAGACGTATCCGTTCTGAAGACCATGCTGGCTCAGGATGGCCTCACAGAGAAGGATTTCGAACCGGAGAAAAAATAATACGGAGGTATACATATGGCACAGGATTTGAATGACTTAAGCGCGGCGTCGGAGCTTACGCTGGATCCGTTTAAGGAGGTGCAGACTCCTGCGGCGCCGTCGCCTGCTGTGGCGGAGAAGGCGTCTATGGATGACAGCGCTCTTTCAGATGAGGAGAAGAAGAAGGCGGAACGTTTTGCAGAGCAGATAGATCTAACCGACTCTGCCGTCATACTCCAGTACGGTGCAGGAGCCCAGAAGAAGATGGCCGACTTTTCGGAGACGGCTCTGGAAAACGTCAGAACTAAGGACATGGGCGAGGTGGGCAGCCTGCTCAGCGGCGTAGTCAATGAGCTGAAAGACTTCGATAAGAAAGACGAAAAAGGCTTCCTCGGATTCTTTAAAAAGCAGGGTAACAGGCTTCAGGTTCTGAAGTCGAGATACGCTAAGGTGGAGGCTAACATAAATACCATATGTAAGGCTTTGGAGAATCATCAGGTACAGCTTCTGAAGGATATAGCCCTATTGGATAAGATGTACGAGCTGAACCTGACTTATTTCAAAGAGCTCACCATGTACATAATCGCCGGAAAGAAGAAGCTGCGGGAGGTGAGGGAAGGAGAGCTTAAGGATCTCACCGAAAAAGCCCGGCGCACAGGTCTGGCTGAGGACGCTCAGGCTGTGAGGGATCTGGCGTCTATGTGCGACAGGTTCGAGAAGAAGATACACGATCTGGAGCTGACCCGCACGATTTCCATACAGACCGCGCCCCAGATAAGGCTGGTTCAGAACAACGATACGGTGATGACTGAGAAGATACAGTCGACTCTGGTCAACACCATACCTCTGTGGAAGAGCCAAATGGTTCTCGCCCTGGGCGTGGAACATTCCGCACAGGCCGCAAAAGCTCAGGCTGAGGTGACGGATATGACCAACGAGCTGCTGAAGAAAAACGCCGAGAAGCTGAAAGTGGCTACGGTGGAGACTGCAAAAGAGTCAGAGAGGGGCATCGTAGATATAGAGACCTTAAAGGCTACTAACGAGACTCTCATATCCACCCTCGACGAAATGGTGACGATACAGGAGGAAGGCCGCCGGAAGAGACAGGAGGCAGAAGCTGAGATCGTCCGTCTTGAAAATGAGCTGAAGAGTAAAATGCTGGAAATCGGTCAGAGATGACGGGAGAACCGTCCGCATTTGTGTGCATATTGTGCGTAAACGTTGAAAAATGCCCTTTTAGTTTGACTTGAAATCGCTTTTGTGTTAGCATTATCGGGAAATAAGAATAGGAGGGCTTATGGAAGAAAAACCGAAAGACAGGCTTGGGACTCTTTTGGACAAGCTTTCAGGCACATGGAAAAATACCGTTTCCAAGATCGGCGGGAAGGCGTCGGGACACAGGAAAGCGGTAAGTGTGTTAAGCGTAAACTATCAAAAGATCTCAATGGCGATCGCGATCGCCGTTTGCGCCTTGGCAGTCAGCTTGGTCATAGTGGGGTTTGCGACGCCTAAAACGGTCACCGTGAACATTGACGATTCTGTCGATATTGTTTCCAAAGAATATAAAACGACCTCCCTTCAGGTAAAAAATTTTCTTGAAAACTACGGAATCGACTTCGTAGAAGGTGAAGATATTATAGATGTTGACCTGGACGATGCTATAGTGGACGGACTGGAGATAAATATCCAGAAGGCCGTAGACATCTCGGTAACGGCAGACGGGGAGACTCAGGTGGTCAGAACGATTCCCGTCACGGTAAGTGAACTCTTAGAACAGATTGGCTTAGAGGTGGGAGATGACGACATTGTGGAGCCGTCTTTAGATCACGTCCTCGTGAAGGGAGATGAGCTTCAGATAAAGAGGGTCACTACAGAATATGTGTCTGAGGTAGTCACCGAGGATTATTCCGTCACCTATGTGAACGACTACAGCCTCGCCATAGGAGATACAGAAATTACTCAGAACGGCGTTACCGGAGAAACGGAGAATACATATCTTGTGACCTATGTCGACGGTGTTGAAACCTCAAGAACTCTTGCGGAAACAAAGGTCATAACGGAAAAGCAGGATCAGATTATTTCTATCGGTATGAACATCTCCTCAGGCATTCCTGAAGGACTCGAGTATAAGGCCGTGTATACCGGCGTAAGGGCGGTTTCCTATTACTTCTCCGGCAATCCTCGGGGATCTTACGGACTTCCGTGTACCTACGGCACGTGCGCTGTAGATCCTGATCTGATACCTTTAGGTTCCCTGTTGTATATTGAAGGGTACGGATACGCCATAGCCAACGATGTGGGTACCTCGATTAAGGGAAAAACAGTGGATCTTTACATGGAAGACTTGAGCCAGTGTTACGTATGGGGAGCCAGAACCGTCACTGTGTACGTGATAAGCTGATGTGGAGGTCACAGTAATTTGTCCACGGAAAAAATAATCTTATAAAAAATCTTGCACATTGGAGATTTACATGTTATACTTTAACCTGTTCTGCGGAGGAGCTTCGCAGAACAGGAATATGCGGTCATGGCGGAATTGGCAGACGCGCACGGTTCAGGTCCGTGTGGGAGACCATGGGGGTTCGAATCCCTTTGACCGCACCACAGTAAACGCCCTTACGGTTTGAAGAAGCTGTAAGGGCGTTTTGTCACAGTAAAGAAAGACCTGTAAAGACCTGTGACGAACGGAAACGCTCCTCCATCGTCGAAACCGACGATGGAGGAGCGTTTCTTTAAAATCTGGTATCGCCTAGGGGAGTCGAACCCCTGATTCAGCCGTGAGAGGGCTACGTCTTGACCACTTGACCAAGGCGACATATCGATCTTGCCAGTGAAAAAAATAACATTGAAATCTCACTCTGTTTATTATATACTTAATTGCAACAGTTGTCCAGAAAAATTTGTTGGTTTTTGTGAAAATAGTTGTTATTGTGAAAAAGGAGAGTCTTACATTATGAATTATATAAGCACCAGAGGCGGCGGAGCGCAGTTTACCGGCGCTAAAGCGATAATAAAAGGCATAGCGAAAGATAAAGGGTTATTTGTCCCCAAGTCTGTACCGCGGCTCCCCTTTGACATAGAGGAAATGGCAGATGCCGGTTACAGGGATATTGCGAAGGCCGTTATCGGTGCTTTTTTTGACGACTTTACCGATGATGAGATGAAAGCCTGCGTCGACGGAGCATATGAAGATAAATTCGCCGCTTCGGACGTAGTGGACATTAAGA
The DNA here is from genome assembly GCA_964442135.1 of uncultured Oscillospiraceae bacterium. GTDB lineage: Bacteria > Bacillota > Clostridia > Peptostreptococcales > Anaerovoracaceae > Avanaerovorax. The sequence continues at coordinate 6,784 of CAYTYN010000004.1, forward strand.
AGGCCGGAGACGCATATTTTTTAGAGCTCTTTCACGGCAGGACGGCGGCATTTAAGGATATGGCTCTTTCTATTCTTCCTTTCCTTCTCACTACAGCTGTGAAGAAGGAAAATGAGAACTCTAAGATCTGCATCTTAGCCGCCACCTCCGGAGATACGGGAAAAGCCGCTCTTAAGGGGTTCGCGGATGTATCGGGGACAGAGATAATAGCATTCTTCCCCAACAGCGGAGTGAGCCAGATACAGAAGAGACAGATGGAAACTCAGGAAGGTAAGAATACCCACGTTTTCGCCATAAATGGGAACTTCGACGACGCCCAGTCGGGAGTTAAAAGGATTTTCAACAACGACGAGTTCGCAGAGGAGCTGATGAAAAAGGGAATAAGACTTTCATCGGCTAATTCGATTAACATAGGCAGACTGGTGCCTCAGGTAGCTTATTACGTATACGGATATGTGAAGATGGTGGCTTCAGAGGCCATAAAGAACGGAGATAAGCTGAACATTGTAGTGCCTACAGGAAATTTCGGAAACATTCTTGCGGCTTACTACGCTAAGCTGATGGGGATTCCTGTGGGAAGGCTCATCTGCGCATCCAACATGAATAAGGTTTTGACGGATTTTATAAACACAGGAGTTTACGACATCAGAAGAGACTTCTACCTTACCAACACTCCTTCCATGGATATACTGATCTCGAGCAATTTGGAGAGACTTCTCTGGCACCTGTCCGGAGAAGACGGGGAAGAGATCAAAGGCCTTATGGAGAAGCTGGATAAGGACAGAATATATCAGGTAAGCGATACCATAAGAGAAGGGATGAAGGACTTCTACGGCGGATTCGCCACCATGGAGGAAACTGAGGAGACGATCGGAAGGATGTACGGTGAAAACGGATACCTCATGGATCCTCACACCGCTGTGGCCTATAAGGTTTACAGGGATTACGTGAAGGATACGGGAGACAGGACGCCTACCATCATAGCCGCTACGGCAAGCCCATACAAGTTCGCTGAAAGCGTGGCTAATTCAATCGGCATCACAGACGGAAAAGACGGTTTCGACTACATGGAGAAGGTCTATGAAAAGACAGGGGTAGAGGTGCCCGGAGACCTGAAGAATCTGGCGGAGAAGAAGATCATCCATGACAGGGTAATCGAGAACCACGAAATGGAAGACGCGGTAAGAAAAGCCTTGCAGTAATCATTGGATTATGATATCATAAACCGTCGATTAGTTTACTTTCACTTAGTTCGTCGATACTCCGGCGCGGACCCGGTGAAAGCGTATCAGAAAACAGGAGGAATATAAAATGATCACTAAAGAACAGAAGGCGGCTATAATCAAGGAATATGCCACGAAGGAGGGGGACACCGGTTCTCCTGAGGTGCAGGTTGCCGTTCTCACAGCGAGGATTAATGACCTTAACGAACACCTTAAGATCCACAAGAAGGATCATCACTCCAGAAGAGGTCTTTTGAAGATGGTTGGTAAGAGAAGAAATCTTCTTAACTACCTTAAGGAAGTTGATATCGAAAGATACAGGACTCTTATCGCTCGTTTAGGATTGAGAAAGTAGTTTATACTGGAAAATTTAGGCGGGGAGCTTTTTAGTAACCTCCGCCTTTTATTTTATTTAAAAAGGTAGTGAATAAACAGGAAGGAGTTGTTTATTAGAAGATGGGAAGATTTACAGATTACAGAACGTTCAAGACGGCTATCGGAGGAAGGCTCCTGCAGCTGGAAATTGGCAAGGTGTGTGAGCAGGCCAACGGACAGGTTATGGTCAGATACGGTGAATCAGTGGTAAATGTCACCGCCTGTGCCTCTAAGGAGCCAAGACCTGACATCGACTTCTTTCCTCTCAGCTGTGATTATGAGGAGAGAATGTATGCTGCAGGAAAGATACCCGGAGGATTTATAAAGAGGGAAGGCAGGCCCAGTGAAAGCGCCATTTTAAAGTCCAGGCTCATGGACAGACCTCTTCGGCCTCTCTTTCCCAAGGGATATTTCAACGATGTAGTAGTGGTGGCTACAGTTATGTCAGTAGATCCTGATTGTGAGACAGATATTATGGCTATGATCGGTTCCTCCGTGGCTCTGGCTACATCAGACATCCCATGGGAGGGACCTATCGGATCTGTCCGCGTAGGTATGGTGGACGGTCAGTTTATCATCAATCCGACCCTCAAGCAGAGAGAAGCTTCCGTAATGAACCTGACCGTTGCCGGCACCAAGAACGCCATAATGATGGTAGAGGCCGGCGCTGATGAAGTTCCCGAAAGCGTAATGCTTGACGCTATCCTCTTTGCCCATGAGGAGATAAAGAAGATCGTCGAATTCATAGAAGAGATAGCCGCGGAGGTAGGAAAGCCTAAGCAAGAGGCTAACCTTTATAGGATCCCCGAGGACATCGACGCAGCGGTCAGAGCTTACGCCGTAGATAAGATGAAGGAAGCCATTAAGACCGTTGAGAAGCAGGAAAGACTGGACAATATGGATGCAGTAGAGGTGGAGACTAAGGAACACTTCGCTGAGATATATCCTGATAACGAGGCTGATATAGCCAACGTCCTTTACAACATTACCAAAGAGTGCGTAAGAGCCATGATACTGGACGAAGGTATCAGACCTGATAACAGAAAGCCGGACGAGATCAGACCTATCTGGTGCGAGACAGGACTTCTTCCGAGAGTTCACGGCAGCGGCCTTTTCAAGCGCGGGCAGACTCAGGTTCTGTCGGCCTGTACCTTAGCTCCTGCCAGCGAGGCTCAGGTCATAGACGGCGTTACGGAGCAGACGGAAAAGCGGTACATGCACCACTATAATTTCCCGGGATACTCTGTAGGAGAAGCTAAATCTCCAAGATCCCCGGGAAGAAGGGAGATCGGTCACGGCGCTCTCGCTGAAAGAGCTTTGCTTCCGGTGCTTCCTTCCGTGGAGGAATTTCCTTATGCCATCAGAGTGGTATCAGAGGTGCTTTCCTCTAACGGTTCCACATCCATGGGATCTACCTGCGGCTCATGTATGGCTCTCATGGACGCCGGTGTTCCCATAAAGAGGCCTGTGGCAGGAATTGCCATGGGACTTATAGAGAGGGTAGAGGAAGACGGCTCCAGCAAAATGGCCATACTGTCCGATATCCAGGGAATGGAAGACTTCCTTGGAGACATGGACTTTAAGGTGACCGGAACGGAGGTAGGCGTTACCGCTATCCAGATGGACATAAAGGTTCACGGACTTTCCAGAGAGATTCTGGAAAGGGCTCTCGAGCAGGCGAGAGTAGGCCGCATGCACATTATGAAGCAGATGCTGGAGGAGATACCTGAGCCGAGAAAAGAACTGTCTAAGTACGCTCCGAGGAGCCTCACCATGATGATCGATCCTGACAAGATCAGAATAGTCATCGGACCCGGCGGGAAGACTATAAACAGGATAATCGATGAGACGGGAGTGAAGATCGACATCGCCGAAGACCAGTCCGGTCTTATCAGCATATATAGCTCCGACATGGAAGGCGCTGAGGCCGCGAAGAAGGAAATAGAGCTGCTTACCAGGGATGTAGAAGTAGGCGAGGTATACGAAGGGGTCGTAATGCGGATAATGCCGTTCGGCGCCTTCATAGAGATCCTTCCCGGAAAGGAAGGACTACTGCACATTTCTAAGATAGCCAGGCACAGAGTGGAGAAGGTAGAGGACGAGATGAACATCGGCGATAAGGTCAGGGTAAAAGTAACCGAGATCGACAGCCAGAACAGGATTAACCTTTCCAGAAGGGAACTCCTTTAATCCGCTGACGCCTATAGCGGAAAACACTGACATATACGGTGAAAGAAACAGCGCTCTATCCGTGCGGCAGCCAGCCTGTCCCGGGATATAGCGCTGCTCTGTTTTTACCGGTCGAACAGAGGATCAGGTGATGAATCTATCCGCTATGAGCTCCAGGGCGTCCATGTCCGGTTCTCCCTTCTCATCCTCGAAGGTGAAAAAAACGTCACGGAACGGGACAAAGCCGCAGCGCATGTATAAACCTGCTCTTCCGAGAAAGGCGTCGATTCCGGAGGGATCCTGCGTCGGGGACGCCCTGCCGCAGTGCTCTATGATGCGGATTTCAGCGGAGCCCCTTATGTTTACGGTAAAGCTGGGATAAAGGCGGAATACGCCGAAATCCAAAGGTGTTCTGTATTGGTAATTTATTCCTTTGGAGAATAAGAGATCTGCGATCATAGCTTCCGCCCGGGTTTCCACAATGTCGCCTCCGGCGGTCTCATGGAGGAAAGACCCGATCACCCCTTCGTCCCTGTCGCCGGAGAGGTCGAACCATGGGCATGGGTCTTCTGCCACTGTATAGCCTGAGCACCCTTGCCCTTCGGGTCTGTATGCCATTGGCAGGGACGTTATGATGGCGTAAGGGTCGGCAGAGATATACCTTTCAATGGCGTCTTCGAGGACCTTTCTGTTGCTGTTTATGACGGACAGGGAGGTCTCGAGGAACTTTCTCAGCTTCAGTTTTCTCACCAGCTCGGCGCACCCATCACCGATATACTTATAATTCCCGTCGACGGATCTCTTATAATAGCTTCGGCCGTTCTTCTGACTGGCTGTAAGGGTGCCTCTGGGAAGACCGGAAAGGATAGCCCTGTACCTGCCTTCGCGGATCCGCTCATCGTTCAGCTCTATCTCCAGGAGACGCTTTATATCCATACTTGCTTCCTTTCTTCGGGCTCGGGCCGGGGGAGTGGTGCGAGAAGGATTTTACCACAGAGAAAGGAAGCTTAGAATACAAAGGGGCGGTTCATGACGTAAATCAGCCGTATTATGTTTTAATTCAGTCCATAGGTGAAGGCTGACGGAAGAAGGGCAAAATAAAAAGCCCGTGGCAAGGGCTTATATGTCAGTTTTTCTTCTTATGCCTTCTCTTTTCCCTCTCAAGGTCAGCCGAAAGGAATATGACCTTGCCTTCGGACCGGTCATTTTCACCGTTTTCGGTTCCGCCTTCGACAGAGGAAGCCTTCTTTCCTTCTATCCGTTTATCCTCTTCGGCGATGGCTCTGGAGGCGAAGAACCAGTAAATGCCCAGAGACACTGCGAAGATCACGCCTAAAATGATCAGCGGCATATTATACCTCCTTTGACGTTTCTCAGCCGGACTTCTTAAAAATCAGTATACCACGAAAAATGGGGAAGCGAAAGAAAAAGCGGAACAGAAAGAAAAAAGAAAATAGGCAAAAATCACATAATCTGTTATATCATACAAAAAAAGATATTATATAATTATTGACAAGAACAAAAGGGGTGGTATACTTTTTAAAGTGATATTTATTTGATATTTATTAGAAGATTCGAGGAATTGTTATGGAAAACGGAACATTGTTACAGAAGGCTTTAGACAATATGGCTGAGATCACGGAGATAAGAAGAACCATACACAGACATCCTGAGATCGGCCGTAAGGAGTTCAAGACTTCTCAGCTTATCAGGACTAAGCTCGCTGAGTATGGCGTAGATGAGATAATGTCCTACACCCCTACTTCGGTTGTAGCCCTCATCAATGGAACGAAAGGCGAGGGAAGATGTCTGGCGTTGAGAGCGGACATAGACGCCCTTCCTGTTACTGAGGACACGGGACTGCCCTTCTCCAGCGAAGTGGAAGGTATGATGCATGCCTGCGGTCACGACATGCACACGGCCATGCTCTTGGGGACCGCTAAAATTCTCTGCGGAATGAGGGATCAGTTTAAGGGTACCGTGAAGCTTATATTCCAGCACAGCGAAGACACCCTTCCCGGAGGAGCCAAGGAGCTTACGGAAAAAGGCGTCATGGAGAATCCTAAGGTAGACGCCATATTCGGTTTGCACATCATGCCGGATGAGAAGGAATTCGGAAAGCTTGGTTTCATAAAGGGACCCATGACCACGTCTGTGGACCTTTACGATTTCACGGTAAAGGGAAAGGGCGGTCACGGCTCTACTCCTCATATGACCAATGATCCTATACTGGCTGCGTGTCAGATGGTAGTGCTTCTTCAGCAGATTTCTGCCAGATATGTAGACCCTATGGAAACAGTAATTTTTCCCGTGTGCAGCATACACTCCGGAATCGCGCCTAACGTAATTCCCGACGAAGCCAAGTTCAGCGGTATTGCCCGGAGCTACAGCCGCGATGTGAGAGAGGCTGTGGACGAACAGGTCTATAAGATAGCCAAAGGAGTAGAGGAGCTCTCCGGATGCAAGATCGAGATAGATCACTACAAAGGATATCCGGCAGGAGTAAACGACGGAGAGCTTACGGAGTACGCCATGAAGGCAGTTGAGAGGGAGCTGGGCGAGGGAAGCACAGTGCTTCTCGACAAACCCATGTCCTTCAGCGAAGATTTCGGCTATTACACCGAGATGACCGGCACACCGGGAATGTATATGTTCGTGTATGCCGGTCACGAAGGAGAGTTTGTACCTCTCCATAACCCTAAGATGCATGTGAAAGAGGAAGTAATGCCTTACGGCTGTTCCGCCATGGTTGCTGTCGCCTTGGATTACCTGAACAGATAAGGGCAGAAAACTCTTTGACATAAAAAATTAAGAAAGGAACTAAAAAAATGTATAATTTCGCACTAGCATTTGTAATCTGTGCCATTGCCTACATCATAGGCGATTACGTATCAACTTTTACGAAGGCATGGATACCGTCTGTATTCGTTACGGCGGCGGTACTTCTTGTGGGGTATTGGACCGTTCTTCCCAGCGAACTCGTTACCGATGCAGGACTTATCCCTTTTGCTAACACCATTGGTATTTATCTCCTTATCACACACATGGGTACTGTAATCAGCGTGAAGCAGCTGATTGAACAGTGGAAGACTGTGGTTGTTTGTTTGGCGGGACTGTTGGGCATGTGTCTGGTAGGCTACTTCGTAGGCTGCATGTTCATCGAGAGAGAGCTTATCATCGCAGGACTTCCGCCTCTGACAGGAGGTATCGTAGCTGCTACTACTATGCAGACCGCTGCTCAGGAAGCCGGACTTACGTTAGCTGCAGTATTTGCTATCGCCATGTACTGCGTACAGGGCTTCGCCGGATATCCGCTGACAGCTATCTGCCTGCAGAAGTACGGCCGTGACGTTCTCAAGGATCTCCGTTCCGGAAAGATAGTCCTTTCAGAGGCGGAGAAGGAAGAAATGTATAAGGTTGGAATGACTGTAGTTGTTGACGACAGCAAGACTAAGAGGCTCCTTCCCAGAATTCCTGATAAATTCAATTCTCCTATCGTGATGCTCGGAAAGCTGGGCTTGGTAGCTTGGTTTGCTTCACTCCTGGGAACATATACATCGGTAAGCGGAGCAATCTGGGCGCTGCTCCTTGGTATCCTGTTCACCTCCATCGGATTCCTTGATACCAACCTTCTGACCAGAGCCAACTCTTATCAGATCACCATGTTCGCCCTTATGATGTACGTATTCGACGGATTGAAGGACTGCACTCCTGAAATGCTTAAGTCCATCATAGGTCCGATGGTACTGCTCATCGTATTAGGTGTTGCAGGTATGGCTGTATTTGCATTCATTATCGCTAAGGTTCTGAAAATGCATTTCTGTTTGGCCTTTGCCAACGGTCTGACGGCTCTCTACGGATTCCCTTGCAACGCTATTATCACTGAATCCACCTGCAAGGCTCTCGGAAAGAACGAGGAAGAGACTGCATACCTCATGAGCAAGGTATTCCCTTCGATGCTCGTAGGCGGATTTGTCACAGTAACCATTACATCGGTACTCATCGCCGGAGCGTTCGCGGGTCTGCTGTAAGGTCTTACTCATATTATTCGGTTCAGTAATAAATGGGAATAGAGGCGGACATCACAGCTGGCTGGGATGTCCGCTGGTAATCTAATTTAATGAGGTGAAATGCTATGAATTACGAAGAAGTAGCGAAAAATTACAACGATTATCAGGTTACCATGAGAAGGTACTTCCATGAGAACCCGGAAGTCAGCACTGAGGAATTTAACACCAGCAAGGTGGTAAAAGAAGAGCTGACGAAGATGGGCATAGAGTGGGTGCCGTGCGGTCTTGAGACCGGCGTGCTGGCTACCGTCAAAGGCTCTAAGCCGGGAAAGACAATACTCCTCAGGGGGGATATGGACGCTCTTTCCGTAACGGAAGAGTCCGACGTTGAATACAGCAGCAAGAACCAGGGCGTAATGCACGCTTGTGGTCACGACTGTCACGTTTCCATGATGCTGACAGCTGCCAAGATCTTAAACGACCACAGAGATGAGCTCTGCGGAACCGTAAAGCTGGCCTTCCAGCCGGCGGAGGAGGTCGCCTTGGGTGCGAAATCCATGGTAGAGCAGGGTGCTATGGATGGTGTGGACGGATGCTTCGCTATCCACGTATGGTCAGACGTAGATGCAGGTTACGTTTCCTGCGAGGACGGTCCCAGGATGGCAGCTGCCTATCAGTACGCCATAAACGTCAAGGGAAAGGGCGGTCATGGAGCAGCGCCTCATCAGTGCATCGACGTGGCCGTGGTTACTTCAGCCATAGTAAGTGACCTTCAGACTATCGTCAGCAGGGAAGTGGATCCTATGGATCCTGCCGTAGTTACTGTAGGCGTCATAGATGTAGGCGAGAGATGGAACGTAGTGCCTGAAAAGGGCAGGATAGAGGGTACCATGAGATGCTTCAGCGATTATCTCTGGGAGAACCTGCCGAAGATGGTAGACCGTATAGCGGAAAATGCTGCTAAAGCGTTCAGGGCAGAGGTAACCACTGAATTCGTACAGCTGGTACCGCCTACCAACAACAACGCCATGATGGCTAAAACAGCTGAAAACGCTGCCAGGAAGGTTATGGGAGAGGATGCTCCCGTGACTTTAACCGCCACCATGGGCGGCGAGGATTTCGCTTTCTTCATGCAGAAGGCTCCGGGAGCGATAGCTTTTCTCGGTGTAAGGAATGAAGAGTGCGGAGCCATTTGGCCGCAGCATTCGAGCCACTACAGAGTGGATGAGAGCGTTCTGGTGAAAGGCGCCATGCTTTACGTTCAGACAGCGATGGACTTCAATTCATCTAAATAAAAAAGACGAAAAAATCGCGGGACAGGGTGCTGATCCCGCGATTTTTTTCTTGAAAACATTACACGGAAGTGATAGACTGGTACAGTACATGAGAAAACGCTTCAGATGAAGACGGAAGACGAAGTAGCCCCGTGTAACAGCCTTACAGAGAGGCCGCCGCGATGCTGAGAGGCGGCCGGTGAAGCGGCAGTGTGAATATCACTTCCCGAGTCTGACACTTTAATGAGAGGCACCTTGACAGAGGTAAGCAACTAGGGTGGTACCGCGGTTCAGTGAATCGTCCCTAATCACGGCGCAGGTCGGTGGATTGGGGATTATTATTTTCTCTGAAAAACCGAGGCGCAGTATAGATACAGCCTTGTTTGAACGGAAAGGGAGAAACTAAATGTTTGAAAAGCTTTCAGAAAAGCCTGTAGCTGAAGTACAGAACGAACAGGTGGAAAAATGGAAAGAGGAGAATCTTCTCGAGAAGTGCGTAACGGCCAGAGAGGGAGCCCCGGAATTCGTGTTCTATGAAGGACCGCCTACGGCGAACGGAAAACCGGGCATACACCACGTTATGGCCAGAACCCTGAAGGATTCCATATGCCGGTATAAGACTATGAAGGGATATCAGGTCAACAGAAAGGCCGGCTGGGATACCCACGGACTTCCCGTAGAGATCGAAGTGGAAAAAGAGCTGGGGATGAGCGGCAAACAGGATATAGAGAAATACGGAATAAAGGAATTCAATGAAAAGTGCCGCCGGTCCGTGTTTAAATATACCGGTATGTGGAGAGAGATGTCGGAGAGGATGGGATTCCTTGCGGACCTGGATAATCCGTACATCACCCTGGACAATGACTACATCGAGACCGGCTGGTGGATACTGAAGGAATTCTTCAAGGCGGGAAAGATGTACGAAGGCCATAAGATCCTCCCGTACTGCCCTCGGTGCGGAACAGGCCTGGCTTCCCACGAGGTGGCTCAAGGATATAAGGAAGTGAAGGTCAATACTCTCGTGGCTAAGTTTAAGAGAAAGGACAGGGAGAATGAATACTTCCTGGCATGGACCACCACCCCTTGGACGCTCGCTTCCAACACTGCTCTTACAGTGGGACCTGACATCGATTACTTTAAGGCTCGCATGAATGAAGGGGATGAAGAGGGCAACCTGTTCTATGTGGCGAAGGCTTTGGCGGACAAGGTGCTGGGAGAAGGAAAGTACACGGTCGTAGAGGAGATGAAGGGAAGGAGTCTGGAGTTCGTTGAATACGAACAGCTCATGCCGTTCGTTAAGACTGACGGAAAGGCATTTTTCGTGACCTGTATGGATTACGTCTCCGTAGAAGACGGTACCGGAATCGTACATACAGCTCCCGCCTTCGGTGAAGACGACTACCAGTGCGGAAAGAAATACGAACTGCCTATGCTTCAGCCTGTAGATGAGAGAGGCTGTTATACGGAAACTCCGTGGAAGGGTCATTTCGTAATGGAAGACGGCCTGGACGTTGAGATAATTAAATGGCTGGCTTCCGAGGATAAGATATTCTCCAAGGAAAAGATGGAGCACAACTATCCTCACTGCTGGAGATGCGGAACGCCTCTGGTTTACTACGCTAAGCCGAGCTGGTACATCAAGATGAGCGATTTCAGGGATCAGCTGGTAGCCAATAACAACGCCGTAAATTGGTATCCTGACTTCGTAGGAGAGAAGCGTTTCGGCAACTGGCTGACTGAGGTAAAGGACTGGGCCATCTCCAGGAGCCGTTACTGGGGTACTCCTATACCGATCTGGCGCTGTGAGTGCGGACATCTGGAGTGCATTGGAAGCAGGGCCGAGCTGGCGGAAAAGGCCATAGAGGATATAGATGAGAGCTTGGAGCTCCACAGACCTTACGTGGATGACGTCCACGTAAGATGCCCTCACTGCGGAAAACCGATGACGAGGGTACCGGAGGTAATGGACTGCTGGTTTGACTCCGGAGCAATGCCTTTCGCTCAGTGGCACTATCCGTTCGAAAACAGGGAGCACTTCGACGACAAGCTCTTCCCGGCAGATTTCATATGTGAGGGCATAGACCAGACCAGAGGATGGTTTTACTCTCTCATGGCCATTTCCACCTTTATAAAGGGAAGGGCGCCTTACAGGAACGTTCTTGTAAATGATCTCATTCTGGACAAGGACGGCAAGAAGATGAGTAAATCCAGGGGCAACACGGTTTCACCCTTCGACCTCTTCGATAAATACGGGGCGGACGCCACCAGATGGTATCTTCTCTCCGTTTCACCGGCATGGGCTCCTACCAGGTTCGACGAGGAGGGGCTTAAGGACGTAGTAAGTAAATTTTTAGGCACCCTGAGGAATGTATATAACTTCTTCGTTCTTTACTCCAACCAGGATGACGTGAATATGTCGGAGATGAACGTGGACTACGATAAAAGACCTGAGCTGGACAGGTGGATTCTCTCCAGGTACAACCGTCTCATAAGAGAGGTTACTAAGCACATGGACGAATACGACCACATGAAGACTGTCAGGGCCATATCCGAGTTCGTCACCGAGGATCTCTCCAACTGGTACATAAGAAGGGCGAGAAGGCGATTCTATGCTGAAGAGATGACAGAGGATAAAAAGAGTGTTTACGCTGTCACCTATGAGGTTCTGGTGGGCGTTGCCAAGCTTATAGCGCCTATAGCGCCGTTTATATCCGATGAGATCTATGTAAAGCTGACGGGAGAGGATACGGTTCACACCGCATATTTTCCTGAGTGTGACGATACTCGACTGGACGACAAGGCAGAAGAACGGATGGATCTGGTGAGAACCCTGGTCGCTTTAGGCCGCGGCACCAGAGAGAAGGAGAAAATAAAGGTACGGCAGCCTCTCTCTGAGATCATGGTAGACGGAAAGTACAGGCCTGTTATCGAAGACCTGACCGATCTCATCAAGGAAGAGCTCAACGTGAGAGAGGTAGTGTTCGCGGAAAAGCTTGATCGGTTCATGGATTTCAGCCTTAAGCCTGATTTCAGGGCGGCGGGACCTGTTCTGGGCTCCGGGATAAAGGCTCTTGCCTCGGCACTGGCTAAGGCAGACGCCGCAGCCCTCACAGCCGAGCTTGAGGAAAAGGGCAGCGTAAGAATGGTTCTTGACGGAGAAGAGTTCGACATAAAGAGAGAGTATGTGGACGTTAGAATCAGCGCCAAGGAAGGCTTTGCCGTAGGTATGGAGAACAACGTATTTACCATCCTGGACACAACTGTTACGCCGGAGCTGGCGGCGGAGGGACTTGCCAGAGAGCTCATATCCAAGGTTCAGCAGATGCGTAAGCAGAAGGATTTCGAGATGATGGATAACATCAGGATATTCATCGACGCCGACGAGGAGGTCGCGACGGCCGTAGAGGCTTACAGGGATTACATCAGGAAGGAGACTCTCGCTGTTTCCATAGAGAAGGGAGAGGATCTGAAAGAATACGACCTTAACGGCCACAAGACCGGCATCAGCGTGGAAAGGGTATAAAATGAAGGACCTGAGAAGTCTGACCTTGCCGGAGATGACCGAGCTGGTCAGGGATCTGGATGAGCCTCCCTTCCGGGCAAAACAGGTTTTTGGATGGGTCTACAAGGGAATAGACAACTTCCGGGGGATGAAAAATCTTCCGGAAGTTTTTCGAATGAAGCTGGAGAGGGAAGCTTACATAGGCAGGCTGGAGGTCTTGGACGAGCAGCGGTCAAGGACTGACGGCACGAGAAAGCTTCTCTTCAGACTGAGGGATGATAACGCGGTGGAAAGCGTATTCATGAAGTACAAATACGGAAACTCCATCTGCATATCATCTCAGGCCGGATGCAGGATGGGATGCGCCTTTTGTGCCTCCACGAAGGCCGGTCTCGCCAGGAACCTGACATCCGGCGAGATGGTCTCCCAGGTGCTGGACACGCAGGCCGCCACGGGAGAGAGGATAAATCGCATAGTGGTCATGGGAACGGGAGAACCCTTTGACAACTACCATAATCTGTCCTCATTTATACAGACGGTGACGGAGAAAACCGGACTGGGGCTGAGCATGCGCAACGTAACCGTATCTACATGCGGTGTGGTTCCGGGAATAGAAAGGTTCGGTACCGACTTTCCCCAGGTGAACCTGGCCATATCTCTCCACGGAGCCACAGATGAGGTGAGGGGATCCATGATGCCGGTAAACGGCAGATGGGGCGTAAGGGAGCTCATAGAAACGTGCAGGGAATACACGGAAAAAACTCACCGCAGGATCACCTTCGAATACACCTTGGTGAACGGAGTCAACGATTCGGACGAGGACGCTTTCAAGCTTTGCGGCCTCCTTCGGGGCATTCTTTGTCACGTAAACCTTATTCCTCTTAACAAGGTGGACGGAACCGGCTTAGACACGGTGAGCAGAAAAAGGGCTGACCTGTTCAGGGGTATGCTGGAGGGCAAGGGTATTCCGGCCACGGTAAGGCGGGAGCTGGGAGCGGATATAGACGGGGCGTGCGGACAGCTCAGGCTTAATAAAGTGAATTCCCGCCGTCAATAACTGATATAAAAATGGCTGAAAAACAGTTGAATGTAAAAATTCCTTAGTGTATAATATCCGTAAAATAAGAGAACGGAGGGGATCATCGTGGTCAAATTACTAGTCGGGCATAAAGGTACCGGAAAAACTAAGCAGATGATAGAACTCGCTAACCAAGAGGTGGAAACCAGCAATGGCAGCGTGATATTCATCAATAAGAACTCCAGGCTGATGTACGATTTAAAGTATAGGATCAGGGTAGTGTGCATGGAAGAGTATGAGCATATTACCAACTGTGATGAGTACATTGGATTTATATACGGGATCATCAGTTCCGATCACGACATCGAGGTTATCTACATCGACAGCATTTTAAGGCATGCGGACTTTTCTTTGGGAGATATTCCCGAGTTCCTTGGCCGTCTTAAAAAGATTTCCAAGAACTACGGCATGGACTTCGTAGTGAGCCTGTCCGCAGAGCAGGAAGAAATGATAGGCGTAGATTTCAGCGAGTACGAGGTACTGAACTGATTCTGATTTAAGGGTAAATATATCGAGCTTATTAAAGAGTGCCGCCAAATCATAAGAGTATGTGAATGAACGGCGTTTTCCCACCCTGTAGCGTAAAATCCGACGATCCCTCCGGCTTTAGAGAGTGTCGCCGGTTTTTTGTTGTCCTTTAACGGAGCCTTGCAGGTTCTCTAATGGGTGGATTCATGTGGGGCGGATAGGATTGCAAATAACGGTGAAATATTGTAAAATGAGCCTATCTATATGTCAATGTAATGTGTGAGCCGGTGGGGACGGAGGATAGGCTTTGAAGATTAAACGGTTTATAGGCGGAAGCTTAGAGAGCAACGGATATGTCATATACCGAGAGCGGAAAGGGGAATGCTTTATCATCGATCCCGGGTATAATCCTAAGGTTTTTACCGACTTTGTCAGAGAGGAGAACCTTAAGGCGAAGGGAATAATCCTGACCCACCTTCACAGTGACCATACCGGCGCGGCGGAGAAAGTGGCTGACGTCTTGGAATGCCCCATATATATGCATGAGGCTGACGCCTTTGTCTACAGAGGAAGGGTAGACGAAATGATGAAGGACGGAGATCAGCTGGAGCTGGAGGATGAGAAGCTGACCGTCATAAACACGCCGGGTCACACTAAGGGAAGCATCTGCTTAATGTGCGAAAAGAGCAGGGTCTGTTTCACCGGAGATACCTTATTCGATACGGATCTGGGAAGAAGCGACTTGGCCGGTGGCAGCGAGGAAGACATGGAAGAAACCGTCAGGAAGGTTGTCGATGGCTGGCCTGACGATGTGGTCATCTATCCGGGTCACGACGACGGGTGCACCATGGCCAAGGTCAGAAAGTACAACACGGAATTTTTAGCCATTGTATCGGGAAGGAGCAGATAGAGGGATGGATTTACCTGTAAGGATGGTGGCCTTAGACCTTGACGGGACGGCCCTAGATCCTCTTGGAAGGATCACGGTCAGAGAGGAAAGGGCCTTGAGGAGAGCCATGAGCATGGGGGTTCATATAGTCGTAGCTACGGGGAGAGCCTTCCACTCTTTGCCGGATGAGGTTCTCGATTTCGACGGCATAGAATACGCTGTAACGTCTAACGGAGCCCAAGTGACCAGGCTTAAGGACAAAAAGCTCATATACGAGAACTGTATAGGCACAGCTTCTGCCTGCGCCATAGCGGACATACTGGAGAAGTCGGACGTAAGAACGGAAGCTTTTACCGACGGAAGGGCTTACATAGACAGAAGAGAATTCGAGGCTATCAGGGACGGAATAGAGACTACGAGAAACAGGCGATACGTCCTGTCCACCAGAATACCGGTGGACAATATATTCGACTTCATAAGAGAGCATTCGGTCAGGATAGAGAACATATCCATCAACTATCCCAGTGACGAGGCTAAGGACAGGTTTACAGAGGTACTGAAAAGGATACCTGAGGTGACGTTGACATCATCCTTTTCTTTGAACAGCGAGATAGGCGGAGCCACCGCCAGCAAGGCTGACGGCCTTTCTCACCTGATGGAGAAACTTGGAATCAGCCGAGAGGTCCTTATGGCCTGCGGAGACAGCCCTAACGACGGGGCCATGATAAGGATGGCGGCCATAGGCGTAGCAATGGGAAACGCCGTGGCGGAGGTTAAGGAAATGGCAGATTACGTGACGGCGTCCAATTCAGAGGACGGCGTTGCAAAGGCCATAGAGAGGTTCGTGCTGAACGAGGATGAGGCAGGAGAGGCAGGTGGACGTTGATGGAAATAGAACTGAAGTACATCCTTGAAAATGAGGAAGATGTGGAGAAGATATTCTCCGACGAATACATAAAGAGCATAGCAGACGACAATTCAGAGGAGGAGGATGATTACCGCGCCGTCTACTACGATACCGAGGACAGGAGATTTTATCGGGAAGGAATGGCGTTCAGGCTCAGGAAAGAAGGAAGACGGTGTTTCGCTACCTTGAAGTGGAACGGTTCGAGCGAATCGGGATTCCACCAGAGGGAGGAAATAAACATTCCGGTATCCGGAGGTATCGACGCTGACGAACCTACGGTGGAGGTGTTCCGTCAAAGCCATATGATAGATCAGCTGAGGAAGCTTCAGGGCAACAGGAGGCTGATTCCCGTCATGGAGATGAACTTTAGAAGGAGACAGGTCAGACTGGACACGGGAAAGTCCATCTGTGAGCTTTCCGCAGACGTAGGAGAGATAATCTGCGGAGAGAAGAGGGCGCCTATTCTGGAGCTGGAGGTAGAGCTGTACTCGGGAAGCAGGGAGGACATGGAGGCTCTGGGAAAAAGGATTGCGGGAAGGTTCAGCCTGAAGCCGGGAGAGAAGAGCAAATTCCGTCAGGGTCAGGATCTGATGGAGTGAGGATATGAAGAAGACAGAGAAATTAAAAAAAGTTATCGAAGAAGCTTTGACGGAAAAGCTGTTCCTGAAGCAGATGAAGATGTCTGCCTCGGAAATGAGGGATTTCCTTAAGGCCGGCGATCTGAACCGCGTATTGGAGGAGCTTTCGGATTCCACGGGGGAGAACGGCAGATTCATCTACAGGGAAGGGCTAAAGGCTTTGATGCCGTACCTTTCCAAGCTCAGCGATCCGCCTCAGGACGGCTGGCTCGAGGATGCGTATAACTACGTTCTCGATAAGCTTTTCCCGACCAGAAGGAGGGGAAGCGACGATGAGACGGAGAGCCCGGCAAAGGGGAGGCTTTTTCTGTTACAAACCTTCAAAGCCCTTCACAGATATGAAACGGACGTCCTGCCCTTTGATCCTACTATCGACATGGATTTTTTGACCGCGGCCGAGGTAAAGGCCAACGGATATACGGAGGAATACCTTAACATGAAGCGCCTCGCCGATACGGGATACCTGTATGAGACCATGCGGATAGGCACTGAGATTACTCCGTACAATACCCTGGGCCATATAGCAGGAGTTCACTATGTGGCTATGTATTTGGCTCGTCAGCTGGCGGCCCTTAAGGTGCCGGTGGATTTGGCTCTGGTGTCAGGAGCTGCGGCAGGCCATGACATAGGAAAATACGGTTGCAGCGAAAGTGAGGAAAAGAGAGTTCCTTACCTGCACTATTACTATACGGACATGTGCTTCAATCGGTTCGACATGCCGATGATAGGCCACATAGCCGCTAACCACTCCACATGGGATCTGGAGCTTGATAACCTTTCCGTAGAATCCCTTTTGCTCATATACGCCGATTTTCGCGTAAAGAGCCGCAGGGACGATATGGGTCGTGAGGCAGTGCATTTCTACAGCCTCGACCAGTCCTTCGACGTCATATTAAACAAGCTGGACAACGTGGACAGCGAGAAGGAGCACCGCTATCGCCGCGTATATAACAAGCTTAAAGACTTCGAAGATTACGCCAAGGATCTGGGAGCAGACGTATCCCTGCCTGATCCTCCTGTAAAAGCTCCCAGGCTGCCGCAGCCTTCCGAGAAAAAGGATTACGCCCTTTTGAGGAGTGACCGGGTGGTGGAAGAGCTGAAGTACCTGTCCATAGAGCATAACATAAACCTGATGAACAAGTTCTACAATCAGGAAGCTTTCGCAGATTTCATGGAGACGGCAAGGAGCGAAAAGCAGTGGAAGAGCCTGAGAACCTATGTATCGATTTTCGGCGAATATTCCACCTACATGACGGAAAAACAGAAGCTGATGACTATTCGCTTTCTCACCGAGCTGCTGGTACACCGGGAAAGCGATATCCGCCACCAGGCGGGAGTTGTTATCGGCAAGATAATAGCAAGGTTCAACGAGGAATACAGAAAGGAGATACCGGAAGGAGCCGATCTGCCGAGAAAAGAGGTAACTAACGGGTCGGTCTGGAGAGATCTTCTTGGCCGGATCCTTTTGCCGGACCACCGACTGACGGCTCAGCATAAAATATGGCTGGAAAACAGCCTGAGAAGCATCGTCTTTGCCCTGTTCAGCGAATGTCGGGACGACCAGCGGACCATGTATCTCGATGAAATGCTAGCCTGGTACGATAGGGACGATCTGACAGAGAACAGTACAGTGGCTCTCCTTAAGATGGCTATGCAGATAGATTCTTCCTTCTGCACGGAGGAACAGAGAGCCCGGTTTCTGGCCTTTGCGGAAAAGTTCATATCCATACCGGGTTCAGGCATAAACGTGGCCGCGGCGTCTGTAATAAGCCACTTTGGCGGGGAAGCCGGCAGAGCCGGCTACATTCCTGAGCTGAAGCGGTGTCTGGGTTATGATCCGGACTCACGGCTGACGAAGGAAGAGCTTTCTGAGATATACCTGGATAACCTTAAGGCCGGCACTCCCTGGCCTGTGAAGATAGCCAACATACGGCTGATGCTGGATAACCTCATGGATTCCGACGAGGCAGATCAGGCTCTCCACGTGGCCACCCACTTAGGGAATCTGGTAAAGGTAAGCGAAACGGTGGCAGTCCGCCGCCGAGCGGGAGAAGCCCTGGTGTCCATCATGAATAAGCTTCCCCTTTCTCAGCGGAACGAGATTGCCGTCGAAATGGGAAAAGGGCTTGAGATAGGGGATTATCAGTTTTCCAATTACATACCGGACTATCTGGGAGTGATCATGCTCCACCTGCCGCCGAGGGAGCTGGACGAGCTCATATTGGATCTGGAGAAGCTGCTGGAGGCCAATAACGGACAGGTGGCGGCCGCAGTGCTGCATACCTTCGGCATAATTACGGAAAATTACCGCATGTACGGAGATCTGTTCGGCCATATGGAGACGGAAAAGGAACGGCTGGCCAGGAAGTATAGGCTTGTGAGCCTTATAATACGCGGGTTCGCCAATTACAATGACGTAATAAGCCAGGAGGCTCTGTGGACCATAGGCATGAATATCTTCGGCTCCGGCCGACTTTCCCTCGAGGAGAAGTACGACATATTTTGTCACTGCGGGAAGAGGATTCTGACCCTTTATGAGAACAGGAGAGAGGGAGAGCTGGAATTCTTCAACAACGCGGCTGTACTGAAGCATATCTATCGATTCATATGCGAGTATGAGCTTGAGGTGGGCGAATTCGCCATTGAAGAGATACGAAGGATCGCCTTCTTCCCGGGAACCTTCGACCCGTTCAGCCTGAGCCACAAGGCCATAGCTACGGAGATAAGGAATAAGGGCTATGAGGTTTATCTGGCTCTCGACGAGTTCAGCTGGTCGAAGAAGACCCAGCCCAGGCTTCAGAGACGGAAAATCTTAAGCATGTCGGTGTCTGACGAGGAAAACATTTATCCCTTCCCTGACGACATCCCGATAAACATCGCCAATCCGAGGGATCTGGGCAGGCTGAGGGAGATATTCAGAGGAAAGGAGCTTTACTTCGTCGCGGGAGACGACGTGGTGGAAAACGCTTCCTGCTACAGACAGCCTCCGGTCAAGGATTCCATCCACTCCATGAACCACATAATCATCCAACGAAGCTGGGACGGGGACAGGATAGGATCCGGTGCGATGATGCCGTATCCTATTACGGGCAATGTGATAAATCTTCGGCTGGAGGAGCACTTTGAGGACATAAGCTCCACCAGAATAAGAGAGAATATAGACTCAGGCCGTGATATATCCAACCTGATAGATCCGGTGGCTCAGAACTACATATTCGACAACAGTCTGTATATGAGGGAGCCTGCCTATAAGCACGTTATGCAGGCGGGGGGCATATATCTTTCCAAGTTCACCACCGGAGATCCTTCTCCTTTGGTTGACTTGAAGCCGGCGCTGGAGGAGCAGGGATACGACCCGGACGCGGTCACCTCTTATCTGAAGAGGGACGACGTGAATATGATATACATAAGGGATGGGAAGAGAGACAACAGAGTGGTAGCTCTGGCAGCCGTGAACCGCCTGGACAGCATAGACCTGCTTTCCGCCTTCGGGGATCAGGACATTGCCGCATATATCAGAAAGATGGCTGCGGGAACCATAGCCGTCATAGGAGGCCTCTTCTTTACCGAGGAAAGCTCTATTTCCAACCTTGATCAGACTATACTGGTGGAAATGCTGTCGGAGCTTTTGGCCCGCGATTACACCTACGTGGTGTACCATCCGTGCCACAGGGCGGGACTTAGGGAGAAATCCGTCGAGGTGGTGAAAAGGCAGGGGTTCATCAACATTGCGCCGGAGGGGGCGGATCCCATATACGCCGTAAACGCCAGGTCGCCTGTGATCATCTTTAAAAATGTGGATACTGTCATAAAGGAACCTCTGAGCAAGAGTAGGGCGGTGTTGTCCGCTGTGGAGGATGCTCACCAAAGGCTTTTAGCTGTGCTGAGACGTATCTATCCGGGTGAGCTTGTCATATCCTATAACGCGGGCATAATGTACTACAAGATAATTCACCTGCTTACGAAGAAAAATTCCGTGTCTCCTGCTCCCTACGAGAAGAAAATCTACGGTAAGTATATGGCAGTGCCTTTTGGCAAGCTTCTGGAAGGTTCCGCCGTACCCAACACGGTCACAAAATCTCTTCACACGGAGAAGTATTTCAACCGAGACGTAACAGGCTTTTCCATAGAGGAATCGGGATTTTACTCCACCATAGAAAATCAGATCCGCACCATTAAGTCCTTTAACAGACCGGTGATACTGGTAGACGACCTTTTGCACAAGGGCTACAGGATGAGGAGCATCGACCCTATCCTGAAGGAAATCGGAGTGGACGTCATAGATACTGTAGTGGGTGTACAGACCGGCCGGGGCCGGGATCTGATGACGCTGAAGGAGAGAAACGTGGATAGCGCATATTTCCTTCCGAATCTTAAGTGCTGGATAGATGAAAGCGATATCTATCCCTACATCGGAGGAGACGGCGTCAAGGAGACGGGCGTCGCCATAGCGGATCACGATTTCATTGCCTCCATGAACCTGATTCTGCCTTTTGCCGTGCCGACCTTCCTGGGGGACGTGCCACGGGAGATATTCTACGACTTCTCCATGACCTGCCTGAAGAACGCCGAATCCATACTGAAAACTCTGGAGGAGGAATATCAGAGGGTATTCGAGAGAAAGCTCACCTTAAACAGGCTGGGAGAAGTGATCACCGATCCTAAGAACCCGAATATATCGGCTCACATAAGCATGGATCAGAACATGGCTCCGTCCACGTTCGTGGGGACGGATATAGAAAGACTGGTGAGGATAAAGAAATTGTTCGGATGAGGAAAGACGATGGGCAGTGTAAAATCAAGAGAAACAGAATACAGGCGCATATGGGAGCTGTGCCCGGGAGCTGACAGGCTGGTTCTGCCTCCCGGCTCTCCTTTTGAGGATATGGGTTTGAAAAGGCCGGGGTACTCGGTGAATATAATCGCCTTAGGCGATGTGGGAGCGACCCTCCTCTCAGGACTTAGACTTCTGGGCGGTGAAGTCCTGGAGTCCATCGGCATTTACGACATGAACCAAAGAGTGATAAGCCGCTACGAGATGGAGATGAACCAGGTCGGCTGGCCCTTCGGAGACCATCCTCTTCCATCGGTCAGGGGCATAACCGAAGACCGGATTTTCCAGTGCGACATGGTAGTATTCTGCGCCAGTAAAGGCGTTCCGCCGGTAGGAGAAGGCGGAGACGTGAGAATGGCTCAGCTGGAGGCTAACAGGAAAATCGCTTCCTATTACGGCTCTCTGGCAGGGAAAAAATCGTTTAAAGGCATATTCGCCGTCGTATCAGACCCGGTGGATCCTCTGTGCAAGGAGGTACTCCTATCGTCGGGTCTATATCCTTCTCAGGTACGTGGATATGGTCTGGGAGTCATGAACAAGAGGGCGGAATACTTTGCCCGCAGGGATGACAGGTTTTCTTCCTACCTCAAAGACGGAAGAGCCTACGGGCCTCACGGGGAGGATCTGGTAATAGCTAACAGCATTACCGATTACGACGATCACATATCCGTAATGCTGACAGAGCTTACGGTAAAGGCGAACATGGAGGTCCGCAGTCTGGGATATAAGCCCTATATTGCTCCCGCCATTTCGTCGGGGGCAATATCCCTTCTTCTAACCCTGGAAGGAAAGTGGAATTACAGCTCCATATACCTGGGGGACGGGAATTCGGGAGCCTTCCTGGGGATTAAAAACCGACTGACGCCGGACGGAGCCCTGGCAGAGGATATTCCCCTGCCCCACATGCTCTACCGCCGGGTGGAGCGGGCATATGAAAACCTGAAGGAGATCCTGTGAGGAAGGTGAGGCAATGAAAACATATGTATTGAGACTTTCGGCATCACCCTCCGGCGGGAGAATGAGCGCCGTATTGGATAACGCCTTGTCCCGGGCGGACGATCTTGACGGGATCGAATACATAACTGAGGCAAAGAGCTTCATCTCCTTTTCGGAAAGGGGACTGCTCAGAGGCAGCAGGGTGATCTTCGCTGTGGAGACAGATGAAAGCGGTATAAGCATAGACGCCTGCCGCATACTTCGCTATCTCAGACTGAGCTGTCTGACGCCGGACGAGTCCCGAGGGCGGCCTTTAGACGGCGCTGTGGGAGGAGTAATCATCGACGGCAGAAGCGACCTTTTTACCAAGGATCTGGGAAGGCGGCTGGTTTTTACGTCTAACCAGGCCGGGTGCATATTTCCCGGGAAGCCCCTCGTAGAGGCTACGGCTGACCTGAAAAATTTCCGCGTCCGCAGCGGCGTGTGGGATACAGATCTTGAAGGCGCCTATGCCTTGTCGGTTATCGAGCTGGTGGAGAAGGTGAGAGGCTTTTCCATGCCCGTACAGGAGAAGCCCACCGTATTCACAGTCCATGCCGGTAACGTGAAGACGTCCAACAGTTTGGCTCTGTGGGACATGACGGCCTCCCGTTTAGAAGGTCTTGCCGAAACAGAGATCATATCCATACGAAACGGACAGCTGTGGGACTGTCGGGGATGCAAGTATGATGAATGTCTTCACTTCGGTGAAAAGGGCGACTGCTTCTATGGCGGGGTAATTGTGGAAAAGGTCTATCCTGCCATGCTGAAAAGCGACGTGCTGGTTCTGGTGTGCCCCAACTACAACGATTCGGTCAGCGCCAACATGATGGCTTTCATCAACCGGCTGACATCCCTTTTCAGGGCTCACGATTTCAGCCGGAAGCGAGTATACGCTGTGATCGTATCCGGATACAGCGGCGGCGATATCGTGGCGCAGCAGATCATAGGAGCCTTAAACATGAATAAAAAACTCATACTGCCCGCCCAATTCGCACTTATGGCTACAGCAAATAATCCCGGAGAGGCTGTGAGCCTTCCGGGGATTGAAGAAAGCATCGGCAAGTTCGCCCGAAGGATAATCTCACCGGTATAATTTGGTCATACGCCCTGCACACCCTTATTAAAGAGCAAGTCCTGCCTCAAAGCCTTCTCTGGTAGCGTCTGATACTCTTCTTGCCTTTACGGCGTCGCCGACGACCTTAACGTCCATGCCTGATGCTGAAAGCTCCTCTTCAAGAGGATTGTTAGCCCTGTATCCTACGGCCAGCACAATGGTATCGGCAGAAACACTATGCTCTGCCCCTTCTTCATCCTTATATCGAACCATATCCTCCGATACCTCACAGACGGTGGAATTGGTGAGCAGCGCTACTTTACGCTTCTCGAGACAATCTGTCAGGTGCCACTTAATGGCGATGGCGGCATCGGAAGCGATCTCGTCGACCATTTCAATTACGGTTACCTTGCGAAGCATCTGGGCGAGGAAATGGGCTGTTTCAGCGCCTACCTGTCCGCCACCTATGACAACGCACTTCTGTCCGGGCTTTACACGCCCCTCCAGAATGTCTTTCGCGTAGCATACATTCTTATTTCCTGCAAGTCCGGGGATCGGAGGTGTTATCGGATTGGAACCTGTTGCCAGGATTACCGCGTCCGCACCGCTCTCTTTCAGCATATCTGCCGTGGCTTCCGTATTGAATTTTATCTGCACGCCCAATTTCTTGCACCGGGCAGTAAGCCAGACGATGAAATCGGTGATTTCGCCCTTACATGGAGGGAATGACGCGGTGTAGAAATTTCCTCCCACGTGATCCGACTTTTCATAGACGGTGACGTTATGACCTCTCTCCGCCGCTGTTATCGCCCCATAAAGGCCGGCAGGTCCTGCTCCCACTACAGCTATATTCTTCGCTACGTCTGATTTCTCAACGGCTCCCTTATATTCGTTACCCAGCATGGGATTCAATACGCAGGTGATAGGATTATCGTTAAACAGAACTCCGATACATCCGTCATTGCATCCGATACATCTGCGGATATCTGAAAACGCCTTTTCTTTTGCTTTGTTCGGAAGAGCCGGATCTGCCAGAGATGCCCGTCCCATGGCTACCAGGTCGCACTTTCCGGTGGCTATCAATTCGTCCGCAAGGAACGGGTCGTTTACTCTCGATACGAGAATGACAGGAATATTTACCGCTTCCTTTATTGCCTTTCCCCAGTCTGCGAACCATCCGTGACTGCTGAAATTGCCCGCAACGTTCAGGTCCACTGAGAGATAGGTTCCGATGGACGAATGAATCATATCAATTCCTACATCCTCCATCATTCTGGCAATTGCCTTTGTGTCCTCGATGGTAAGGCCGCCTTCCACGAACTCATCGGCGGAAATACGCATGTCAATTATAAAATCGTCGCCGCATTTTTTACGGATATCCCGGACTATTTCTCTTGCGAAACGGGTTCTGTTCCAAAAGTTCCCGCCGTATTCATCTATGCGCTTGTTGGAATACGGAGAGAAGAACTGGGCTATCAGATAACCGTGAGCCGCATGGATCTCCACGCCGTCAAAACCGCACTTCTTAGCCCTTAAGGCGGTGTCGCCGTATTTGGAGACCATTTCCTTTACCTCCTCGGTGGTAAAGGGAACAGGGATTTCGTCTCCGAAAGGACACATAATAGGACTGGATGAACGGGCTGTAAGTCCCGGTATGGCGCCGCTGTTGGTCTGTCTGCCGCAGTGATAAATCTGGGCGAGAATAGTCGCTCCGTATTTGTGCACACGCTTTGGCAGCTCCGAGTGACCCGGAATCTGGCCGTCATTCCACAGGCCTGCCGTACACCTGAAGCCATGACCTTCGGGAGAAACATTGTAGTCTTCCGTGATAATCAGACCCCATCCGCCTTTGGCTTTTTCTTCATGGTAGGCGATGTACCTTTCCGTCGCCGTGCCGTCTTCGTTGCAAAAATCCGTAACCATCGCCGGAACAACGAAACGATTCTTAAAGGTCTTCCCCCTTACTGTTATCGGCGAAAAAACATGATCAAACATAATGCACCTCTCCTTTCTCTAACATTACACTCATTACACTGCCTCCTCCCCGGCCTGATACCGGCCCGGCGGCGGTATCCGCCAATCTGATTATACTATCGATGATGTTTTACAAATATTTGTTATTATCAAAAAAATATTGGACAATCTTGTCAATCAAGATTAAACTATTTATTGGAAAATCAGGTCTTTATCTGTTATAATTGGACTATCTTGTATTTTTATTGATACTTTTTGGTGAAGAGAAGATAAATTGTTACGGGGGGATTATATTGAGGTCGCAGTACCAAAATCCGAAAAGGGATTTTAGCCGGAGAACGCCTGAGATTGCATCGATGGTACATATTGAAACGAGGCGGAACCCTGAATGGAGCTTTCCTCTTCATGTCCATGAGAATGAATTGGAATTTTCCCTGATATTGGATGGAAAGGGGCATCTGTATTACGACAAGGAGTTTTTTTCCATTCAGTCAGGGGATCTGATCATAAAACAGACAGGTGTGCTGCATGCAGAGAAAACAGATCCCTCCCAGCCTCTGGAACAGATCTGCGTTACCGTTTCCCCTTCCGACGGGGAGGATTACGGCTTCCTTCTGAATCAGCCTGCGCCGCCTGTAATCCTTACGAAATCGTTATTCCCCCTGCTTCGGGAGCAGCTGCTGTTTTTACTGGATCACTATCAGGATGAGGACAGTGAGGACAGAGAAGCGGCTCACCTGGTTTGGCTCTCCGCTCTTTCCCTTATCGAGGCGCTTCTCTCAAAGGAATCGGGCAGGAGAGAAAAGGCTTCGGAACCATCGGAGATCACTCCTGTTATCGAATATATAGATAATAACTTCAATAAAAGCCTGTCATTGCAGAGCTTGGCAGAGAATTTCTTCATGTCGTCAGGGTATCTTTCAAAACAATTTAAAAAAGCTACCGGTTATTCGGTCAGTCAATACATCATCAACCGCCGAATGGGCGAAGCTGAAAGACTGCTGCTGTTCGAAGATAAGTCCGTAAAAGAGATTGCATTGAAATGCGGGTTTAAGGATATTACATATTTCTATAGAACCTTTAAAAAATATACGAGATGTACGCCGTTGGATTTTCGAAAGAGCATAGTTCAAAAATCTGACCGGTGATTTATGATAAGGGGGAGTGAAAAGGCAGCTTCCCTTTTAACTTCACTTTTTACACCTGCTTCACACACCAATTTTACCTGTTTTTCTTTACTTTAGGCGTGTATAAGTATATAATAATATCTATTCGTGCCCTATTTTAAGGGCATATTTCAGAAACCCATATTCGATCTAGGAGGATCTATTTTTAATGAAGACTACATTTATCTCTAAGGAAAACAACGAAGTGAAATTTAAAATGGAGTTCACAAGCGAAGAGTTTAACAATGCTATAATCGATGCATATAAAGCTACGAAAAACCAATTTCTTATCGACGGATTCAGAAGAGGGAAAGCGCCGAGGAGCATTATAGAAAAGCACTACGGAGAAGGAGTGTTTTTCGAGGACGCCATCAACGGCATGCTTGATACAGGATATCCACAGGCTGTCAGGGAGCTGGAGATTGAAGTCATAGACAGACCTGATATGAGCTTCGGCGAGCTCGCTAAGGATAAGGACGTGGAGATCACAGTGACCGTTCCTGTTTTTCCCGTAGTAGAGGTTAAGGACTACATGGGAGTAGAGGTGGATCAGCCCGAGTTTACGGCTAATGAAGCTGACGCTGACGAGGAGCTGGAGTCCATGAGAAAGAGAAATTCCCGCATGATAGTTGCCGACAGAGAGGCTGAGAAGGGAGATACGGTGATCCTGGACTACGCCGGATTCGTAGGAGACGAACAGTTCGAGGGCGGTACCGCTGAAAATTATGAGCTGAAGCTTGGATCAGGCATGTTCATACCGGGATTCGAGGATCAGCTGGTAGGGATTAGAGCAGAGGAGAGCAGAGATGTGAAGGTAACCTTCCCTGAGGAGTATCATTCCGCTGATCTTGCAGGGAAGGAGGCAGTGTTCCACTGCACCGTACACGAGGTGAAGGAGGAGCAGCTTCCGGAGCTTGACGATGAGTTCGCCAAGGATGTAAGCGAGTACGACACCCTTAAGGAGCTTAAGGACTCCATCATTGAGAGAAATGAAAAGGCAGCCGCCGACCGTTCCGTGAACGCCGGAAGGGATGCGGTCATAAAGAAAATATACGAGATGAATAAGCCGGAGATTCCTCGCGTCCTGGTAGAGGATGAAATGGACAGAATGATGCAGGAGATCGATCAGGAGATGAGATATCAGGGGATGGACCTGCAGCAGTATCTGGACTTCGTCGGCCAGGAATATGACGCGTTCAGAGAGGAGAGCAGAGAGCGGGCTGCGGAAAAGGTGGGAACCAGACTGGTGCTCATGTCCATCGTGGATGCGGAAAAGCTGGATATTACTGAAGAAGAGATAGAAGAGGAACTGAAAAACCTTGCCGAGGCGTATAAGAGCGATGTGGACGATGTAAAGGAGATGATAAGCGAAGACGGCATGGTATACTTTAAGAAGGACATGCAGCTGAAGAAAGTCATCGACCTTCTCTACGATAACGCCAAGATAAATAAGGTTAAGCCGGAAGAGATGAAGGCGGAAGAGACAAAGGCGGAAGACGAAAAGCCTGAAGATACCGAGGTGGAGAAATAATGGCTCTTGTACCATATGTTATAGAGCAGACCGGAATGGGTGAGAGATCCTACGACATATATTCCAGGCTGCTTAAGGACAGAATAATCTTCCTGGATCAGGAGATAGACGACCACGTTGCCAGTCTGGTAGTCGCGCAGCTTCTGTTCCTGGAGGCGGAGGATCCTGAAAAGGACGTCTGCGTATACATTAACAGTCCCGGCGGTTCCGTTACCGCCGGCATGGCTATTTACGATACCATGCAATATATAAAACCTGATGTATCCACTATTTGCGTAGGGCTCGCCGCCAGCATGGGAGCATTTCTTCTCTCATCGGGCAGGAAGGGAAAGCGTTTTGCTCTTCCCAACGCCGAGGTCATGATACATCAGCCTCTGGGCGGAGCCAGAGGGCAGGCGTCAGACATAAGGATCCATGCCGAGTGGATAATGAGGACGAAAGAGAACCTTAACAGGATATTGAGCGAGAACACGGGCAAGCCTCTGGGTGTAATCGAAGCGGACACCGACAGGGATAACTTCATGACCGCTCAGGAGGCCATGGAGTACGGCCTTATAGACAGGGTCATAGATAAGAGATAGAGGAAAGGGGGATGCGGATATGACAGATATAATGAATCCGGACCATCAGCTGCACTGCTCCTTTTGCGGCAAGCCGCAGAGCCAGGTAAAGCGCCTTATAGCAGGTCCGGACGTTTACATCTGTGACGAGTGTGTCGAGATGTGCATGGACATAATAAACGAGGCCTTAGAGGAGGAAGCCCGCCACAGGGAGACCGGGTACGAGCTTCCTAAGCCCAAGGATATATTCGGATTCCTGTCAGAATACGTGATCGGGCAGGACGACGCTAAAAAAGCCCTGTCGGTAGCCGTATACAACCACTATAAGAGGATCAACAGCGCTTCCGCCCGGGACGACGACGTGGAGCTTACTAAGAGCAACATAGTAATGATAGGCCCTACAGGTTCCGGAAAAACCCTTTTGGCTCAGTCCCTTGCGAAGATTTTAGATGTACCTTTCGCCATAGCCGATGCAACGGCTTTGACGGAAGCAGGCTATGTGGGAGAGGATGTTGAAAATATACTTCTCAGACTCCTTCAGGCTGCGGACTGGGATTTGGAAAAGGCTCAGAAGGGTATAATATACGTGGACGAGATAGATAAGATAGCAAGAAAGAGCGAGAATCCGTCTATAACCAGAGACGTCAGCGGAGAAGGAGTTCAGCAGGCGCTTTTGAAGATACTGGAAGGAACCGTCGCCAACGTTCCGCCACAGGGAGGAAGGAAGCATCCCCATCAGGAGTTCATACCTTTCGACACTACCGACGTTCTGTTCATCTGCGGCGGGGCGTTTTCCGGACTGGATAAGGTGATCCAGAGACGCCGGGGAGAAAAGGTAATAGGCTTCAACTCTGACGTATCTCCGAAGGCTGACGAGGAAAAGGCCCTCCTGAAGGATGTCAGGCCTGAGGATCTGCTGAAGTACGGCCTTATACCGGAGTTCATCGGCAGGCTTCCTGTCATAGTTACCTTAGACGATCTGGATGAAGACGCTCTCGTGCGCATTATGAAGGAACCGAGGAACGCTTTGCTCAAGCAGTATAAAAAGCTTTTCGCACTGGACGGCGTAGAGCTTACGGTAAGCGATGAG
The DNA here is from genome assembly GCA_964442135.1 of uncultured Oscillospiraceae bacterium. Taxonomy (GTDB): domain Bacteria; phylum Bacillota; class Clostridia; order Peptostreptococcales; family Anaerovoracaceae; genus Avanaerovorax. The sequence continues at coordinate 36,504 of CAYTYN010000004.1, forward strand.
GCCGTGAGCGCCATCGCCAGAAAGGCAATAGAGAGGAAGACCGGAGCCAGAGGCTTGAGGAGCATATTGGAGAAGGCCATGAACGACATAATGTACGATATTCCGTCCAGGGACGACGTGACAAAGTGCGTGGTTACTAAGGACACCATAGAGAAGGGCAGACGGCCTAAGCTTATAAGCGAGACAGAGACCCTGCCGGAAAAGTGTTCGTAAGATCATGAGCAGGTGAAAATCCTTTTACATGCAAGGGCGGCTTAAGGTCGCTCCTTGTTATATAGTGGGCGGAGGCTTACCGCCTGTTTCAGGAAGGAGGGAATAACATGGGTGACGATATTAAAAGCGTCTTTGAAAAGGCAGAAGACGCCGTGACGGATACAGAGCCGGAACACCTTGAAGGGTACATGGCGGATAAAGCCGCAGTCGGCGAAGGGTTAAAGCCGGACAAAATATATCCCTGTGTCCCGTTGAGGGGAGTTACCATCTTCCCTAATACGGTCATTCATTTCGATTTAGGGAGAGATAAGTCTATTAAAGCGCTGGAAAGCGCCATGGCAAGAGACAAGATCCTCTTCGTGACCAGTCAGAAGGACGACAGCATACTCATACCTACGTTCTCAGATCTCTACAGCATGGGAACCATCGTAAGGGTAAAGCAGATGCTGAAGATTAACGGCGATGCCGTGAGAGTGCTGGTGGAGGGTCTTGCCAGAGCCAGGATAAAGAAGCCGATCACAGAGGAAAGCTACATGACGTGTACGCTGACTGAAATGCCTGAGTTCATCGATGAAGCAGGGCTTACAGTGGAAGAAAAGGCGGCGGTCAGAATGGCGAGGGATCTTTTCGTGGAGTACGCGGCTCTGACGGGGAGAGTGTCCGACGACATGGTGGATAAGATAGTCTCCACCGTGAACCCGGGATGGTTCTGCGACAAAGCCGCCAGCGAGCTGGGCGTATCCTGCGCCGTAAAGCAGCGGATTCTCGACGCCTTTCCGTTCGGAGAGAGGATAGAAAACCTGGTAAAGACTTTGACCGAGGAAAATCAGATCGCTGTAATGGAAAAACAGCTGAGCCAGAAGGTTAAGGAAAACGTAGACTCCAATCAGAGAGAATATTTTCTCAAGGAGAGGATGAAGGCCATACAGGAGGAGCTGGGAGGGGGCGAGGATCCTTCTCAGGAGGCCGACGAGTGGATAAAGAAGCTGAACCGGCTCAATCTGGAGCCTTCCACGGACGAAAAGATCAGAAAGGAAATCAAGCGCTTTACACGGATGATGCCGTCATCGGCGGAAAGCGGAGTCATAAGGACCTATGTGGAGACCCTTTTGGAGCTTCCGTGGAAAAAAGCGTCCAAGGTGAACACTAACCTCAATAAAGCCGAAAAGGTGCTGGAAAAGGAGCACTACGGATTGAAAAAAGTAAAGGAGAGGATCATAGAATACCTGGCGGTGGTACACCTGGCTAAGGAGCTGAAAGGCCCTATAATCTGCCTGGTAGGCCCTCCGGGAGTAGGAAAGACCTCGATTGCGAGATCCGTAGCCAACGCCACAGGAAGAAAGTTCATCAGGATGAGCCTGGGAGGCGTCAGAGACGAAGCGGAAATAAGGGGTCACAGGCGCACCTATATCGGAGCGATTCCGGGCAGGATCATAAACAGCGTGAAGGAATCGGGCGTGAATAATCCCGTCTTCCTGTTCGACGAGATAGATAAGATAGGAGCCGACTTCAAGGGGGATCCTTCATCGGCCCTTCTGGAGGTTCTGGATCCGGAGCAGAACAGGACCTTCACCGATCACTATCTGGAGGTGCCTTTCGATCTTTCCAAGGTTCTCTTCATAACCACCGCCAACACCGTAGATACCATCCCCAGACCTCTCCTCGACAGAATGGAGGTCATAGAGGTCAGCGGATACACGGAAGAGGATAAGGTGCACATAGCGGAGGATTACCTGATCCCTAAGCAGATAAAGGAAAACGGCCTTAAGAAGGATAGCGTGAGGATATCCGAAAACGCCGTGAGAGACATAATTAACTACTACACCAGAGAATCAGGTGTGAGAAACCTGGAAAGGGAGATAGGCTCCATATGCAGGAAGACGGCGAAGAGAATCGTGACCACTAAGAGCAAGGGCGCCTTTATCACCCCTAGGAATCTGGAAAAATATCTGGGCACGAAGAAGTACCGCTACGACGTTCTGGAGGGGGAGAGCGAGATAGGTGTAGCTACGGGCATGGCATGGACCGCGGTGGGAGGAGATACTCTTTCCATAGAAGCCGCCGTGCTGGCGGGAAGCGGAAGACTTTCCCTCACCGGTCATCTGGGAGATGTAATGCAGGAGTCGGCAAAGGCCGGAGTCAGCTACATACGCTCGGTGGCGGATAAGCTGGACATAGATGTGGATTTCTACAAGAAATACGATCTCCACATTCACGTTCCTGAGGGAGCGGTGCCAAAGGACGGCCCGTCTGCCGGCGTCACCATGTTCACTGCCGTCGTATCGGCTCTTACCGGTATTCCGGTGAGAAAGGACGTGGCCATGACGGGAGAGATAACCTTAAGGGGCAAAGTCCTTCCCGTAGGCGGGATAAGGGAAAAGGTACTGGCCGCTCACAGAGCGGGAGCGAGAACCATACTGCTTCCGGAGGAGAATATAAAGGACACAGAGGAAATACCTGCTTCGGTGAGAAAGCAGCTGACCTTCGTGCCGCTGAAAAGGGCCTTTGACGCTTTAGATGCGGCCTTAGACAGGAGAGAAAATGGGGATAATCAAATCGGAGCTTGAGGCTGTGGCTGTGAAGGCGTCCCAGTATCCGGAGGACGTTCTTCCGGAGATCGCCTTTGCGGGGAGATCTAACGTGGGAAAAAGCTCTCTCTTGAACCTTCTGACGGGAAGAAAGAGCCTGGCAAGAGTCAGCGCCAGTCCGGGAAAGACCAGAACCATAAATTTCTACCTGATAGACGACAGCTTCCGCATAGTTGACCTTCCGGGTTACGGCTATGCGAAGGCGGCCAGATCGGTGACGGAAAGCTGGGGAAGGATGGTAGAGGGCTACATGGAAGCCCGAAAGGGCCTAGTAAGGGTGGTACAGCTGGTGGATATACGCCATGAGCCTACGGCTCAGGACGTTCAGATGTATGAATACCTCAGACACTACGGTTTGGACGGAACGGTGGTGGCCACGAAGTCCGACAAGGTACCGTCAGGTCAGAGGATACGATGCCTTAAGATAATAAGAGAAAAGCTGAGGCTTACGGAGGAGGACGCGGTGATCCCCGTTTCCGCACTGAAAAAAACCGGCGGAGACGACCTTCTCCGGCACATGGAAATGCTTTTAAGAGATGAAAACCCTTTTAATGAAAAATAGAAGGGTTTAAGCCGAAAATATTGAAAAAATCCGTGACAGAAGTGCCTTAAAAGGTGTAAAATCAGAAAGGCAGGACGGAGGATAACGATGAATGAAAAGGAAGCTGCGGTAAAGGTTCTATATACCAGGGAGGAAGTGGAAAACCGAGCCAGAGAGCTGGGAAAGCAGATCTCTGAGGACTATGCGGGTGAGGAGCTGATACTCCTCGGTACCCTTAAGGGCGCTGTGATTTGGATGGGCGATCTCATGAAGGAGATAACCATAGACACTAAGATAGACTTCATATCTGCCAGCAGCTACGGTTCGGGTACCACCAGCAGCGGTATAGTCAAGGTGACTAAGGACGTGGATATGGATCTCTACCGGAAGCATATTCTCATAGTGGAGGATATCGTCGACACTGGGACTACGCTGAAATACCTGAAGGACTACCTGGAGGACAGAAACCCCAGCAGCGTGAAGATCTGCACTCTCCTGGATAAGCCGTCCAGAAGAAAAGCCGAAGTATACGCAGATTATATCGGGTTTACCGTAGACGACCTTTTTATCATAGGATATGGTCTTGACTACGATCAGAAGTACAGGAATCTTCCCTACGTGGGATACCTGGAAAACTGACATAACATGAGGAAAGAAGGAGAGAAAAATGGGCTACACAGTACCGATCGGAATTTCTAACAAACACATACATCTCAGCCAGGAGCATCTGGAGATCCTTTTCGGGAAAGAACACCGGCTTACTCCGACCAAGCCGCTGAAGCAGCCTGATCAGTTTGCGGCTGAGGAGAAGGTGGATATAGTAGGGCCTAAGAAGACTCTGAAGGGAGTAAGAGTATTGGGACCTGTAAGAAGCGAAACCCAGGTAGAGCTCGCTCTCACCGACGCCAGAGCCATAGGCGTTACGGTTCCCGTAAGGGAATCCGGCAAGCTGGACGGAACTCCGGGATGTAAGCTGGTAGGACCTTGCGGAGAGGTAGAACTGGATCACGGCGTTATCGCGGCTCTTCGTCACGTTCACTTAAACGACGAGCAGGCGGCAGAAGTCGGCGTGAAGGACGGAGAGATGGTGAGCATCAGAATCGGCGGGGAAAGAGGCCTGGTGTTCGAGAACGTTCTCGCCAGAGTAGGCTCCAAGCATTTCAGAGAGGTGCACCTGGATACTGATGAAGGAAACGCGGCAGGATGCGGAAACGACACAGTGTGTGAGATAATTAAATAAGTGCACTGAGATCGGTGGGGCTGTGCCTGTTATAGTGCAGCCCCATTTTGGATATAGAGGAGGAAGCACATGAGAAAATTCAATTATGCGTCATCCATCCTTGTAGTGATTTTCCTGCCCCTGATGATCGTGGTACTGAGCTCCAATGCAGTACTGCGCATGTCTGAGACGTACGTATATCATTTTTACGACACCCGGGCAGCCTCTTCCCTCGGCTACAACGTGGACAGCTCGGAATTTGCGAAGGAGATAGCCGGGTACTGGTCGTCCTTTGACGATGAGTTCCAGGTCTACGAGAACAACGGAGATTTCAGCGACCCTATCTTCGACGACGATGAACAGGTGGCTATGTGGCGTGCGAAGCTGGCGATAAACTTCCACCTGCTTTTAGGCATATTCTGCGGAATAGTCGGTCTGTCCTTCTACATCTACCTGTACAGGAGGGGCTTCAAGAAGGCGCTGAGAAAGCGTGGTTTCCTCGCTGCGGGGATAACGGCGGTTCTTATTGTGATCCAGGATGTGCTTTTGTCTTCAGGAGAGTTTCAGGCCATGCTCTACGATCGCTTTATAGGAGTGGAGCTGGAGGAAGGCTCGGCGCTGATGACCCTGCTGGGAAGCTCGTTTTATAAGACCTATAACCTGTTTTCCACAATTTTGGGAATGGCTATCCTGGGGATATTCTTTTACATACATTTTAATATTACTAAAATAAAGCATGTTTTTTACTGATATTAGGAGAGAAAGAATGATCTATTTATTTTTAGCAAATGGATTTGAGGAAGTGGAAGCCATAACTGTAGTGGATCTGCTCAGAAGAGCGGATATCCAGGTAAAGACGGTGTCTCTTATGGAAGATACGATGGTATACGGTTCCAGAGGTATAGGGGTAGAAGCAGACGCGCTGTTTAGAGATGTGGACTGGGATAACTGCCGGATGATGGTTCTTCCGGGCGGGATGCCGGGAACGATGAACCTTTGCAATCACTATGAGTTCAATCTCAAGCTGAAGGAATTCAACGATAGGGGCGGACTGATAGGGGCCATCTGCGCAGCTCCCATGGTACTGGGCAGAGCCGGAGTACTGAAAAGCCACAGGGCTACTATCTACGACGGCATGGAGAAGGAGCTGTTAGACGCCGAGTATACCGGTGAAGACGTTACCGTGTCCGGAAACATCGTGACGGGGCGTGGCCCGGGACTTGCCATGGATTTCGCTCTCAAGCTCATAGAGGTTATAAAGGGAAGAGCTGTAATGGAAGAGGTGAAGTCGGGTCTCCTTTACGAGAAGGAAATATAGATGAGTTATAAAACCGATATGCACATTCACAGCGTATATTCCGACGGGTGGGCTACGCCGGTAGAGCTGGTGAGAAAGTATAAGGACGACGATTACGACGTGGTGTCCTTAACGGATCACGATAACGTAGCAGGCGTCCACGACGCTCTCGTATCCGGAGAAGCACTCAGGATACAGGTCATACCCGGTATAGAGCTTTCCACGAAAAAGGAGCTTGACGGACGGGGATATGCCAGTGAGATACATGTATTAGGATATAACATAGATATTGAAAACAAGAGCCTTCTGGAGCTTTCCGAAAGGCTTCTCCGCTCCAGGAGGGAGAGAAATGAGGCGTTAATTGAAAGGCTGAGGGCAGAAGGATACAATTTGGATGAGGAACTGATTCGGATGAGAAACGGCGGAGGATATATCGCCAAGCCGGATATCGTCAGAGCCTTAGAGGCTTTGGGAGTCGATGGGAAGGACGGATGGTCCATGCTGGACAGCCGGCAGCGGTACATGCCCTCTGTGGAAGAGGGGATCAGCGCTATAAGAGATGCGAAGGGAATCCCTGTGCTTGCCCATCCCATGAAGATCAGCGGACTGAGACCCGGGGAGGAAGGCTTTTTCGACAGGCTTTCTGACCTTCTCCGTCATCTCAAGAAGGCGGGTCTGGGCGGAATGGAATGCTTTCACCCGTCGGCGAATCAGGAGCATAGGCTGAAGCTGGTGGATCTGGCGGGAAGGTATCACCTTCACATGACGGAAGGGTCAGATTTTCATGGGAATATAGGTAATAAAGGAGAGGCTTTATAGTGACAGATTTGGACGAAGGGACGAAGAAGGTTGAACTTCCGGACGATGTAGATCGTGCGGCGCTGTTCGGAGCCCTGGATTTCAACTTAAAGATGATAACGGATGCCACAGGTGCGGATATCTTCCAGCGGGACGACGGCCTCATACTGAAAGGCGGCGATACCGAAGCCGCAGGAAGTATTCTGGAGGAGATGACTCAGGCTCTGAGAAACGGAGAGAAGCTGGATAGACAGAAGGCCTCATATATAATATCTCTCTGTGCCGAAGGCTCCTCTTACGCGGAAAGCGGGGTCGGCAAGGACATAATATGCTTCACGGCGTCGGGGAGACCTCTTAAGCCTAAGACTATAGGTCAGAAGAGCTACGTGGAGAGCATAAGGAAGAAGGACATAGTGTTCGGCATAGGACCGGCGGGGACGGGAAAGACCTACCTGGCGGTTGCCATGGCGGTGACTGCGTTTAAAAATAAGCAGGTTCAGAAGATCATCCTCACAAGACCGGCTGTGGAAGCGGGGGAAAGCCTGGGTTTTCTTCCCGGAGATATGCAGGATAAGGTGGATCCTTATCTCAGACCGCTTTACGACGCCATTTACGACGTGCTGGGCAGGGAAAACGCTATGCGGCTGAGGGAAAAAGAGGTTATCGAGGTGGTGCCTTTGGCGTATATGAGGGGCAGAACCTTGGATAATTCCTTCATCATACTGGATGAGGCCCAGAACACTACCAAAGAGCAGATGAAGATGTTTCTGACCAGAATGGGATTCGGCTCCAAGGCAGTAGTGACCGGAGACGTTACCCAGATAGACCTGCCCAAGGGAAGGAAGAGCGGTTTGGTGGAGGCGGCGAAGATACTGAAATCCGTAAAGGACATCGATTTCTGCTATCTGAGGGAGACTGACGTTGTAAGGCACCAACTGGTGAGAAGGATTATCGCCGCCTACGATGAGTATTATAAAAGGTATCCGAAAGAGTAGGATAGATACATGGAAATATATTTTGACGATGAAAGAGGAGACCTGGACAGCTCAGCGGCAGGGTACATGAGAAGGTCTGCCGAAGAGTGTGTCAGAGGCGAAGGTCTGGACGCGAGCCGGTGTGTCATAAGTGTAACCTTTACCGACAAGGACGGCATAAGACAGCTGAACCGAGATTACAGGGGAGTAGATAAGGTCACAGACGTTCTCTCCTTTCCCCAGTACGATGAGCCGGATCAGGTTCCGGAAGAAGGGGAGATACTCCTGGGCGACGTGGTGGTCTGTAAGGAAAGAGCCGCGGAGCAGGCCGAGGAGTTCGGCCATTCACTGGACAGAGAGGTTATATATCTCTTCACTCACAGCGTACTCCACCTTCTCGGATACGATCACACGGAAGAGGAGGAAAAGAGGGAGATGCGCCGAAGAGAAGAGGAGATAATGGATATCCTGGAGCTTAAGAGGGAGGTGTGAAGGATGAACAGAAATATAACAGAAGGGGACTTAAAGATGTACAGGACGGCAGTGTCCATGCTGGATAGATCCTATTCGCCGTTTTCCCATTTCAAGGTAGGAGCGGCTCTTCTGACCAAGTCCGGCGAAATATTCACCGGAGCCAATATTGAAAATTCATCCCTCGGCGCTACCATCTGCGCTGAGAGGACGGCTTTTGTAAAAGCCATAACAGAGGGATACACAGAATTCGAAACTCTGGTTTTAGCCAGCAGCGGTCAGGAGGCTTGGCCATGCGGTATATGCAGGCAGTTCATGTACGAGTTCGCTCCCGACCTTAGGGTAATAACGGGAACGAGCGAGGATACCCTTAGAGTCCTTTCCTTGAAGGAGCTGCTTCCGGAGGGATTCAGGTTAGAATGAAGTCGGGATTTGCAGGGATAATCGGCCGCCCAAATGTAGGGAAATCCACTTTGCTTAACAGTATAATGGGTGAGAAGATAGCCATCACCACGGATAAGCCTCAGACCACCAGAAACAGCATAAGAGCCATTTACACTGAGCCGGACGAGGCTCAGATAGTCTTCATAGACACTCCCGGCATACACAAGGCACAGAGCAGGCTGGGCAGCGCCATGACGGAGATGGCGTTGAATACCTTCAGGGAAGCGGACGTGGTGCTGTTCTTAGTGGACGGGAGCGTGAAGAAGGGTCCGGGGGACAGGTATATCTTCGACATGATAAAGGATTTAGATACTCCAAAGATACTGGTCATAAACAAGACTGACCTGGCTGATCCCTCGCTATATAAGGCCTTGTACGATGAGTACGATGAGACGGGGGTATTTACGGAAATTTTCGGAGTGTCGGCTCTCCACGGAAGAAACGTTGACAGGTTGGTGGCGGAAATAAAAAGGCTTTTACCGGAGGGACCCATGTACTTTCCGAAAGATATGGTCACCGATCGGCCGGAGCGCTTTCTCGTCAGTGAGATCGTAAGGGAAAAGATACTCATGTATTTAAAAGATGAAGTGCCTCACGGAGTAGCTGTGGAGATAGAGTCCTTTAAGGAAGAAGGAAGCCTGGTGCGGATCGGCGCTGTAATATACTGCGAGAAGAAGTCCCACAAGGGAATCATCATAGGCAGGCAGGGTAGGAAGCTGAAGGGAATCGGTCAGAGCGCCAGGAAGGAGATCGAGGCGCTGCTGGGCGCAAAGGTGTATCTGGAGATATGGGTCAAGGTAAAGGAAAACTGGCGCGACAGCGACGCAGCCATCGCCGATTTCGGATATAGGGATATTTAGATGTATACTGATACCGACGGAATAGTATTCAGGCAGGTAAAGACTTCCGGTGGAAGGCGCATGGTTCTCATTTTCACCAGGAAGTACGGAAAGATAAGCGCAGGCTCCTCTGCCGGTGAAGGACGTGGAAGGTCTAAGGCTGCTCTGGCCATCAGGCCGTTTACCTACGGCAGGTACGATCTGTTCGTAAACCGGGGATATTACGATATAAACTCGGGAGAAGTGAAGCGGAGCTATTACTCACTGGGTGAGGATTTGGATAAGTACATGTACGCTTCCTTTGCCATGGAGCTGACGGAGAGGATACTGCCTGAGGAAGTGCCTCAGCCTGCCATGCTGGATCTGCTCCTGGGATTGCTGTCCTCTATGGAGAAGAAAAAAGGGGGCTGCATGACCACGGTTTTGGCATACGAAATAAAGATCCTTTCCGTTTTAGGGTCTATGCCGTCGCTGGAGGGGTGCGTTCTTTGCGGCAAAAAGCGAGACCCGATCAAGGAAAAGGGAAGGCCGGCCGCCTTTAGCGCAGCAGACGGCGGGATAATATGCGGAGACTGTCTGAGGAAAAAGACGGAAGAAAATGGCGGCGGCGACCGATTGATTTATACGCCGAAATTTGATATAGTAGGGACGATGAATTATCTTTTGAAAAAGCCTTTCAGCACTTTTGATACGGTGGCTTTGGATGAAAGAGTCTCGGAGGAGCTGCAGAGGATTGTCAGAGAGTACATATCGTTTTATTTCGACGTCGGGAAGCTGAAGAGCGAGGGGATGATAGCAGGACGTTCAGATGTTGTGAACCGTAAGGAAGAGAAGATATAGGAGGTTTTATAATGGAAATCACATTGGAAAAGATCGAACTGGTTAAGGACAGGACAGGGGTCACCTATAAAGAAGCTAAGGAAGCCCTGGAGGCGTCGGAGGGCAACGTGGTAGACGCTATAATCTCTATAGAGGAAAAAGTGGATTCCGAAGACAGCCGTTCCACCAAGGCTAAGAAGGACGCCCTCGTAGCCAAAATGAAGGAGATAGTGAGGAAGGGCAACATTTCCAGGATAACGGTGACCAGAGACGGTGAAACCATCATCAATATCCCCCTCACCGTTGGGCTCGTAGGAAGCTTAGTGGCTCCTTACGGCATGATAGCGGCAACTGTAGCGGCTTTTGGATTCAGGTGCAAGATCGAGTTCATAAAGGACGACGGCACGGTTATCGACATATCTGAAAAGGCTGAGGATCTGTACGAGGATGCGAAGGAGAAGGGCGCTGCCTTATACGAGGATATCAAGGAAAAGGCCCCGGAGGTCTACGAGGATGTGAAGGAAAAGAGCAGTGACGCCCTATCAAAGGCGAAAAGCGCGGCTATGGCGGCGAAGGATAAGCTGAAGAAGGAGGATGCCGGTTTTGATGAGGAGACGGCGGATTACTTCGATGACGACGACATAGACGACACAGGCGATTCCTCTGCGGATACGGCTGAGGAAGCTGAAGAGGCCGAAGAAAATAAAGAAAATGAATAGGAAGCAGGTAGAGAAAAGTAATGAGCAGTAAGGCAACAATGGAAAAGATCGTCGCCCTTGCCAAGAACCGGGGTTACGTTTACCCGGGTTCCGAAATTTACGGCGGTCTTGCCAACACCTGGGATTACGGCCCTCTGGGCGTCGAATTTAAAAACAATGTGAAGAAGGCGTGGTGGAAGAAATTCGTTCAGGAGAGTAAATACAACGTAGGACTGGACGCCGCTATACTGATGAACCCGAGGACGTGGGAAGCGTCGGGACATGTAGGCGGATTCGCCGATCCCCTCATAGACTGCAAGGAGTGTAAGGCAAGATTCAGAGCGGATAAGCTCATAGAGGAATACGTTAAGGAAAGCGGTCAGGAGCCGGTTGCTGTGGACGGATGGTCCAACGAGAAGCTGGAAGGATATATAAGAGAACATCATGTGAAGTGTCCGGAATGCGGAAAGTCCAATTTTACCGGCATCAGGCAGTTCAACCTTATGTTCAAGACCTTCCAGGGCGTGACTGAGGATTCCAAATCGGAAATATATCTCCGTCCGGAAACTGCCCAGGGAATATTCGTCAACTTCAAGAACGTGCAGAGGACCTCAAGGAAGAAGATACCTTTCGGTATCGCTCAGATAGGAAAGTCCTTCAGAAACGAGATCACCCCGGGTAACTTTACGTTCAGAACCAGGGAATTCGAGCAAATGGAGCTGGAATTCTTCTGTAAGCCGGGAACGGATCTGGACTGGTTTGCCTACTGGAAGAACTACTGCGTTGAATTCCTAAGATCCTTGGGAATGAATATGGAGAACGTGAGGACAAGAGATCATGAGAAGGAAGAGCTGTCCCACTACAGCAACGCCACTACCGATATAGAATATGATTTCCCGTTCGGCTGGGGCGAGCTTTGGGGAATAGCTGACAGAACGGATTTTGACCTGGGAAAGCACAGCGAGTACTCAGGCCAGGAGATGATCTATACGGATCCGGAGACGGGAGAGAAGTACATACCGTACTGTATAGAACCGTCCCTGGGAGCGGACAGAGTGGCTCTGGCCTTCCTGGTAGACGGATACGACGAAGAGGTTCTTACATCCGAAAACGGCAAGGAGGATACCAGAGTGGTACTCCGGATTCATCCGGCTCTGGCTCCGTTTAAGGCTGCCGTTCTTCCTCTTGCGAAGAAGCTTTCTGCGGTGGCTGAGCCTATATACGAGGAGCTTGCCAAGTATTTCAACGTGGACTACGACACAGCAGGCTCCATAGGAAAGAGATATAGAAGGGAAGACGAGATCGGAACTCCGTTCTGCATCTGCGTTGACTTCGATACTGAAACAGACGGATGCGTAACTGTAAGAGACAGAGATTCCATGGAACAGGTGAGAATCCCTGTAGCAGAGGTTCGTTCCTATATAGAAGAAAGGCTTATTTTTTAGACGAGCTTTCGCTTGCGGCGAGTACACCGCCGGAAGCGGAGCGTAAGGAGGAGAAAAAGACATGGACAAGTTTGTTTACTCATTTAATGAAGGTTCTAAGGACATGAGAAGTCTGCTCGGCGGCAAGGGCGCCAATCTCGCCGAGATGACCAAGATAGGACTTCCCGTACCTTTCGGCTTTACCGTAACTACTGAGGCGTGCACCAAGTATTACGAGGAGGGCGGTCAGATCGCCGACGGCATCAAGAACGAAATATATGAAAAGCTTTCAGAGCTTGAGAATGTAACGGGAAAGAAATTCGGAGATCAGGAAAATCCTCTTCTCGTTTCCGTACGCTCCGGGGCGGTATTTTCCATGCCGGGAATGATGGACACCATTCTTAACCTGGGACTTAACGATGATACTGTGGAGAGCTTGGCCAAGCTTACCGAAAACGACAGGTTTGCCTACGACAGCTACCGCAGATTCATACAGATGTTCGGCGACGTAGTAATGGAAATCCCTAAGACTGAATTCGACAAGATCTTTGACGGCGTAAAGGAAAAGGCGGGCGCTCAGTACGACGTAGAGCTGACCACTGAAAATCTGAAGGAAATAATCGTCGGATATAAGGAACTGGTCAAAAAATTCATGGGAAGAGATTTCCCTCAGGAGCCTAAGGAACAGCTTATGGAAGCGGTGAAAGCCGTATTCAGATCGTGGAACAACGATAGAGCCATCCTCTACAGAAAGCTGAACCACATCCCCGATTCGTTGGGAACCGCGGTAAACGTACAGTCCATGGTATTCGGAAATATGGGCGACACCTCCGGAACAGGAGTAGCCTTTACAAGGAGCCCGGTTAACGGGGAAAACCGTATTTTCGGAGAGTTCCTGGTAAACGCTCAGGGCGAAGACGTAGTAGCGGGTATAAGAACTCCTAAGCCTATAGCTGAAATGGAGGAATCTTTCCCTGAGGTATATAAAGACTTTGCGAGAATAGCAGACGTGCTGGAGAAGCACTATCGCGACATGCAGGACATGGAGTTTACCGTAGAGAGGAATAAGCTCTACATGCTTCAGACCAGATCAGGAAAGCGTACTGCGGCGGCAGCTGTAAAGATCGCTGTGGACATGGTCAGCGAGGGTCTTATAGATAAGGAAACCGCAGTTATGCGCGTGGATCCCGGACAGATAGATCAGCTCCTCCATCCTAACTTCGACGCGGAGGCTGAAAAAGCGGCTAAGTGCATCACCACCGGACTTCCCGCTTCTCCCGGAGCGGCCTGCGGAAGGATATACTTCACCGCAGCAGAAGCCGAGAAGGCTGTAGCCGATGGAAATAAGGCCATTTTGGTAAGACAGGAGACCTCCCCTGAGGATTTGGCAGGAATGGTAGCCGCCGAGGGAATCATGACTGCCAGAGGCGGAATGACCTCTCACGCAGCCGTAGTAGCCAGAGGCATGGGTAAGTGCTGCGTAGCAGGCTGCTCTGAAGCCATCGTAGATGAAGAGAATAAAGTCCTCAAGGTAGGAGAGCTTACCTTTGGAGAGGGAGATTACATATCCCTGAACGGAACTACCGGAAGCGTATACGCCGGCGTGATAAAGACTGTAGAGCCGGAGCTTTCCGGAGACTTCGGCACCATTATGAGCTGGGCTGACGGCATAAGAACCATGAAGGTAAGAACCAATGCGGATAATCCGAGAGACGCTGCCCAGGCAGTAGCCTTTGGAGCAGAGGGAATCGGCCTTTGCCGTACGGAGCACATGTTCTTCGAGGAAGAGAGAATACCTGCTATCAGAAGAATGATAGTGGCTGATAACGAAGAGGAGAGAAGAGCAGCCCTTGCGGGACTTCTGCCTTATCAGAAGGGCGACTTCAAGGCTATTTACGAGGTGATGGAAGACAGACCTGTTACTATCAGGCTTCTGGATCCGCCTCTCCACGAGTTCCTTCCTAAGACTGAAGAGGAGACAAAGCAGCTTTCGGAGATATCCGGAGTATCTGTGGAAAAGATAAAGAAGGCTGTTATAGAGCTTCATGAGTTCAACCCTATGCTGGGACACAGGGGATGCCGCCTGGCCGTAACCTACCCTGAGATCGCTGAGATGCAGACGAGAGCCATCATGGAAGCGGCTATAGAGGTAAAGGAAGAAAAGGGCTATGACATCGTTCCTGAGATCATGGTACCTCTGAGCGGAAGCAAGAGCGAGCTAAAGTATGTGAAGGACATAATCGTTGCTACTGCCGAGGAGTGCAAGAAGGAAAAGGGTTCTGACATAAAGTACATGATAGGAACTATGATAGAGATCCCGAGAGCCGCTCTCACGGCTGATGAGATCGCTGAGGAGGCTGAGTTCTTCTCCTTCGGTACCAACGACCTTACCCAGATGACCTACGGCTTCTCCAGAGACGATACAGGAAAGCTGATAAAGGAATACACGGACAAGGGAATCCTCAAGGATGATATATTCCAGACCATCGACCAGACCGGCGTAGGTAAGCTGGTGAAGATGGCGGCAGATCTGGGCAGACAGACCAGACCTAACATCAAGCTGGGAATCTGCGGAGAGCACGGCGGAGATCCGAGAAGTATTGAATTTTGCCAGAAGGCAGGACTCAATTACGTTTCCTGCTCGCCGTTTAGAGTACCTGTGGCAAGAATCGCCGCAGCCCAGGCAGCTATAAACCAGAAATAGTCTTATAGGACGAAAAGAGCGAGAAACCATCTCTCCGTGAAAAGGAGGGATGGTTTTTCCTATCAATCATTTTTCGTCTTATTCTGACACACTCTTGATTTTTTAAAGTTGGCAGTTTATAATATCCATTAAGAAAGCCAGAGGGTATCCCGTGACAAAGGAGGCGGCATTATATGCACAAAGCGGATTCCATCGCCCAGTATGAACGGATTGCACTGGATCTGGCATCGCGCATTGCTCAAAAGGAAATCGCTGAGGGCGAGCGTATGTCCGGCCGGTCGTTGCTGGCTTCAGAATACAGCGTTTCACCCGAGACCATCCGGCGGGTGCTGCGCCTGCTTGCAGATATGAAAGTAGTTGAGGTCAAACCCCGCAGCGGCGTCTATGTGCTTTCCGCCGACAATGCCCAGCGCTATCTGGCCAGCCGTCAGGAACGCGACCAGGCACAGGAGCTTTGCTCCCGCCTGAAAGGACTGTTCGCACAGCACATCGAGATCAACCGGCAAATGCTTGACGTGTGCTACGAGATTATCCGTGCACAAGAGCTGCCGCTGCCATCGGATCATAGGCTGCCGAATTACGAGGTGCGCGTAAGAGCCGACTCTCCGCTGATCGGCAAAAGCCTCAGCTCGCTGCAGTTCTGGCAGGCAACCGGTGCGACCATCGTCGCAATCCGGCGGCGGCAGAACACCATTCTCTCGCCCGGGCCGACGGCTGAACTGTACGACGGCGACACCATCGTTTTCGTCTGTGCGCCGGAAGCGGTCAGCGCCGTCTCAAAGTTTGTCAATCAGCGCGGCTGACAGGGTACCCCAATACATACCATGGGCACTGGCCCAGAAAGGAGAATTGCGATGAAAAAAGGCCGAATGATTGGCGGCTCTATCGGCAGCTGCGTCCATGTTGCCGGCGTGGTTCATTTTCTCGCCATGGCGGAAGACGAAGGCTATGAAACGGTTTTTCTCGGTCCGGCCAACAGCGTCGACCGGGTAATAGAAGCGGTTTTAGAGTATGATCCCGACTATGTGGGTCTGGGCTATCGTCTGACGCCGGCGAACGTTATTCCCCTTGTGGAGGAACTGAAGGAAAAAAGCCGCGGGCTTCCGCGTCAGCCGGTATGGATCTTCGGCGGTACATGCCCGGTCGCCCGCGAAGTAGAAAAGCTCGGGTTCTTCGACGTGATCTTTGACGGA
The DNA here is from genome assembly GCA_964442135.1 of uncultured Oscillospiraceae bacterium. Taxonomy (GTDB): domain Bacteria; phylum Bacillota; class Clostridia; order Peptostreptococcales; family Anaerovoracaceae; genus Avanaerovorax. Next base: position 52,726 of record CAYTYN010000004.1, read on the forward strand.
ACCGAGGACTTGGACGATTGCATTACGTTCCTGCGCACCGGTGTGCGTGCCGGCAACGAGCGGGCTGAGGTGTTCGCCACCGACCTGCTGGGCCGCCACGCACAGAAGCGGCCATATCCGCTGCTGCGGCACCATTTTGGGTTGCCGTCGCTGGAGGAAACCATTGCAGGCGTGGAGCAGATTGCACGCTCCCGTGTGCTCGATGTAATCTCGCTGGGTATCGACCAGAATACGCAGCAGTTTTTCTTCCGACCGGATCAGCGCAATCCACGCGCCGACGGCGCAGGCGGTGTCCCCGTTCGAAGCGAAGAGGACTTCCGGCGTTTGAAGCAGGCTTCCCAATGCGGCAACTATCCGCTGATGCGCTGCTACAGCGGCACGGCGGATGTGCTCCGCCTGGCTGACGTGCTGCAACGAACAATCGATATAGCCTGGTGCGCCGTCCCGCTGAGCTGGTACAACGAGCTTGACGGACGCGGCACCCGTTCTCTGGAGCAGTCCATGCGCGAAGCGCAAGCGCTGATCGCATGGCACGGCGAGCGCGGCATTCCGGTAGAAGTCAACGAACCGCACCACTGGGGACTGCGCGACGCACACGACGTGATCTCCGTCGTTATGAGCTATCTGAGCGCCTATAACGCCAGAGCGTACGGCGCGCACGACTATGTTTCCCAGTACATGTTCAATATTCCCAATTCAATGAGCTTCTCGATGGATCTGGCTAAGGTGCTCGCACAGGACGAGCTGGTGCAGTCGCTGGCAGGGCCTGATTTCCGCATCTATCGTGAAGTGCGCGCGGGGCTGCCATTCCTGAGCGCAGATATGGATGTGGCCAAGGGACAGCTTGCCGCCTCGACTGCGCTGGCGATGAATGTTCACCCTGACATCATCCATGTCGTAGGCTACAGCGAGGCCGAGCATGCTGCGACGCCTGAGGTTGTCATCGAAAGCTGCAAAATTGTCCGCGGTGTTGTCCGCTCCATCCTACAGGGCAATGCCGATGCGGCAGCTGACCCGTGCGTCCGAATGCGGCGGGAGGAGCTGCTGCGCGAGGCGGGCGTTCTTCTCGAGTTCATTAAGACACAGTACCCGGAAAGCTCCGACCCGTTTTCAGATGCCGCCGTGCTGTCCGACTGTATCCGCCGCGGCATTCTCGACGCGCCGCACATTATCCGGCCGGACGGTGTACGGGGCTCGCTCAGCACCCGCATGCACGATGGAAAATGCCTGGCATATGACGCCGGTACGCAGCGCTTCCTGACTGAGCATGAGCGGCTGAATCTAATTCTAGGACGGGAGGGAAGCAACGATGCGTATTGCAGTTATCAGCTCGGGTAACGGCGGTCAGGCACTGGCCGCGTACCTAGCTAATCGGAGGTACAGTGTTACCCTTTACGCGCGGGAACAGGCCCGTGTGGATATGTTTCCCGAGCGCCGCTTTTCGTTGAGCGGTCAAGTTGTCGGCGAGGCAGACGTTGACATGATCAGTTGCCATATGGACGAGGTGATCTCAGGCGCAGAGCTGATTATGGTTACTACGCCGGCGCAATACCACGGCGCCGTCGCCCGTGAGATGGCTCCGTATCTCAAAGACGGGCAGGTTGTCATACTCAATCCCGGCCGTACGTTCGGAACCTTTACCGTTGCCAAAGTGCTTGCTGACTGTGGCTGCACTGCAAACGTCACCTTGGGCGAAACGGACACGTTCGTCTTCACCTGCCGCTGCAAGGCGGTCGGTCATCCGGTGATCTACGAAATCAAACACGGCCTGCGTGTTGCCGGACACGATAACGCCGATACGCCGCGCCTCACGGCGCTGCTCAGGGAACTGTTTCCGAGCGTGGAGCCGGCCGCCAGTGTACTTGAAACAGGGTTGTCCAACGTCGGCATGGTATTTCATCCTCTGCCGATCCTGATGAACATCACCCGCATCGAGGCAAAGGAGGACTTCCGCTATTATATCGACGGTATTTCTCCCCTCGTCGCCAGCGTGCTGGAGCAGATCGACGCGGAGCGCGTCGCCGTGGCAAAAGCCGCCGGCGTGGCGGTGCCGACTGCCGCTGAGTGGCTCGAGAGTCGCTATGGTTCCCGAGGCGACACCCTTTACGAGCGCATCCAGAATACCCACGCTTATCAGGATGTGCTGGCACCGACCGACGTTGACACCCGCTACATCTTCGAGGACATCCAGACCGGCTGCGTTCCTGTCAGCTCGCTGGGCAGGCGGCTGGGCGTTCGGACGGAGGTGATCGATGTTGCAGTCCGTTGGGCCAATGTCGTCTACCGCCGCGACTTCTACCGCACCGGCCGCAATGAGGACGTTATCGATTTTGAGCGTATCCTCAGCATGATCCCATGACGGCACAAGACAAACGCTCCCGTCAGAGAAAATGAAGGAGGAATTTCGAGACTATATTCTTTGTCGAAGGGAAAAGGCGGCTGTTACAGCGTTGCCGGATGAGGGAAAACCCTTTAAGGCATTATGTATATGCGGATTTTCTCAGAAGCGAGCTGTCGGAAAACCTTCAAACTGACGTAAGTTAGACTTACCTGTTTGGAGGTTTATTTTACGGCGAAAAATGTAATGCCACAGCATGTGATAAAAAACTCTTGCATTAGGAAATAGCCTTGACTATAATAAATGATGTAATTATTAGGAGCGCCCTTTAATAAGGAGATTTTCTGAGAATTTACGAGCATGGAGGTTTTGATAAAATGACTACTTTTGAGAAAATCAGAGGGATAATTATGGAACAGCTTTCAGTTGATGAATCCATGGTTACCATAGACACCAATCTGATGAAGGATCTGGAAGCTGACTCTCTGGACGCTGTTGAGATTATAATGGCCATAGAAGAAGAATTCGGGATCGAGATTCCCGATGAAGAGGCAGAGAAATTCCAGACAGTAAGCGATATCGTTAAGTACGCAGATGCATACGTTGAATGAAACTGATACGTGGCTCAGAAGTTTTAACCCGTCAGCTTGGGCTGACGGGTTTTTAAAAATACGGAAACAGGAGGACTATTATTTAACGAAAGGAAAGGATTTAATATATGAAGAATAATACTAAAATATCCAGCGCTGTTATAAAGAGACTGCCTCGTTACAGGAGGTATCTGTACGAGCTGAGAAAGAAAGGGGTTGAAAAGATTTCATCGAAGGAATTCAGCAGCCTGATAGGGTATACGGCATCCCAGATAAGGCAGGATCTGAACAATTTCGGCGGATTCGGACAGCAGGGGTACGGATACAGCGTAGAAGGCCTCTACCAGGAGATAAGCACCATACTGGGTCTGGACAGAGAGTACAGAATGGTAATCATGGGCGCCGGCAACCTGGGTCAGGCCATAATAAAATACACCAAGATAAACAAGACCGGATTCAAGCTGTGCGCGGCTTTTGAGGTAAAACCCGGCCTTATAGGAACAGAGTTTGACGGCCTTAAGATATATGATTACGAGAACATAGTGGAATATGTGGAAAGTGAGGGCATAGATATAGGTATAATCTGTGTAGACGATAAAAGTGCTCAGGAGGTGGCGGATAAGCTTTCCTTTGCCGGTGTAAAGGGCATATGGAATTTCGCCCCTACGGATATAGAGGTGCCTCCTCACGTGGCTTTGGAGAACGTTCATTTGTCCGACAGCCTTCACGCTTTGGCCTATCATATGAACGACATCCGCAAGAGAGAAAACCGGGAAAAGGGAAAAAATGATAAATAAAACGAGGCTGGCCAAACGGCACAGCCTCACTCGATTCTCTTTGACGGTTTTATATTAGCCTTCAACAGGCGCGTCAACAGGACATGCTCCCGCACAAGCTCCACAGTCGATGCACTTATCGGCGTCGATAACGTACAGGCCATCGCCTTCGGAAATAGCCTCTACCGGACATTCCGCAGCACATGCGCCGCAGCTGATGCAAGCATCTGTAATTTTGTAAGCCATAGTTAATTCCTCCTTTTAGTCTTGTCATCCAATTCGCTATCAATTATATCAGAAGGGTGGAAATAAGTAAAGATGAAAGTTTACTCGCTGACGGGCAGGAGCGGTACGGGTAAATCGTTCCAGGCCATCAACCTTTGCAACGAAAAGGGAATAGAAAGCATCATAGACGACGGTCTTTTCATATACCGAGACAGGGTCGAGGCGGGCATTTCCGCGAAGCGTCAGAAAACTATGGTGGGAGCCATAAAGACGGCTTTGTTTACAGATGATGAACATGCCGGTCAGGTGATAAAGCGGATAGGCGAGCTTAAACCCTCCGCCCTCCTCATAATAGGAACCTCTGACAGGATGATCGATAAGATAATTGCAAGGCTGCGCCTTCCCCCCATATCGGAGAGGATATATATAGAGGATATAACATCTGAAGAGGAACGTATGCTGGCGGATAAGCAGCGAAACGTCCAGGGAAAGCACGTCATACCCGTTCCTACCCTGCAGTTGAAGAGGGATTTTGCCGGATACTTCCTGGATCCTATGCGTATATTCAAGGAGCGAAGCATTACAGGGAAAGCGGGGTCCGGTGAAAAGACGGTGGTGCGGCCTACCTTCAGCTATATGGGAGAGTTCTACATATCGGATACCGTGCTCACCGATATAGCCGTCTGCGTGGGAAAGGAGACGGATGGGGTTGCCGATGTAATGGGGGTGTACGAGAATACGGAGCCTGATAACCTGATGATGAGAGTAGCTGTAGCCGTAGACAAGAAATGCCGTATCTGGGAGACGGCTCAAGAGTTCCAGGAAAAGCTGGCGGAGGTCATAGAGACGATGACGGCCTTCAACGTGGTCAGACTGGATGTGGAGATTACCGATGTGGTGTAGGGTGAGGCGGGAGGCAGGATGAACATACATATTGAGGAAAACGTAGGTGATTTCTGTCCGGAACACATATTTGAGTGCGGACAGTGTTTCAGATGGAACAGAGAGGAAGACGGTTCATATACGGGAACGGCTCATGGGAAGACGGTGAACCTTCGACTGGAGACCGGAGAAGGGGGAAAGAAGGACGAGGGCGTATTGATCATAGAGAACGCTTCCCGTAAGGATTATGAGAGCATATGGCGGGATTACCTGGATATGGACAGAGATTACGGCGCCGTAAAGGAACGCCTTTCAAAAAGTGATCCGGTCATGGAGAAGGCGGTCAGAACCGGCACAGGAATCAGGATACTGAGGCAAGACCTTTGGGAAACCATACTCTCCTTCATAATCTCCCAGAACAACAACATACCCAGGATAAAGGGATGTATAGAGAGGCTGGCGGCTTTGGCAGGGGAAAGACTTGACGACTTCAGGGGAGAGGAAAGATACGCTCTTCCCTCAGCGGAGAAGCTGGCTTCCATGGAAGCGGACGACCTGGCTCCGGTAAGGCTGGGATACAGAGCTCCCTACCTGATCAAAACGGCCAGGATGGTGGTGAAGAACGGACTCCCTGAAAATTACGAGGACATAATGACTCTGAGCGGGGTCGGCCCTAAGGTGGCCGGCTGCATAAGCCTTTTCGGCCTTCACAACATGTCCAGCTTTCCCATCGACGTATGGGTTAGACGGGTCATGAACCGGATGTACGGCTTTGATGAAAAGGATGTAAAGGGGATGGCGGCTTTCGCAGAAGAGAGATTCGGAGATCTGGGGGGAATAGCCCAGCAGTATTTATTCTACTACATACGTCTTACAGAAGGAGAAGAGCAGATATGAAGTACGACATTCTTTTAAAGAACTGCCGGCTCATCGACGGCACCGGAAGTCCGTGGAGAAGAGCGGACGTAGGAATCAGCGGCGGAAAAATCGCTTTTGTAGGAAGAAAGGGAGATGAAGCGGATGGGGAGAAGTGTATAGACTGTGAGGATCTATACCTGGCTCCCGGGTTCATAGACATTCATTCCCACAGCGACACAAGCATATTCGATTACCCTATGGCTGAAAGCAGGATACTTCAAGGGGTGACTACAGAGCTGGGAGGAGACTGCGGAGTATCGGCTGCGCCTGTCAGCGAGGATCCGGTGAAGAGAAAATTGCTGGCAGATTATGCAGGCCCTATGGATTACAGCTGGAGATCCATGGGAGATTATCTGGATGCCGTAGAGAAGAAGGCCGAGCCTTCTGTAAATTTCGCCTCAGCTGTCGGCCACGGGACTTTAAGGGTGGCGGCTATGGGATTTGACGATAGAGAGCCTGCTCCTGAGGAAATGCAGGTGATGAAGAAGCTTCTCGCCCGCTCTCTTGAGGAAGGAGCCTTCTGCCTTTCCAGCGGCCTGATCTATCCGCCCGGTGTTTTCTCTCAAGCTGAGGAAATGGTTGAGCTGTGTTCTGTCCTCAAGGCTTACGGGGCGTTTTACGAGACCCATATGAGAAGCGAAAGCAGCGAAGTGGTAGAGGCTGTGGCCGAGGCCATTGACGTGGCAAAGAGGGCGCAGGTTCCCCTTCAGATATGCCACCACAAGGTGCTGATAGAAGCCAACTGGGGAAAGAGCAAAATCACCACAGCCATGATAGAGGAGGCCAGAGAGGAAGGACTGGACGTTCAGTGTGACCAGTATCCGTACAGGGCGGCGGCCACGTCTCTTGATACCAACGCTCCGGATTGGGCATTTGAAGGCGGAGTGGAAGCTCTCCTTGCCCGTCTAAAGAACCCTGAGATAAGGAAGAAAATAAATGAGGAGGCGGAAGCAAGTCATCTGGGACGGTGGGATAAAATAGTTATTTCCAGAATCAACAGCCGGCAGTATAAGTGGACTGTGGGGAAGAACATAGAGGAGATAGCCAAGATAAGAGGGGTCAGCTGCGCCGACGCCTGCTTCGACTTGTTGGTGGATTCCGGAAACAGCGTCGGAGAGATAAACTACGGCATCTGTGAGGAAGAGGTGGAATACATCATGAAAAAGCCTTACGTTATGATCGGCTCTGACGGCGAGGCCATGAGCTTAGATTACGACGGTATGCCTCATCCCAGAAATTTCGGCACCTTCCCGAGAGTCATAGCCCATTATGCCAGAGATAGGCAGCTTTTCACCGTAGAGGAGGCTGTGAAAAAGATGACGGCTATGCCGGCGGCTAGGATGGGACTTTCGGACAGAGGGATCATAAGAGAAGGCTTCGCGGCTGATCTGCTGGTCTTCGA
>CAYTYN010000005.1:0-58296 GCA_964442135.1 uncultured Oscillospiraceae bacterium
CGCCGATGATACCTGGCGGGAGACTGCCCGGGAAAGCAGGACGTTGCCGGTTTCTATGAGAACGTTCCCATTTGGGAGCGTTTTTTTTATGGTGTATTCCGGGGAGATATGGTATAATTCCCATGTTACGATTAGGGAGGTAATCCATGTTTCTTCTAAAGGTTATATTCGCTGTCCTCATATGCTGTCCCTTCATTTACGTGGCAGTGTGTCTGTTCCGGAAGCTTTACGTCGACGTAAGAAGGAAAGGTTAGGAGGCTTTGAAATGAAGAAAGGTCTGTTCATATCCATAGAGGGCTCCGATGGCTCCGGAAAATCGACCCAGCTCAAATATATCAGGGAATACTTTAGAGACAGAGGTCTTGACGCCTTGTTCACCAGAGAACCGGGAGGAACACCTATAGGGGAGAAGATCAGATCCATCATTTTGGATAAGCATAACGGGGAAATGTTCCCCATAACAGAGGCCATGCTGTATGCAGCGGCTAGGGCGCAGCACGTGAGAGAGCTGATTTTGCCGGCCCTGGGGGAAGGAAGGCACGTGGTGTGCGACCGCTTCGTGGATTCCAGCATAGCCTATCAGGGATTCGGCAGGGAGCTGGGGCAGCCTGTCAGGGTGATAAACGACTTTGCCGTAGACGGATGTATGCCTGATTACACCTTCTTTCTCGATTTAGATCCTCGTGTAGGAAGGAACCGGATAAGAAGTGACGGCTTTGACCGTCTGGAGCAAGAGAAGCTTTCTTTCCATCGGAGGGTTTACGAAGGGTACATGGACATACTGAAGGAGCCCTCCGGCCGTTTCATCAGCATAGACGCATCCGACACGGAGGAAAGGGTGCGAGACGTCATTTACCGCCATCTGAACCGGATCTTTTCGGAAGAGATCACCTCAGGAGGAACCGCCTCGGAGGAGAGAAGAGATGGATAAGCTTATGGACGCCATAGAGAAGGAGAGCCCCTTTCACGCCTACATAATAGAAGGAGACGGTGTTTCCGATAAATACGGGTACGCGAAGAAGGCGGCCATGGCCATCCTCTGCGGGGAGGAGCCCGGACGAGGATGCGGAAGGTGCTCGGTTTGTCACAAGATCGCTCACGACAATCACAGGGATGTATACCACGTACAGGCCGATGAGAACAGTCTTAAGGACGGAGCGGTAGCTCAGCTTCAGAGCAATCTCCGCCATAAGCCTTCGGAGGGAGATAGGAACATAGCCATCATAGAGGACGCGGATACCATGACCGTCAGGGCTCAGAACAGGCTTTTGAAGACTCTGGAGGAACCCAGTCCGGGGACGGTGATCTTTCTTCTATCGGAGAACAGCGAGAATCTCCTTCCCACCGTTAGGAGCAGGTGCGTTACTGTCAGGATGGCTCAGAGCTTCGACAGGGAAAACCCCTACGTAGAGCTGGCGGCATTTCTGCTGGAGGAGACGGAAAGGGGAAGCTACTTCTATACCCTGAAGGACGCATTGGATAAAAAAGTAAAGGACAAGAAATCGGCTCTCGCCTTTCTGGACGGAGTGGAGATACTTTTAATGAGATACTACACCGGCAGGGAAGAGACGTTGTGGACCGGAGACCACATAAGGGAGATCGTGGGATACGTGGAAGAAGCCAGAAGAGACATATATTTTAACGTGAATTATAAGTACGCTCTCAGAAATATGCTGGTAAAGGCCGGCATGTAGAGATATCACATATTTGGAGCATTTGGAGGAAATACATTTTATGATAAAGGTGGCCGGTGTTAAATTTAAGTGCGCAGGCAAGGTATATTATTTCAGTCCGGAGGACGTCATGCACGTTAAATCCGGAGACCATGTGATCGTAGAGACCGCAAGAGGTCTGGAATACGGCACTGTGACCATGGATATAACTGAGGTTCGTGAGGAGAGCATAGTATCTCCCCTGAAGAAGATAGTCAGGATAGCTACAGAAGAGGATGAGAAGCGCCACAGGGAGAACGAGAGCAAGAAAGCCAAGGCCATGCGGATCTGCCAGGAAAAGGTTGAAAAGCACGGGTTGGAGATGAAGCTGACCGATGTGGAATACACCTTCGACAATAATAAGATAATATTCTATTTCACCGCTGACGGCAGGGTGGACTTCAGAGAGCTGGTAAAAGACCTTGCAGGCGTGTTCAGGATGAGGATAGAGCTTCGTCAGATAGGTGTGAGAGATGAAGCTAAGATGCTGGGAGGCATAGGGACGTGCGGACGGAGCCTTTGCTGCGCCTCGTGGCTCTCCGACTTTCAGCCTGTATCCATTAAGATGGCGAAGGTTCAGGATCTCTCCCTGAATCCGACTAAGATATCCGGCATATGCGGAAGACTGATGTGCTGCCTTAAGTACGAAAACGACATATACACAGAGTTGAAGAAAGGACTTCCCGACAACGGGGAGAAGGTCAGAACCGAAGACGGCTTAGGGAAAGTGGTGGATACGGACATACTGGGGAGCAAGGTTAAGGTGAGACTTTACACGGGCGAGAAGGACGAGGACGGAAACGACAAGCTGACCGCCGACATCTACACCTATAAGAAGTCCGATATAAAGAGAATTAACCCGAAGAAGAAAAAGACCCAGAGCCGGAATATCCTGGACGAGGTAGACGACGAATATCGGGAAGAGCTTAAGGAGCTGATCAAGGAGTAGGAATGGGGCTAAGCTACGATAGAACCGGTTTCGGGGATATAGTCATCTGCCAGGATGAAAAGGGCTTTCGGTACGGCACCGACGCGGTGATACTGGCTCACGAAGCGTCGAAAAGCCCTAAGGCGTCCAGACAATCCTGCGTCATAGGAGATCTGGGCACGGGAACGGGCATAGTACCTCTCATACTGTCTGAAAAGACCGGAGCCGGTCGCATATGGGGTATGGAGGTTCAGGAGGCTTGCTATGAGCTGGCTGTGAAGAACGCCCTGGACAACGGCCTCTCTGACAGGGTTAAGTTTATGAGATGCGACGTCAGGGATCTGGCAGACCGCCTGAAAGAGAAGGAAATGGAAGAGATGGCAGGGGCCTTTGACATAATCACCGCTAATCCTCCCTATATGGCAAAGGGAGAAGGAATAGAGAGCAGAGACGACGGAACGGCCATAGCCCGCCACGAGATCATGGGTGGTCTCGACGACTTTATACGGTGCGCTTCCCTTTTACTCAAGGATAAAGGGGATTTCTATATGATTCACAGGCCGGGCAGGCTGGTGGACATATGCCAGGGATGCCGCAGATTTTCACTGGAGCCTAAGGAGATGACGTTTATATCGGGAAAGCCTATGGAAAAACCAAAGCTTCTCTTGGTCAAGGCCGTGAAGAACGGCGGGGCTGACCTGAAGATAAAGGCGCCCTTCGCGGTGCGCAGTGAGGAGGGACAGTTTACGGAGGAGATGCTCCGGGCTTACGGCTGCGGGGATTCGGGAGTGTAAAAAAACAGTTGTTATTATTTGGGAATACGATTATAATAATCCATGTAGAAATGGAAAGAGGAGGAGCGATATGATAACCATCGACGTTAAGGCGTTGCTCATATGTATGGTGCTGGCTACGGCATTGGTGCTCTTGATATATCTCATAGTGCTGATCAAGAATCTGGTATCCACCGTGAAGAAGACGAATCAGGTTCTGGACGATACGGCGGTGGTGACAGGCGTGGTGGCTGAGAAGGCTAAAGCGGCCGATGGGCTGACCGATGACTTGATAGAAGCTCTCCGGAGCTTTTCCAAGGCGGTAAAAGGTGATGAGAATCTCATCGCCGCACTGTCCAATATAGCTAAAACTGTAGGAATGATAGCGTCTTTCGTGAAGAAAAGCGATGATAAATAGGAAATAGGAGGACACACTATGAAAGCAACAGGAATCGTCAGGCCGGTAGACTCTCTCGGAAGGGTAGTTATTCCTATCGAGCTGAGGAGAAGCATGGGAATTAACACTGACGACGCTTTGGAAGTGTTCGTAGACGGCCAGTATATTATGCTTAAGAAATATGAGCCTGCGTGTATTTTCTGCGGAGAGGCGGAAGGCGTGACTCTGGTTCACGGCAAGCCGGTGTGCAGAAACTGTATCGAGGAAATGAAAAGCCTTTAGTCCTAGAAGTCGAAAGCCTGGACTTTTATGTGACAGGCTTTTTTGTTCGTGTAAAAAACCAGGAAGGCGGAGGAAAAATGGCGAAGCTTTTAGTTCAAAACAGCGGGCCGCTTAACGGCGAGGTGATTATAAGCGGAGCGAAAAACGCTGTGTTGCCGCTTATGGCCGCTACCATATTGTCGGAGGAAGAATGCCTGATAGACGACGTTCCCAAGCTTAGGGACGTAGACGTTATGATAGACATATTGACGTCTCTGGGGGGAGAAGTAAAATTTGAGGAGGAAGGCCCCCTTTCCGTTAATATGAGCAACATAAAAAAATGGGAAGCTGACTACGATCTGGTATCTAAGATGAGAGCGTCTTTTCTCGTAATGGGATCTCTGCTGGGACGATGTGGAAAAGCCAAGGTTTACATGCCCGGCGGCTGCACCATCGGAGCCAGACCCATAGACCTTCATCTAAAGGGATTCGAAGCTCTCGGCGCCGACGTAACGGTAAAGGACAATTACATCCAAGCCGTCGCGCCGAAGGAGGGACTGTCCGGAGACAGCATATATCTGGATTTTCCCAGCGTAGGAGCCACTGAGAATATAATGACGGCGGCGGTTCTTGCAAAGGGGACTACCTACATAGAGAACGCCGCTGAGGAGCCTGAGATCGTCGATTTGGCCAGCTTTTTAAACAAAATGGGAGCCAGGATTAAGGGGGCGGGAACCGACACCATTAAAATCGAAGGAGTGGAAAAGGTTCGCAGAGTGTCTCACACGGTGATCCCTGACAGGATAGAGGCGGGAACATACATGCTGGCTGCCGCCATCACCAGAGGAACCCTTCTCATAAAGAACATGGTGCCCGATCACGTGAAGCCGATCACGGCCAAGCTGAGGGAGAGCGGGGTGACCGTAGAGCTGGCTGACGAAGGCCTCTACGTAGACGCGTCGGGAGACAGAAAGCTGGTGGCGGCGGACATTAAGACCCTGCCTTATCCCGGCTTTCCTACAGATATTCAGTCCCCATTCATGTCCTTCCTCACCACTGTAGAGGGCTCCAGCATGGTAAACGAAACTGTTTTCGAGAACAGGCTGACCCATGTTGCCGAGCTTAACCGCATGGGAGCCAACATAGAAACGGAAGGGAACAGGGCCATAGTCAAAGGCTGCCGCCATCTGGAAGGAGCTCAGGTAATAGCTACAGATCTGAGAGCAGGAGCCGCGTTGGTTCTGGCGGGACTGGTTGCCAGCGGTACTACGGAGATATCGGAGATATACCATATAGAGCGGGGGTACGAGAAGTTCACCGAAAAGTTTAGGGCTATCGGCGCTAACATCATGCGTGTAGAGGAGTAAGAAATGGCAGATTTAAACTACCTGGAGCTACTTTCCAAGGATTATCCCAACATAAGAGCTGCGACGGCCGAGTACATCAACCTCAAAGCCATACTGGCTCTGCCCAAGGGAACCGAATATTTTCTAAGCGATCTTCACGGAGAACACGAGGCCTTCATCCACATGATAAAGAGCGCCTCAGGCACCATAAAGAGCAAGATCGATGAGCATTACAGGGGAATTCTCAGCGAAGAGGACAGGGAAGATCTGGCCGCTCTCATATACAATCCGGAGGCGGAGATAAAGAGAAGAAAGAAGAGCGAGGCGGATTTTGACAAATGGTGCGTAACCGTAATATACAGGCTGGTCACCATTTGCAAGTCTGTTTCCACTAAATACACCCGTTCCAAAGTGAGGAGGAGACTGCCTAAGTATCTGGATTACGCAATGGACGAGCTTCTCCACGCCGACGACGAGGAGAACAGAGCTCACTACTACAGCGAGATAATCAATACCGTGGTCTACAGCGGAATGGCGGAGACCTTCATCTGCGAAATGGCCGAGGCCACCAGCCGCCTGGCGGTGGATCAGCTCCACATAATAGGGGACATATTCGACAGAGGCGCCCATCCCGACTTCATAATGGATTACCTCATGGATTTCCACGACGTGGACTTCCAGTGGGGAAATCACGATATAGTGTGGATGGGAGCAGCCGCCGGAAACCTAGCCTGCATAGCCAACATAATCCGCATGAACATAAGCTATAACAACTTCGATATGATGGAGGTGGGCTACGGAATAAATCTCAGGCATCTTGCCACCTTTGCCGCGAAAACCTACGGGGACGATCCGTGCCTTAAGTTCGCCCCTCACATACTGGACACCAATAAATACGATTCGGTAGATGAAAACATGGCGGCTAAAATGCATAAGGCCATAGCCATATGCCAGTTCAAGGCGGAGGGACAGGCGATTTTGGCTCACCCCGAGTACCACATGGAGAACAGGCTGCTCCTGGATAAGATCAACCTCAAGGAGAAGACCATAGTCATAGACGGGGTTAAGTACGACCTCATAGACACCAACTTCCCTACCGTAAATCCTGAGGACCCTTACGCATTCACCGATGAGGAGATGGAGGTGATGAACTCTCTGCAGGCCTCCATTCTCAACTCAGAGAAGCTTCAGAAGCACATAAAGTTCCTGTTCAGCCACGGAGCCCTTTACACTAAGATGAACGGGAACCTTCTCTACCACGGATGCATTCCCATGGACGAAAACGGGGAGTTCACAGAGGTGGAGATAAACGGAGGAAGGTTCAAGGGAAAGGAGCTTATGGATCATCTGGACGCTCAGGTGAGAAGATCCTACTTCTCTCCTGAAGAGGTTCTCCTCCACGGAAAGAGGGGGGACATCATGTGGTATCTCTGGCTGGCCAAGGATTCACCATTGTTCGGCAAGGAGAAGATGACCACCTTTGAGCGGCTGTTCATCGCAGATAAGTCTGCCCACAAGGAGCCGGAAAGACCTTATTACAAGCTGATTAAGGAAAGAGGCCCTTGCGAGAAGATACTGAGAGAGTTCGGACTGGATCCCAGAAGGGGGAAAATCCTCAACGGCCACGTCCCCGTAAAGATAAAAGACGGCGAAAGCCCCATAAAGGGCGAAGGTCTTCTCTACGTCATAGACGGAGGTATATCCAAGGCGTATCAGAAGCAGACGGGAATAGCCGGATACACCTTTATATTCAATTCCAGGTTCATGGCTCTGGCCGCCCATAAGCCGTACAGTCCTCTCAAGGCCGACGGTACCCAGGAGTTTTCCAGTCCTGTGGTCACCACAGTGGAGAACCTTCCTGAGAGACTTCTCATAATCGATACGGATAAGGGAGCGGAGCTTACGGAACAGGCGGAAAGAGTGAGGGAGCTGGTAAAGGCCTACAGAAAGGGAAATATAAAGGAAAAGGAAAGAGAGTAGCAAGGGTCGCAGACCCGGACGGAAACCGAGCCAAAGGCTCGGTTTCATTTTCCCTAAGGCCAATTCCAAAGATAAATAACAGAATTTTTTCAAAAAACAGTATTGACAAACGATTTAAGTGATGTATAATCAAATTAAGAAAGGCGAGAAAGCATAGAAGCGCAAGCGACGAAGCAGGTTCGCTGAAGAGAAAGTTGCGATGTGATAGTCGTAACCTAAGAAAGAGGTGAGACCGCCAGCAGTGTCAGAATTGAATCATGAAAAATAATACCGGATGTTCCCGAGAAAGGCTTGCAGGCTTTGAGGAGTTAGATGGGGAGGAAAACATCCGGTATTATTTTTTTTGCCCGGATAAAATGCTCTCGGCAGGGGCAGATGCCGCCCTTCTACGGTACAGCCGGCTTTTCCTGATCCAAGCGATAAAGGGATACCGCCATGTAAATATCATATGCCATGGGCATGTGAAGCAGATCGCAGCCCAGAAGACGGCGGACTTTATTGAGACGGTAAAGCGCCGTGTTCTTATGCACAAAGAGAAGCTCAGACGTCTTTTTTAAGCCGGAATCGGCGTCGAGAAGATAGCAGCACAACGTTTCTATGAGCGAAGCTTCGTCATCTTCGAGGACAGGCCTGAGAAGGTCGGTGTAATACCGTTGGTCTTCCAGAGAGGAACGTAGAAGCTCAAATACTCTGTTTCCGTAGTGCAGATCTTCCGGAGTAAAAGAGCGTTTGTGCGGATAAATCCTTTTCAACGCTTCATTTCCCTGCTTGTATTCTTTAAAAAAGGATGAAAGCTTTTCGAAGAGGCCATCTGTCTGCCAGCAGATGTAATAGTCGATTTCTTCCATGTGACTGAGCAGCGCTTGCAGGTCCTCCCGAAAGAGAGATCCCAGAGGGTCTGTTTTATTGTGATATAGCATAACAATGTGGGAACCAATCCGGTCAGCGATGCACGGGATCTCGTTTTTAGAAAAAAAGCTTCTGATCCGGTTGAGAATTAACGGTTCTGCGCCCTTTTTTCTCGTTTTGGAAAGCTCTGCGACGGCTGCGTCCCGATACTGGGTTTTATCAATGCCTGTAAGACAGCAGATATAATCCGCCAGAAGCCGGTTGTCGTCCAAGAGGGCAGGAATCACTGATTCTTTCGTGGAAACGTTGAGATTATAGTTCCAAAGGGCGGTGAAAAGCTGAATCACTTCCACGACCTCTCTCATTTGAGCGGAGCTGAGAATTTCATTGTGGGAAACCGCACAAAGCATTAGATGGTTATTGTTTCTTTCGGTGAACGGAAGGCGAAAGTAGCTCATATCAGCATTTTTAAGGGAGCACAGTGAATTTCCGCCGGGATCTCTTCCGAAAAAATCTTTAACCGCCGCGTGATCTGCGTAATGATTGGCAGGCCAGCAAGACGAAGCGATGATGTTATAGCTTCTGTCGCACAGAAAGAAGCTGGCCTTCGCGTAGTCGCCGGCAATCCTCAGAACCAGAGAAGGCGTACGCTGATCCTCCGGCGTTTGAGACAGTCTTTCTATGGTGCTGCTGACGAAGCTGTTGCTGGCTCTTCTGTCAAAGATCACTGCTTCCATAACGTCGTTGATGACGTCGCTGTACTTCAGTCCCATGTCCTGCTCCGGCATGAGTATGAGGGGAAAATGAATTCGGTCGGCGAGCTCCAGCAGCCTGCTGTCGGGATTTCCTAAAACGGAACTGGCGTAAAACAGAACCAATCCCACGTCTCCGCTGTCCTTGTAGCGCCTTAAAAGGCGCATTTGCGCATCCACATCATCCTTGACGAAGAACAGGGCGGAAATCAGCAGTTCGTTAGGGGTGATGATATCGTCAAAGTGGTCCAGATCTTCGAATTCTATGACGGATACGGTTGTCACAATACTGTCGAGGCCGCTGTGTCCGGCTACAACTTTACCAAGGCGCAGAGAAGGCAGCTTCAGACAGTCTTTTACGGTAATACTCATGTTACACCCTCCTGTTACGTCCTCCTGAAAAAATTTCTCCCGAAAAAATGGTATCACAGGACTATACATAAAACAAGGGCTTTGTGACGGATCATAAAACTCTTGCAGAATTATTGGTCCGGAGATTAAAGATAAAAAAATCTGAAAATGATATACTTCATTCCATTAAAAGGAGAAACTTTTGAAAGGAGAAAAGGAGAATAACGATGGAGAAAAAAGAAAAGCATGTGGAAGCCAATGCGCTGGCGCCCATTCCTGAAGGTGAACGCCAAGGATGGATATCTTTGGCTCTGGTGCAGGCGGGAATCTGCATCTGCGCTTCTTCCTTCCTGGAAGGCGCCCTTTTGGCAGAAGCGATGCCTTTGGGAGAAGCAATTCTGGCCGGCACTATAGGCAATTTGGTAGTAGTTATTTTCATGACCATCATCGGCTTTCAGGGCTCTGACTTGGGTCTCGCCTCCTGCACGCTGGCGGAGGCTTCCTTCGGGAAAAAAGGCGCCAGATATCTGGTCAGTGTGGTATTCGCCATCAATTTAGTCGGTTGGTTCGGCATTACCAATGAAATCTGCGGAGATGCTTTCACCAACTTTATGAGTGAAACCTTCGGGATCAATATTCCGCTGGTCGCTTCCAATATCCTTTGGGGTATGATTATGCTGATTACAGCCGTATACGGCATGCGGGCCATGGAAAAGCTTGATGCTGTGTCCATTCCGTTCCTCTTGATCGTTATGGCTGTGGGCACGTATCTGGCGATTCGGGAATACGGTTTTTCTGCGGCAACCCAGGAGGTAGAAAGAACCATGTCCTTTATGGGTGGAGTCAGCTTAGCTTTTGACTTCTACGCGGTAGGCGTTGTAACTGCGGGAGATATTTCCAGATTCCAGAAAAACAGAGTAGAAACTGCCAAGTCTACCGTATGGGGTGTGCTTCCGGTGGCGGTGCTTACCCTTGCTCTGGGCGCGATTCTGACTAAGATTTCCAATGAATACGACATCAGCATGGTTTTAATCACGGTGGGACTGCCTTTTGTGGGTATTTTGTCTATTATTCTTTCTACATGGACCACCAATTGCTCCAACATTTACAGCGGAGGACTTGACGTGGTTATGGCGTTCAATTTACCGGATCACCGCAGAAGAGAAGTGACCGTCGTAGCCGGAGTCATCGGTACCCTGCTGGGAGCCTTCGGAGTTTTAAATCACATTGAAGCCTTTTTGAGCTTCCTGGCTTATCTGGTGTGTCCGGTAGGAGGCGCTATGATCGCCGACTATTGGATTGTCGGAAAGGGAAAGCCGGAGCGCTGGCATTCCATGGACGGCACCAACTGGGCAGGTGTGATCAGTTGGGTTCTGGGCGCGATAGGAGGATATCTGGTGGCCTATGCCTATGTGGGAATTTTCATTTCACTGGTCGCATATGTAGTGCTCGAGAGATTCATACCTTCTCTGTCAAGGGAAGAAGTGCCTGTAGATGAGGGTAAAGCACAATAAAGGGGGAAGCAATATGATTGAACTGAATAAGCAGGATATGATCGATTTACTGTATGGCTGCGCGGTGCTGGGCACAGGGGGAGGCGGAAAGCTGGAGCATGGCTTTGACCTGATGAAAGAAGATTTTGAAGCGGGGAAAACGTTGAAGCTGGCTTCACTGGATGAAATTCCGGATGACGAATACATTACAGTTCCCTACGGCTGCGGCGCTCCGGCCGCCACAGGCGCGCCGCTGCCGCCGGAGCTTGCCGGACTGCCCCAGGTGGAGTCGCCTACGGTAATCGCTTTTCGGGAATTAGAGAAGGAGCTTGGACGGAAATTCTTCGCGGTCTCTTCTACGGAGCTGGGCGGCATGAACACGGCCGAGGCATTGCATATCGCCTGCTTGTTGGACATTCCGCTGGCGGACGGGGATCCGGCGGGAAGATCCGTGCCGGAATTGTCCCACTCTACATTCTACATGAAGGGATTGCGCAGCGATCCGATGGCTGTGGTGACTAAATTCGGAGAAGTAATGATTTTACGTGAAATGGTCAACGACTTTCGGATTGAATCCCTGGTCAGAGCCGTTTCCATCGTCAGCGGCGACGATATCAGCGTATGCGACCATCCGATGACAGGAAAACAGTATCGGGAGGCTATCATTCCCGGCGCCATCAGCTATGCGTGGAAAATCGGACGTCTCCTTCGCGATGCAAAGGAGGCGGGCAGAGATGCAGCTTCGGAAATCGCGGCTCAGATGGACGGAGAGGTACTTTTCCGCGGACGGGTATCGGCGATGCCTTGGGAGCTGCGGGACGGTTTCCAGTTCGGAGACATTTACCTGGACGGTATAGGTGACGATCAGGGAGATCGGTACAGAATTACCTTTAAAAATGAAAATATCGCCTCCTATCGAAACGAGCGAATCGACGTGACCGTACCGGATCTGATCTGCATGATCGACGGAGAAGGCAATCCGATGACCACGCCGGACTTTGCGGTGGGAGATGAGATGAATGTGTTGGCGCTGCCGGCTCCGGAAATGTGGAAAAGTCAGATCGGTCTTGAAATTTTCGGACCGAGACATTTCGGAATCGACGTCGACTACGTGCCTTTTTCGGAAAGGAACAGAAAATAATGGATAGAAAAGACGATATGCTTGAAACGCTGGCAAAACTGGTCGCTTGGCCCAGCGTAAGCTGTATCGATGACTCGCCCTATCCCTTCGGAGAAAATGTATACCGGACTTTGTGCAGCGCTCTGGAGGTCTGCGAGTCGTTGGGAATGGAAACGAAAAAATGCGGGAACTATCTGGGTTATGCCCAGGCCGGTCAGGGGAAACGCCTGATCGGCGTTCTCGTTCATCTGGATGTGGTGCCTGCCGGAGAAGGCTGGGAGACCGATCCATTCCGAGCGGAAATCAGGGGAGACCGAATCTACGGAAGAGGCGTCATGGATGATAAGGGTCCGGCGGCAGCCGTGATCTATGCTGTGAAGGATTTGATGGATCAGGGAATGCTGAAAGACAAGCGGGTTCGAATTATCTTCGGATGCTCGGAAGAAACCGGAGAATGGGAGGATATCGATTATTACAAGCAGACAGAGGAGCTGCCGGAATGTGGATTTACTCCCGACGGTGATTTTCCGCTGATATTTGCAGAAAAAGGTATCGCCAACGTGGTATTTTCTATGGCGCTTTCCGAGAGCGGAATAGAGGAAGCCGAGGGAGGGGATGCGATCAATGTTGTTCCCGGACATTGCCGTTTGAAGGCGTCGGCTCCGGACGGCAATGACGTTACGGTTGAGACCGAGGGAAGACCTGCCCACGCCAGTACGCCGGAGGAGGGTACCAATGCCATCGGACTTGCCATGGAACGGTTAAAAGGAGTTCCCTTCGCGGAATTTTACATGGCATGCTTCGGAAATACCTGGGATGGCAGTTTGATGAACTGCGCCTTGCGGGATGAGGTCAGCGGCCCCATCACCGTAAATCCGGGCGTAATCAGGGTGGAAGACGGAAATATACGGCTGTATGTGGATATCCGCTATCCGGTGACCTTCACTTCTTCGGAGGTAATGGATCGGATAGAAAAGGCTGTTCTTCCCTGGAATGTGGAGGCGAAGCTGGTGTATGACGAAAGACCCATGTTCGTGGAAAAGGAAAGCGCTCTCTGCCGGACCTTGCTGAGCGCTTATCGGGAGGTAACCGGAGACATGACGGAACCTCAGGCCATGGGAGGGGGAACTTACGCAAAAGCCATGGAGAATATTTTGGCATTCGGTCCCGTCTTTCCCGGACGAGAATGCAGAGAGCATCAGAACAACGAGTATATTCTGATCGAAGATCTGTACAGAGCACGTCAGATTTACGCCTTGGCTCTTTCCAGGCTGTAGCTTTATATAAATTTTACCGGAGCCTCTGAAGTTTTTTTAAAAAAACAGGAAAAAAGGTTTACTTTACTACTTTAACGTGATAGAGTAGTAAAGTAATTTTTTTTCTGAGCTGAAGGAAAGGGGCGTCTATGAGGATAAAATTCGACCGGACTTTGACCGGTGAAGATATAAGACAGCTGAGCCTGAGACATCTCTACGAGGGTTTCGGATACGTCCACTATAAGATGAATAAATTCGAGGAGTATGACCTGTACGCTGAGAACAAGGACTTTCTGGCGGGAGATAAGATAATAACCTTCACCGATACTAACGGAAGGTTGCTGGCGCTGAAGCCGGACGTCACTCTCTCAATAGTGAAGAACTACATAGATGCTCCCGGCGCTGTGCGGAAGGTTTACTACAGCGAGAACATATACAGAACCTCCAGAAGCACTAAGACGTATAAGGAGATAATGCAGACGGGACTGGAGTGCATCGGAGCCTTGGACGTCTATCAGATTTCGGAGGTTCTGACTTTGGCCGCGGCCAGCTTGGAGGTTCTCAGCGGCAACGGATACATCCTAGATATATCCCACATGAATCTCATCAGAGGATTTTTAGAGGAGATGAATCTCAGACCGAAGGACGAGGAAATGTTCCTGTCCCTTTTGAGGAAGAAGAACATCCACGGCATAAGGACCTTGCTCCGCGGCATAGGAACAGAGGAAGCTCTCAAGGAGACGGCCATAGGACTGGCTTCAACCTATGGAGAGCCGGATTCGGTTTTAGCCCGCCTTCGCCCTTTGGCGTTAAACTCTGCTATGAACGAAGCCTTAGACGAGCTTGAGATCATATGGGGAATTTTAAAGGCTCAGGGCGCGGAGGGTGTGAACCTGGACTTTTCCCTGGTCAACGATATGAGCTATTACAACGGAGTCATGTTCAGAGGATATATAGAAGGAATACCGTCGGGGGTTCTCTCGGGAGGAAGGTACGACGAGCTTCTGGACAAAATGGGAAAGGGCAAGGACGAGAACGGGGGCGCTATCGGCTTTGCCATTAACATGGATCTGGTCAACAGCTGGGCCGAGGAGCAGGAGGAATTCGATGTGGACATCATGTTGATCTACGGCAGAGGAGCGGCAGACCCGGATTTCGATCCCCGGGATCTGGCAGGAAAGGTCAACGACATAGTGGAAAAGGGTTATTCTGTTCAGGTGCAGAAAAATCTCCCTGAAAGGGTGAAATACAGAAAACTCATAGAATATCTGCCGGGAGGTGTGTTAGAATGAATGATGTCATAAATGTTGCCCTCCCAAAGGGCAGACTGGGTGAAAAGGTATACGACATGTTCGACAGGGCGGGATACTCATGTCCGTCCATAAAGGAAGACAGCAGGAAGCTGATATTCCGGTCGGAGGACTCCGGAGTCAGGTACTTTTGGGTCAAACCCTCTGACGTGGCCATCTACGTGGAGAGGGGCGCCGCAGACATAGGTGTGGCCGGAAGAGATATAGTTTTAGAGTACGAGCCGGACGTGTACGAGCTTTTAGACCTGGAGACGGGAAGCTGCAGGATGTGCGTGGCAGGGAAGAAGGATTTCAGGGATAACCCGGGAAAGACCTTGAGAGTGGCCACTAAGTTCGTGAACATCGCCGCAAAGTATTACGGCGGACAGAGCAGGGATATCGACATAATTAAGCTGTCCGGCTCCATAGAGCTTGCCCCTATTTTAGGCCTGTCTGACGTAATAGTGGACATAGTGGAGACGGGAACCACCCTTAAGGAAAACGATCTGGCAGTCTTTGATACCATAGTGGATATAAGTGCCAGGCTCATATCCAACAAGGTCAGCTTTAAATTTAAAAATAAAAGCGTGGAGAAGATGGTCAATGCCCTGAGGGAGATCGTACAGGGCGAGGGGAGGCAGAGGTAATCACAGATGATTAAAATACTGAAATACGGACAGGTGCCGGCTGAAGAGGTGTTCAGCCGAGGGGACGCGGCCGTATCCGTGGAGGATACGGTGAGAGAAATAATAGACGATGTGCGAAAAAACGGGGACGAGGCTCTCTTTCGATACTGTAGGAGGTTCGACGGCGCCGGATTAGACAGGCTGGAGGTGACCGAAGAGGAAAAGAAGGAGGCCATGGCTCTGGTGGATCCTGAGCTGGTGAAGGTGATGGAGAGGTCAGCCGCCAACATCAGGAAATTCCACGAAAAGCAGGTGAGAAGCAGCTTCGTCATCAACGACAGAGACGGCGTAGTCATGGGCCAAAAGGTGGTGCCTTTAGACAGAGCCGGTCTTTACGTTCCGGGAGGAACGGCGGCTTATCCTTCCTCCGTCCTCATGAACGCCATTCCGGCCAAGATCGCCGGAGTGGGAGAGATGGTCATCACCACCCCGTCAAGAGCCGGGAGGATGAACCCGGTGATACTGGCGGCGGCTCAGATAGCCGGCGTGGATCGAATCTTTAAGGTGGGAGGCGCTCAGGCCGTAGCCGCTCTGGCCTACGGAACGGAGACGGTTCCCAAGGTGGATAAGATAGTAGGCCCGGGAAACGCCTATGTAGCCGAAGCGAAAAAGCAGGTGTTCGGACAGGTGGCTATCGACATGATAGCGGGGCCCAGCGAGATATTGGTTCTGGCGGACGGAACCTGCGATCCCGGCTTCGTGGCGGCCGACCTTTTAAGTCAGGCGGAGCACGACAAAAACGCCAGCGCCGTTCTGGTAACGGACAGCGAAGAGCTGGCAGAGGCTGTGGCCCGGGAAATAGATGAGCAGCTTAAGAGCCTGCCGAGAAGAGAGATTGCCTCTGCATCCATAGAGAACAACGGAAAGATAATCGTTACGGAGAATCTTAAGGACGCCGTAGACGTGGTCAACGAAATCGCACCGGAGCACCTGGAGATTTGCGTGGATTCACCTTTCGACTATCTGGGAGGAATACGCCACGCAGGATCTGTCTTCTTAGGCAAATACTGCCCGGAGGCCATGGGAGATTACCTGGCGGGGCCTAACCACACCTTGCCTACAGGAGGAACGGCCAGATTTTCCAGCCCTCTCTCCGTAGACGACTTTGTTAAGAAATATCAGTACACCTACTTTACGAAGGAGGCCTTCAGTGAGCATGCCGAGGACATAGCCGCCTTTGCCGGGGCAGAGGGCCTTGACGCTCACGGAAGGAGCGCTCTCATTCGCATAGGAAGGTACAGGGAGAACATGTAGATATGAGCAGATTTTTCAGCGAAAGATTTTCCGATCTGGAGCCTTACGTTCCCGGAGAACAGCCGGGAGGAATGGAGTACATAAAGCTTAATACCAATGAGTCCCCCTACCCGCCATCTCCTCAGGTCATAGAGTCCATAAAGCCTGAGGCGATGGAAAGGCTCAGACTCTATCCGGATCCGGAGGCTGCGGCCCTTAAGGCTGCCATAGGGGAAAGCTGGGGGATGACCGGGGAAAGGGTTTACGTAGCATCAGGCTCTGACGACATACTCAACTTCGCCTTTATGGCCTTTTCAAAGCCCGAGGGCAAGGTGTATTTTCCCGATCTGACGTACGGATTCTATCCTGTGTTCGCCGCCCTTCATGGCCTTCAGGCCGTGGAAATACCCTTGAAGGAGGATTTCTCCATAGACATAAGGGATTACTGCGGGGCAGAGGGAATGGTGGTAATAGCCAACCCTAACGCGCCTACGGGACAATCACTGCCTTTAGACGACATAAGGAAGGCCGTAGAGGGCAACAGAGACAACGTGGTGCTCGTCGATGAGGCTTACGTGGATTTTGGCGGCGAGTCGGCGGTAATGCTTACGAAGGAATACGATAACCTGCTGGTCTGCCAGACCTTCAGCAAGTCCAGATCCATGGCGGGAGCCCGCCTGGGCTTCGCCTTTGGAGCCCCATCCCTCATAAGTGATCTGGAGACTTTGAAGTTTTCCACCAACCCATATAACATAAATGCCATGACCCAGGCAGCCGGCATAGCGGCCATGAAGTCGGCGGACTATTACAGGGAAAGGTGCCGGGCCATATGCAGGACCAGAGACAGAGTGACGGAGGAGCTGAGAAGGAGAGGCTTTCAGGTACCCCAATCCCAAGCCAACTTCATATTGATAAGGTCGGAGAGAATATCGGGAGAAGCTCTCTACTCCAAGCTGAAGGAGAAGGGGATTCTCATAAGGCACTTCAACAAAAGAAAAATAGCCGATTATAACCGGGTCACCATCGGAACCGATGAGGAGATGGACATATTTTTGAAGACGGTAGACCACATATTGGAGGAAGGAGACTGAAATGCGTGGAAGTGAAATAGAAAGAACCACGGCGGAAACGTCCATAAGGCTTTCCCTCTCATTAGACGAGGGCGGAGCACCTGATGTGAGCACGGGAGTGGGATTTCTCGACCACATGCTCACATTGTTCGCTCACCACGGAAGGTTCGGCCTTAAGCTTTTCTGCGAAGGGGACACCTGCGTGGACGATCATCACACAGTGGAGGACGTGGGGATAGCCTTGGGAAAGGCGTTTAGAGACTCGCTGGGGAGCATGGCCGGCATAAATCGATACGGCCACATCATACTGCCTATGGACGAGGCTTTGGTCTTGGTGGCGGCGGACATATCGGGCAGAAGCCATCTGTCCTACCATGTGGACGTGCCTTCCCAGAAGATCGGCACCTTCGATGCGGAGTTGACAGAGGAATTCTTTAAAGCCTTTGTCAGGAACTGTGCCATGACCCTTCACATAGAAAAGCTGGCGGGCTCTAACTCCCATCACATCATCGAAGGAGTGTTCAAGGCTTTTGGGAGAGTCATGAGACAGGCCTCAGCCGTAGATCCGACTCTCGAGGACCGTATACCTTCCACGAAAGGAGTCCTTTAAATGATAGCCATAGTGGATTACGGAGTGGGGAACCTGTTTTCCCTGAAAAGCTCCCTGACAGCCATAGGAGAGGACGCTCTGGTCACAGGTGATCCTGATGAGATAAGAAGGGCCGATAAGGTGATACTGCCCGGCGTGGGGGCCTTAGGCGACGCCGCTGAAAAGCTTAGAGCCGGAGGCCTGGACAAAGTGGTAGTGGAAGAAGCTGAGAGGGGAAAGCCTCTCATGGGCATATGCCTGGGCATGCAGCTTTTGTTCACAGAAGGAGAGGAATACGGCGTCCATCGGTGTCTGGATCTCATACCGGGACGGGTGGTGTCCATGAAACCGGTGATTCCGGAAGGGTATAAGGTGCCTCACATAGGCTGGAACAGGTTGATCTTTCCCGGGGATAAGGAGAAAAGTCCTCTGTTCAGATACGTCGACGAAGGAGACTGCGTTTATTTCGTCCATTCCTACTACGCCAGCCAGTGCCGGCCTTACGTTATCGCGGACACGGAGTACGGAGCCATTTTGACCGCCGCCGTGGCCCGGGGCAACGTTTACGGATGTCAGTTCCACCCTGAAAAGAGCGGAAAGACAGGACTTTCTATTCTAAAGGCCTTCTGCCGTCTTGGGGAAGAAGAGGAGGCTGAGATATGAAGATTTTTCCGGCCATAGACATATATGAGGGGCAGGCTGTCCGCCTTTACAAAGGGGATTACAGCCGGATGACCGTATACGATGACGATCCTGCCCGCCTGGCCGTCGCATTTCAGGAGAAGGGTGCGGAATTCCTTCACATGGTGGACCTGGAGGGGGCAAAGACCGGTCTGACTCCTAACCTGGAGACGGTCAGAAGGATAGTTTCGTCCACCCGTATGTTCACCCAGCTGGGCGGCGGAATAAGGAGCATGGAGACTATAGAGACGTACCTTAATATAGGAGTGGACAGGGTCATACTGGGAACGGCGGCCATAAAGGAAGAGGGCTTCGCCGCTAAAGCCGTGGAAAGGTTCGGAGCCGGTCACATAGCTGTAAGCGTAGATATAAGAGAAGGTCTGGTGGCTATAAAGGGATGGACAGAGACCACTGAAATCACCTGGGCCGATTTTTGCGCCAAGATGGAGGAGGAAGGAGTCAGGACGGTCATATGCACCGACATATCCAAGGACGGAGCCATGAAGGGAACTAATTTAGACCTTTACCGGCAGATGAAGGAAAGGTTCAGCTTGGACGTCATAGCTTCCGGAGGCGTTTCCTCTCCGGAGGACGTGAAGGCTCTGTCGAAGATGGAAATTTACGGCGCCATACTGGGCAAGGCCATCTATACCAAGGCTGTAGATCTAAGGGAGGCTGTAAGGTTGGCGGGAGCAGATCAGCTCCCGGGAGAGGAGAGAGACATTGATAACTAAGAGAATAATCCCCTGTCTGGACGTGAAAGACGGCCGGGTGGTAAAAGGCGTTAACTTCCAAGGCCTTTCTGATGTCTCATCTCCGGTAGAGCTGGGAAAGTATTACTCGGATAACGGAGCAGATGAATTGGTATTCTACGATATAACTGCCTCGGCGGAGGGACGGGCCCTGTTCACCGACATATTGACTGAGGTGGCGAGAACCATATTCATACCCTTGACCGTAGGCGGAGGTATAAACACCATAGATGATTTTGACCGGGTTTTAAAGTGCGGAGCCGACAAGGTCAGCGTAAACTCGGGAGCCATAAGAAATCCGAGCCTCATTTCAGAAGCTGCGAAAAAGTACGGCGATCAGTGTGTGGTCCTGTCTGTAGACGCCAAGAGAGAGAACGGCCATTTTTGTGTGTACGCCAAAGGGGGAAGAGAAAAGACGGGGATGGACGCCGTAGAATGGATAAAGAAGGGCATTTCCCTGGGGGCCGGAGAGATAGTCCTTAACAGTATAGACACGGACGGAGTGAAGGAAGGCTTTGACCTGGAGATGCTGAAGGCCGTTTGCGACATATCCTCAGTACCCGTCATCGCCTCAGGAGGCGCCGGATGTATAGAGGACTTCATAACTCTGTTCAGGAAAATACCCGACGTGGACGCGGGACTTGCCGCATCCATATTCCACTTCGGAGAGGTGAAGATTCCTGATCTTAAGAAAGCTCTGGGAGAAGCGGGGATAAACGTTCGATAGGAGAAGAGGAAATGGTGAAGATTGACGAGCTTAAATTCGATGAAAAAGGACTGATTCCGGCGGTGGTGGTGGACTGCTCCACCAAGAAGGTTCTCACCGTGGCGTATATGAACAGGGAAAGCCTTCAGATCTCCATGGAAAAGGGACTTACATGCTTTTGGAGCCGCTCCAGACAGGAGCTTTGGCTGAAGGGGGAAACCTCGGGAAACCGTCAGCACATCTATAGCATAGTGGCCGACTGCGACAGAGACGCCCTGGTGGTCAACGTCACCAAAGACGGCCCGGCCTGCCATCTGGGCACGGATTCCTGTTTCAACGATCTGGTGTACATGAATGCGGAAAACGCAGGCTTTACCATGGAAGGCCTGATGGAGCTCATCGCGGGAAGAAGGACGGAGAAAAAAGAAGGATCCTATACTACATACCTGTTCGAGAAGGGTATTGATAAGATCCTGAAAAAGGTGGGCGAGGAGACCACGGAGGTTATAATAGCCGCAAAGGCCGCAGACAAGGCGGAGACTGTATACGAAATCTCCGATCTGGTCTACCACCTGATGGTGCTGATGATAGAAATGGGCATATCCATGGACGACATCAGATCAGAACTGAAGTCCCGCCACGTGGTTGATCACAAGGTAAAGCAGGAGAAAATGGTATAATATTCTTCTCACATTCTCACAGATACAGTAAAAACCGCATATGATGACAGATAAGAGAAAGGCTAGGGAGGAGGCTGCACGGATAAGGGAGTCTCTCACCGGCGAATACATGAGAAAAGCTTCAGAGGATATATACAGGAAGATGACAGAGGATGAGGATTTTGTCCTGTGTGAAAATCTGTTCATTTACGTCAGCACAGAGAGAGAACCGGATACCGAAGGGATCATAAGGAAGGCATTGGAGATGAGGAAAAGGGTCTTCGTGCCCAGGTGCATGGGAGCAGGTGTGATGGAGGCTTTGGAAATAGAGGACTTTGACGAGGAACTCTTTCCCGGAAGCTTCGGCATACGGGAGCCGAAGGAAGGGAAAGCGGCGGTTCCGGAGGAAATCCAGCTGGCCGTTTTGCCCTGTGTGGCGGCGTCCCCCGACGGAAGAAGGCTGGGCCATGGGGGAGGATATTACGATCGATTCCTCGCCAAAACGGCATGCCCTAAGGCTGTCCTTTGCTTTTCCCGGCTTTTGACGGAGGATATACCCATGGACGTTTACGACGTAAAGGCTGACAAGGTGATTGCCGATGATCAGTAATGTCATAGTGGCTTTGGACGCCGTGGTTCCGGTGTTCGTGTTCATCGCCATCGGCATGGCGGTAAGGAAGGCCGGAGTCATAAACGAAACGGAGAACAGGCATTTCAACAGGCTTGTTTTCATAGTGTTCTTTCCGCCCCTCATGTTCCGTAATCTATATGAGACAGATATAGGGGCGACGGCTGACGTGAAGCTGTTAGCCTTCGGAGTGGCGTCAGTTCTCGTCATATATTTCGCCGCGACCCTGTTGGTGACCGGAATCGAGAAGGATCCTCGCAGCAGGGGAGCCATGATACAGGCCATATTCAGGAGCAACTTCGTTCTGATGGGAATACCTATAGCTACCGGTATATGCGGTCAGGAAAATATAGGAGTGACGTCCATTATGGTAGCCGTCATAGTGCCTATGTTCAATGTCCTTGCCGTAATAAGCTTAGAGGTGTTTCGGGGTGGAAGGGTTTCGGTGGGTCACATGGTGGTACAAATAGTGAAGAACCCTGTTATAATAGGGGCGGTCTGCGGTATAGCGGTATCCCTCGCCGGCGTTCAGCTGCCGGAAACGACAGAGTCCATAATAGAGGAAATGGCTCAGGTTACCACACCTATGGCGCTCATAATTCTGGGAGCGTCCTTCAGCTTTTCCGGCATAAAGAGATGCAGTCGGAATCTGATAATCTCCGTTGTGGGAAGGCTCGTCGCCGTTCCGGCCATATTCCTGTCCTTAGCGGCTCTGGCAGGGTTCAGAGGAGTGGAATTCGTAACCCTTATAGCTTTGTTCGCTTCTCCGGCGGCGGTATCCTCGTTCACCATGGCGGAGGCTATGGACAGCGACGCAGAGCTGGCGGGAAACAGCGTCATATTCTCTTCCGCGTTCGCCGGACTGACATTGTTCCTGTGGATATTCATCTTCAAATCTCTGGGAATGTTTTAATGAGACATGTTTATTTGGATATTTCCATTTATAGTATATCAGAACTTTACCATAAATGGCTTGTACATTTATTTCTGTAGGTTTGTACATTATCGTATCTCTCTATTGACAAGAGTAGAAACCGCGAATATAATTTTAGAGAATTTACACAAGTTTCAGGTTAGTTAGAAAGGTGAGTTCTGTTTGTCTGATGTGTGTTTTCCGAGAAACCGTGAGGAAAATCAATCAAAGTCATGGGAAGGGACTCTTTTGGTGTTTTTGTGTAAGTTTCTTTTTTTTGCCCTTATCCGAGCAGACAGGCAAACGGAGGCTTTTTAGAAAACCGGAGACGGCCGATCCGGTAAGAAGCTAAGAAGCACTTTTCGAGAACCCTGAAAGGTTCTAATTACTACGCTATTTTAAGAAGGAGAATGTTATGGTTATCACAAACGGTTTTACCTACATTGCATTTCTGATGTTCCTGGCCGGCGGACTGCTGGCTCTGGAAAAATACACCAAGTGGAAGGTGTTTAATGTTGTTCCGCCGCTGGTGTGGCTCTATGTACTGAATATGGTGTTCTGCACTTTGGGTCTTTACAATTCGGAGGGAGTATCCACTGCATACAGTGCTCTGAAGAACAATCTGCTGTACGCCATGATATTTGTCATGCTGTTGCGCTGTGACTTCCGGAAACTGGCCAAGCTGGGCGGACGGATGATCGCGATTTTCTTGGGTTGTTCCGTGACGCTGGCGATAGGTTTTGTTATCGGCTACCCGATCTTCGTCAATGCGCTGGGCGGCGGAGAGAAGACATGGGGTTCAGTAGCTGCTCTATATGCCTCATGGGTAGGCGGTTCCGCGAACATGGCAGCCATGCAGGCGGCTCTTCCGGTGGATGCCGGAGCCTACAGCTGTGCGCTGGCTCTGGATACGGTCTGCTATTCCGTGTGGATTGCTCTTCTGCTTCTTGTGGTTCGCTATGCTTCCAAGTGGAATAATGCTGTAAAAGCAGACACCTCCAAGCTGGACGCAGTGGCAGAAGCTGCAAATGCAGAGTTGGACAAGGAGAAGAGGAAGGCGTCAGCAGGAGACTGGGTTTTCCTGATCGGGCTGTCTCTAATGGTGTCCGCCCTGTCTCAGATGGTGGGAGGAGCTATGAGCAGCGGTTTTTCCAGCATCGGACTTTCCATGTTTGATACAGGCACCTGCACGACTTTGTTTGTGACGATTATCGGTCTGATATGTGCTATGTCGCCTCTGGGCAAGCTCCCCGCAACAGAAGAGTTGTCCAGTATTTACCTGTACGCAGTGGTATCTTTGCTGGCATCTACCGCAAGCCTGACAGATCTGCTGTCTGCGCCTATGTGGATGGTGTACGGTGTGTTTATCCTGGTGATTCATGTTGTGCTGATGTTCGTTCTGTCAAAGATATTCCGTTGGGATCTGTGTATGGTTTCCACAGCGTCCTTGGCGAATATCGGCGGTTCCGCTTCCGCACCTATTGTGGCTACAGCCTATAATCCTTCCTTCGCCGGCATCGGCGTACTGATGGGAGTTCTGGGCGCGGCCATAGGCAATTTCTGCGGATTGGGAATGGGCGCGTTGCTACAGATATTTATATAACAGCTGTGATGTAAAAATCAGCCGGCAGAGCTCTGTCAGAGCCTCTGCCGGTTTTCACAGCATATATCGTAAATTATATCAGAGCTGATGGCACCGTTCCGGCCTCTTTGGGGGCGGGTTCGGCTGTCTGAATTCAAAATAAAGGAAGAAAAGCCGTGAACGTAAACGAAAATTTTCGGTATCTGCATATGGGGCTTCCGGAGGATATTCTCCGCCGCAAGCTCTGCGGAGATTTTGATGGAGCGGTGAGACTGATCGACAGGCGTCTTCAGAACCCGGATACCCCGGAGGCGCTTCGGCATTGTCTGACGGCTCAGCGGGAGATGATTCTCAGGCTTCCGGGAGACTTTCCTTTTACGGAAGAGGAGGCTCTTGCCAGGGTTCGGGAGAAGATTCCGGATTTTACGGACGAGGAATTTGATGAGAGAGTATATTCCGGGAAAATCGGCTGGATCTACCAAAAGGGAGAGATGCGGTTTTTTGACCGCTTTTTTGAAACACTTTGCAAGACGGAGCCAGGCTTCGCAGAGCGGGCAGGAGTCGTAATGGGAGGCGTGGAAAGTGCAGGGAAGGAGTCCAAGGAGACAGGAGAACTGAAGACCTGCATCCGAAAGATGAAGGAAAAAGGCTCTGCATCCCGCCGGATCTGTGTGGAGGCTTCGCTCAGAGTGAAAGATGAGCTGTTTGTCCCGGGAACGAAGGTACGGGTTCACCTGCCGATCCCGGCGGAGTGTCCGGAGCAGACGGAGATTACATTGGAGAAGCTGACGCCGGGCGGAAACATCGCACCGGGAGATGCATTGCAGCGTACGGTCTGCTGGGAAGAGGAGATGAAGGAAAACCATCCGTTTACAGTTCGGTACTCCTATGTTCGCAAGGCGGTGTACCGGGATACGGAGCAGATGAAAGCAGGAGAAGAGCAGCCGGATTTTTATACCGGCGAGGAAGCGCCCCATATTCTGTTTACACCCTATATCAGGGAACTGGCGGGACATCTGACAGAAGGGATTACAGACCCTCTGGAAAAGGCTCGCAGATTTTATGATTTTATTACGCTGCATATGACCTATACCTATATGCCTTCCTATTTCGGCCTGGAAAATATCGCAGAAAACTGCGCGCGTAATCTGACCGGAGACTGCGGTGTGTTCGCACTGCTGTTTCTGACGCTGTGCCGCTGTGCCGGTATTCCGGCTCGCTGGCAGAGCGGTCTTACCGCGGAGCCGGATTTTTGCGGGGCCCATGACTGGGTGAGGT
Organism: uncultured Oscillospiraceae bacterium; assembly: GCA_964442135.1. Classification (GTDB taxonomy): domain Bacteria; phylum Bacillota; class Clostridia; order Peptostreptococcales; family Anaerovoracaceae; genus Avanaerovorax. Next base: position 25,285 of record CAYTYN010000005.1, read on the forward strand.
TTTATGTCGCGCCTTACGGCTGGCTGTATGCTGACGCGTCCTACGGAATCGCCGCGGTGCGGGCGGGAGACGAGGAACGGCGCAGGTTTTATTTCGGAAATATTGATCCCTTCCGCATGACGGCAAACCAGGCTTTTCAGGTACCCTTTACCGTAGAAAAGCAGCACTGGCGGGCGGATCCTTACGACAATCAGGTGGGCGAGATGGAAACGGAGGATCGCGGACTGAGATACGAAGAATTTGAGCGCAGCAAGCAGGTGCTGGAATGCATGGAGTTGTAGGGAGGAGTGATTAGTTGGAGTTTCGGAAACTGATAGAAGAAAAGAGAGAGCATCTGATTTCAGATTTGCAGGGATGCATCCGGATTCCCAGTGTGTACGCGGAGGATGACAGCGGATACCCCTATGGAAAAGCCGTGCAGGACTGTCTGGAGTATATGCTGGAGACGGCTCGGAAGCTGGGTTTCTCCACCCATAACATGGACAATCAGGCGGGCTGGTGTGAGTACGGCGAAGGGGAAGAGATGACGGCGGTGCTCTGCCACCTGGATGTGGTGCCCGAAGGAGACGGCTGGACGGTTCCGCCCTACGAGGGACTGGTGGCCGACGGCAGGATCTACGGCCGTGGAACCATGGATGACAAGGGACCGGCCGTAGCGGCGCTGTATGCCCTGCTGGCCCTGAAGGAATCCGGCGCAGCGCTTAAGAAGCGTGTTCGGGTGATATTTGGGCTGAATGAAGAAACCGGAAGCGCTGATATGAAGTATTACCTGAACCATGGAGGAGAGGTTCCGGTCATGGGTTTTACGCCGGATGGAGAATATCCGGTCATCAACGGAGAAAAGGGTCTGGTGAACGAGACCTTCACCTGTCGATTCCGCCAGGACGGGGAATTCCGTCTGCTGGAGCTGGAAGGCGGAGAAGCTCACAATATTGTTCCGGCTGAAGCGTGCGCCCGCCTTTCCTGTTCCCGTGAGATGGCAGAACAGATTGCGGCCATGCAGGAGGAGAAGGTCACCTGCACCCTGACTGAGGACGGCATCCGCATCAAAGCTGCCGGAGTGAGCGCCCATGGAGGAACGCCATGGGAGGGAGAAAACGCCATCGGACGGCTGATGATGTTCCTGAACCGGCTGCCTCTTTCCGAAGATCTGGCACGCACGGTAAAGCTCCTTGCAGAAAAGATCGGAATGGAATGTGACGGTGAGTCTCTTGGCATTGCCATGGAGGATGAGGTGTCCGGCGGCCTGACCATGAACCTGGGTGTAATACAGGGAACTGTGAAGGGAGAGGAATGCGAGATTTCTGTGAAGCTGAATTACCGCTATCCGGTCACAAAGAGCTTTGAGGACTGCGGTCCGAAGGTGGAGGCAGCTTTTGCGGAAGCCGGATTCCAGGTGTCTGCCTTAAATCACAAGGCCGGTCTTTATATGGAGCCGGACAGTCCTCTGGTGAGCAAGCTTCTGGAAGTATATACGCGCTGTACCGGACAGGAAGCGGCGCCTAAATCCATCGGCGGCGGAACTTATGCCAAGATGATGCCCAATACGCTGGCCTTCGGTCCCATTTTCCCGGGAGATGAGGTGCGGGAACACAAGCCGGATGAATATATGGAGTTGGATCGGCTGATTGACAATGCGGAGATTATGGCCGAGGCTATGTATGAGTTGGCTCGCTGACATGGAAGATGTCAGCTTTTGGAAATATAAAGATAAAGGATAGATGACAGAATATGAAGATTACAGAAGTGAGACTGGGGAAGATTTCTGTTCCCCTGCGGGTGCCTTTTAAGACGGCGTTGCGCTCTGTATCAAGCGTAGAGGATATCATTGTGGAAGTCCACACCGATACAGGAGCGGTAGGCTATGGAGAGGCGCCGCCTACAGGAGTCATTACGGGAGATACTACGGGAGCGATTCTGGGAGCTCTTCAGGATCATATTATCAAGACAGTTGTGGGACGGGATGTGGATGATTTCGAGGATCTGATGCAGGCTCTGAACAGCTGTATCGTGAAAAACACCAGTGCCAAGGCAGCCATGGATATGGCTCTCTGGGATTTGTACGGACAGCTGCATGAGATTCCGGTCTACAAGTTGCTGGGCGGCAGCCGCAAGCATATCATTACCGATATTACCATCAGCGTGAATGACCCGGAGGAAATGGCTCGGGATGCGATGGATGCTGTACGCCGGGGTTATGATACCCTTAAAATCAAGGTGGGAGCCAATCCGGAGCTGGATGTGGCCAGACTGACCGCAGTGCGCCGGGCAGTCGGAAATGATATCCGCATCCGCATTGACGCAAACCAGGGTTGGGAGCCTAAACAGGCAGTCCGCCTGCTGAATCAGATGCAGGAAAAGGGACTGGATATCGAGTTCGTGGAGCAGCCGGTCAAGGCTCATGACATCGACGGTCTGAGATATGTGACAGAGCGCTCCTATGTGCCGGTTCTGGCTGATGAGAGCGTGTTCTCCCCGGAGGACGCCCTATATATTATGCAGACCAGAGCGGCCGATCTGGTAAATATCAAGCTGATGAAATGCGGCGGTCTGTACAACGCTTTGAAGATCGCTTCTGCGGCGGAGGTATACGGCGTAGAGTGTATGATTGGCTGTATGCTGGAAGCGAAGATCAGTGTCAACGCAGCGGTTCATCTGGCCTGCGCGAAGAAAATTATCACCAAGATTGACCTGGACGGTCCTGTACTTTGCAGCGAAGATCCGATTCTTGGCGGAGCGGTATTCGACGAGCAGAGGATTACGGTATCTGATGAGCCGGGTCTTGGCATCAAGGGCGTGGAGAAAATAACGTATCTGGACTGATTCCGCGAAGGAATATAAGCGGCGTCAAGCATTTTGAGAATATCCCAAAAAATCTTTAGTCCCGATTGATTCGGGACTTTTACGTGGCTTTTGCAGCCTTTGGGGAAAGGTCGACTTAGTTAATTTCTCAGGAGGATAATTGTACTAAATCCGGGACATTTCCATTTACGACATATCAGGACTTTATCACAAATGGCTTATAATTTATGGTAAGTTATGTCCGGGCGTGCTTGACATATAGGTTAGCCTATGCTAACCTATATATACGCCGGCATAGTTAGATGTGACTAACCATGCCGGGCCGGTATGGAAAAACCGACCGGCTTGAAAAAACGGACGGCTTAGGGAAAATCGGACGGAAAGTCTTAGAGAAGGAGTCGAGTATGAGTATCGTTATAATAGGCGGAAATGAGAGAATGGAGAGACAGTACGAGGAGATCTGCAGAGGATACGGATATACGGCAAAGGTGTTTACCAAGGAAAGCGGCGCATTGAAGAAAAAGATCGGGACCCCCGATATGCTCATATGCTTTACCAAAACCGTATCCCATAAGATGATGAACGCGGCCCGCACAGAATGTAAGCGGGGAGGCTTTCCCATGGTAGCCTGCCATAGCAGCAGCGGTTCGGCTCTGGAAGAGCTTCTCAGAGAAAGGACCGGCCGGAACGGAAGAATCAACTGATCAACTGAAACGGTCTTGTGCAGACTGATTGCGTTGACCGCCGTATTATTACGGACGGGTTCCAAACACGGAGCTTCAGAAGGCAAAAAACTGTACCATATAGGGCGAAATCTGTGGTAATATATATCATACCGAAAGGAAGGGACCTATATATGCGTACTATTATAGCCGCCTCCGGAAATCAGCATAAAATCAGGGAAATAGCGGCCATAACGAAAAAATTCGGGATGACGGTGATCTCCAGAGACGAAGCAGGCCTCGATGACAGAGAGATCGAAGAGGACGGGAGAACCTTTGAGGAGAACTCCTACAAAAAGGCATATGCCGTAATGAAGATGTCGGGAGGGGTCACCATAGCCGACGACTCCGGCCTGGAGGTGGAGATTCTGGGAGGAGAGCCGGGCGTCTTTTCCGCAAGGTACGCCGGTGAAAGCTGCGACGACGAGAGGAACAACATAAAGCTCCTTGCCATGCTGGAAGGGGTTCCCTACAGCGACAGGCGAGCTAGATTCGTCTCGGTGATAACCATGGTATATCCTGACGGAGAGACCCTGGTAGCCAGAGGTGAATGCAACGGCCACATACTGGACGCTCCTGCCGGCAATGGAGGCTTCGGCTACGATCCCCTATTCGTGCCTGAAGGATACCAGGAGACATTCGCTCAGATGAGCCAGGAGGAAAAGAATAAGATCAGCCATCGGGCGAAGGCTCTGGAAAAGCTGGAAAAGCTTCTGGAGGAGCGAAAGACAAGGATGGCGGAGAAATGAAGAGGTTGTTATGGGAAAACGGCTGAGCTACATGGTTCTCCTCGGCATAAGAGAGTACAGGGAACCATACTACAAAGGCGTACCGGCTCAGATGGCCTTCTATTTCATGCTGTCCCTGGTGCCCACCTTCATAGTCCTGTCCCAGCTTTTGGGAATAATGGACATCCCCATGGATGCCTTGCAGGAGGTCATAGAAAGGTATGCTCCTGAAAGGGTGGCAGAGTTCATAGAGTCCTTCCTGGAATACAGGTCGGCAGCGGTTAGCAACATAGCTTTCATAATAATGGCCATATGGTCAGCTTCCAGGGCGGAATACTGCCTCATGAGGCTGACTAATTACACCTATTCAGGCGGGCAGGATCTGGGCAGCTTTTGGCGGGACAGACTGAGAGCCATGGTCACAATGGTGGTGACCATCGTCACCATGGCCGTGTCAGCAGGCATAATCGTGTACGGCGAGGTAATCTTCAACAAAGTCCTGGAGGTCATACCCTTGATCAGAGGCGGCATGGTGGACACCCTTTGGACCCTTTTAAGATGGCCCTGCGCCATGGTGTTGTACCTTTTCATGGTGTCGCTGAACTACTACATACTTCCTCGGGTACGGCTGAAATACAGGCAGATACTGCCGGGGAGCATATTCGGCGCGACGGGCATGCTGGTGGTTACCATAGTGTATTCCGCCTACGCCAACCACGCGGTCAGCTATAACCTGATATACGGCTCCCTGGCAAGCATAGTCGCCATCATGGTTTGGTTCTACCTCATATCCTGGGCGCTGAGCCTGGGAGTGGTGTTCAATAAGCTTTGGACCGTGACGGGCAGAGAAAATTTAAGTGGGAAGAGAAGAATAGAGATATAACATGGATCATAAGAGAATACTCATAATCCTCAATCCTATGGCCGGCAAGAGAGAGGGGAGCAGGAACCTTGCCGAGATAATAGAGGTTTTTTGCAAAAAAGGATACAGAGTGTCCGTAGCTACTACCTCCGCCAGAGGGGACGGAACGGAGATAGCGAAAAAGGCCGCGGGAGATTTTGACATTCTGGTAGCCATAGGCGGCGACGGAACCTTTAACGAGGTGATGGAAGGCCTTGCGTCGTCGGGAAGAGATCTGCCCATCGGATATATACCGACCGGCTCGACCAACGATTTTGGGACGACATTAGGCATCCCGTCGGACGCGGTGAAAGCCGCCGAGCTCATAACCGGGGAACGACAAAGGGTGATCGACATAGGCTCCTTCAACGGAAGGCACTTTTCCTATATAGCCTCCTTCGGAGCTTTTACAAAGGCGTCCTACGAGGTCCCTCAGGGAATTAAGAATACTCTCGGTCATTTGGCATACGTTTTGGCAGAGATAAAGGATATACCGTCCATAAGGGCAGAGAAGCTGACCTTCAAAACCGGGAACAAGGTGATCAGCGGCAAATATGTATTCGGCGCTGTGAGCAATTCCACTTCCATAGGAGGGGTACTCAGCCTTCCCGATGACGAGGTAGACCTCAGCGACGGCATGTTCGAGGTGCTCCTGGTAAAGGCTCCCGCCAATATTCTGGAGCTGAATCAGATAATACTGGCTTTGATGACCAGGGATTACAGGTCGCCTCACCTGAAGTTTTTCAGCACCTCTGAGATCACGGTGGAAGCTGACCCCAACATGGACTGGACTCTGGACGGAGAGTTCCAGGCGGGGGCTTCTCACATCGAGATAAAGAATATTCACGGTGCCGTCAAAGTCCTCGTATAATAGACATAGATGCGCATAAAAATACATTGTATACAGCCATTTCTTAAGAATTCTTAAGAAATCTTAAGAAACTATAAACGCTGAAATTCCAAGGATTCCAGCGTTTTTGCTTTGTGAAAACTGAATGAAAAATTAAGAATTACATTGACTTTAGTATGAATATAATGTAGTATCACTGTTGTCGAAGGGGACGGGTTTAAGGAGGACATATGCCCCCGGAGACAGGTTGGCTCCGAGTTTTAGATTAGTAGGAGCCGGTCTTAGAAATTTCATTTAAAGTTTAATCTCATCGGCATTTTGGCCGTGGGCGTTCCTAAAGGAACGCAGGAAAGGATGAAGGATGAATTTTTCAGACGAAGTTAAATCTAAGAAGTACGCCATCATCGTACTGGCTGTCCTGATAGTCGGAATCCTCACCACCACAATGGGAGCTGCTACGGTTACCGCTTACGCGGCGACTACGGACTACTATCAGGTAAAGGTCGGTGACGAGACGGTTGCGGTCTTTTACACCTTAGAGGAGGCCAATGCTGTCGTCGATGGCGTGAAGAACTACTACGTTACAGAAGGCGCTGAAGTACTTTCCATAACCTGTGATCCTGCCATCACTACCGATGTCCTGACAGTTAAGAACAGGGACGAAGACCCTGAGCTGACGGAGGACGTTCAGGAGGTCATAGACTATATTGTGACCGGAGGTAAGGAGATGGTGACATACACTGTCGAGAGCGGAGACACATTATGGGATATCGCTTCCGAGAGCGGATTGACGGTAGATGAGATCCGGGAGATGAACGAAGGATTGGACGTCGATGAGCTTTATCCGGGAGATGTCCTGTTATTTTCAGAGTACGAGCCTTTGGTGGACGTAACTATTGAGCAGGTGGTAACCGAAGAGAGAGAAATAGCTTACGAGACGGTTACCAAGGAATCGGATGACCTCTACGAAGACGAGACGGAAGTCGAAACCGAGGGAGTGGTCGGTTCTAAGATTGTGACGGAGCAGGTCGTTACCGTTAACGGCGCAACCGTATCTCTTACGGAGCTTTCCAGCACAGTCACTCAGGAAGCAGTTGACGAGGTAATTTTGAAGGGAACGAAGGAAAGACCGGCGAGTACCGGTACAAGTTCATCGTCCGGTTCGTCATCCGGTTCATCGTCCGGCAGCAGCTCTTCCAGCGTACCGTCTAATTCCAGCGGATCGACCATCGCAAGCTATGCTCTTCAGTTCGTAGGAAACCCTTACGCTTACGGCGGGACCAGCCTGACCGACGGCGCTGACTGCTCAGGTTTCATATACGCAGTATATGCAGCCTGCGGCATCAGTATTTCGAGAGATCCATCCAGCGAGGGATACGCTATCTCCTATTCCCAAGCCGAGCCGGGAGACATCCTGGTATATTCGGGACACGTTTCCATCTACATCGGCAACGGCAAGGAGGTTCACGCAGTGAACGCAAAACTGGGCATAGCGGTTACCAACGTAGGATATGTGGGAACTCTGTTAGGAGTAAGGAGAGTAGCAGCATAGGATCATCCGGAAAACCTTACTACGTGTGAAGGTTGGGCACTTTGAGAGTAAAGTCTTGAAGTGCTCTTTTAATATGCCTTTTTTCCGGCGGGCGACAGGCTCATGCCGGACGCGACAGGCTTGCAAACACCACTTAAATTAAGTATAATTTAAGGGTCACTGAGCGCCCGTAAAGGGATGCTCGGAAAGGAGGACGGCAAAATGGAAAACAGACTGATAGATCAGGACGTTCTCTACGAAGAAGCCCTTGAGAAGATATTAGAACATCTGGAAGGGAAGAGGTACTTCAAAGCCAGAGATGAATTGCTCAAGTTCAACGAGGCTGATATTGCCGAACTTCTGGAAGAGGTCACAGAGGAAGCAGGGATACAGAAAACGGTGATCCTGTTCCGGCTCCTGCCGAAGGACGTATCCGTGGAGGTGTTCTCCGAGCTGCCTTCCGACGATCAGGTAGACATAATAAACGAGATAACGGATAAGGAAATAGATTACATCGTCGCGGAAATGGACTTCGACGATAAGATCGACGTTTTGGAAGAGCTTCCGGCCAACGTGGTAGACAAGATACTGGAAAAGACCCCGAAGAGCGAGCGAAAGCTTATCAATACGTTCCTCAACTATCCGGACACATGCGCAGGAAGCCTTATGACCCCTGACTACATAAGCCTCCAGAAGGACTGGACCGTATCCAGAGCACTGGAGCACATACGGACAGAGGGCATGGACGCTGAGACCGTATATACCTGCTACGTTAAGGATACGGGAAGGAAGCTGATCGGGATAGTGTCCCTGGCTACCTTAGTCTTATCCGACGAAAACGCGAAGGTTAAGGACATAATGAGGACCGACTTCGTTTACGAGAACGTATACGAAGACCAGGAGGAGGTAGCTGAGGACTTTAAAAAGTACGGGTTTATAGCGATTCCGGTAGTGGACAACGAAGACAGGCTGGTGGGCATAATCACCTTTGACGATATACTGGACGTAATGGAGGAAGAGGCCACAGAGGATATCGAGAGGATGAACGGTGTAATCGACTGGGAGAACTCGGATAAAGGATATCTGGACATCTCAGTGATGCAGCACGTGCTGAACCGCCTGCCCTGGCTGATCATACTCATGATAGCTTACGTGTTCACAGGCATGATAATAACTGAGTTCGAGGCCACACTTTCCCAGGTCATCTGTCTCGTAGCCTATATGCCTATGCTCATGGGAACGGGAGGAAACACCGGCTCTCAGTCCGCCACCCTTATAATACGAGGTCTGGCCACAGGAGAGTTGGAAACTGACGACTTCCTGCCTGTGCTCTTTAAAGAGCTCAGGGTCGGGTTCATCATCGGATTCATACTCAGCAGCTTTAATTTCCTCAGAGTCTGCTGGCTGGAGGGAAACGGAGTGATGGTCGCCCTTACCGTATGCGTGGCCATGCTGTTCATAGTCATGTTCGCAAAGGTAATAGGAAGCATGATACCTCTTTTGGTGAAGAAGATGAATCTGGATCCGGCCCTTATCGCGAATCCGGCCATTTCATCGGTCTCGGATATTGTTGCCCTGTCCATATACTTCCTGACGGCCTCCCTGTTTTTGAACCTGTAGAGGAGACGTCATGGAGATAAAAGGTTACACAGACGAAAGGTTCACAGCCGGCTTCTTCCCGCCGAGAGATAAGCTGTCCCACAAGGGAGACTGGGGCAGGGTGCTCATAGCCGCAGGCTCCTACGGCATGGCAGGGGCCTGCGCTTTTTCCGCAAAAGCCGCTCTCAAAACGGGCAGCGGTCTGGTAATGGTCCTCACGGAAGAGGAAAACGTTCCCGTAATCCAGACCCTGGTGCCGGAGACTATCTGTCTCGGAGAGGAGGATGCATGGGACGGGCTTTCAGCCTTTGACGCGGCGGCGGCCGGATCGGGAATGGGAAAGAAAAGAGAGGCTGAGGAAAGGCTTGTAAGGATACTGAGAGATTTTAACGGCCCTGTGGTGCTGGACGCCGACGGGTTGAATTTGCTCTCCGAAAGCGATCTCGTTAAGGAAGCCTTCAGAACCAGAAGTAAGAGAAAAACAGCCACAGTGATCACCCCGCACATGGGAGAGGCCGCAAGGCTTTTAGGAAGAGAGACGGTAAAGGGCCGGAACAGAGAGAGCCTGTGCCGGGAGCTCTTTGGAAGGTACGGAGCCATAACCGTCCTTAAGGGTTATCACACCTGTGTGGCATTCGGCGAGGATATCTGGCTCAATCCTACGGGAAATCCGGGCATGGCAACGGCAGGGTCGGGAGACGCTTTGACCGGAGTCATAGTGTCCCTTTTGGGAAGAGGCATAGACCCCTTTGACGCGGCGAGAGGGGGAGTATATATCCACGGCTTGGCCGGAGACATAGCCTCAGAGAAATTGGGGGAATATTCCCTTACAGTCACAGATATTTTAGACAATATTCCCGACGCTGTGAAACGGGTCAGGGAAAATATATAAGGAGTTACGTTATGGATAAAAAATTTTTTCCCCATATGGCGGCGAAGATCAGGGCGGACGTGATCAAAGCCATATACGCGGCGGGATCAGGCCATCCGGGCGGAAGTCTTTCCGCGGCCGACATAGTTACCGCCCTATATTTTAAGGAGATGAACATAGATCCGGAAAATCCGGACATGAAGGACAGGGACAAGTTCATACTGTCCAAGGGTCACGCGGCCCCGGTCCAGTATGCGGCTTTGGCCGAGAGAGGATATTATCCCGTAGAGGATATGATGACCTTGAGAAAATTGGGAAGTCCTTTCCAGGGGCACCCGAACATGCACAAGGTGCCAGGTATTGAGATGTCCACAGGTTCTTTGGGACAGGGAATCTCCGTCTCTGTGGGAATGGCTCTTGCCAATAAGATAGACGGAAATCCCGGCCGGGTGTACGCCCTTCTGGGAGACGGCGAGCTACAGGAGGGACTGGTGTGGGAGGCGGCCATGGCAGCGGCCCACTACAGGCTGGACAATCTGGTAGGTATATTGGATTACAACACCCTTCAGATAGACGGGCCTAACGACAGCGTCATGACGGTGGCTCCTGTAGATGAGAAGTTTAAAGCCTTTGGCTGGAACGTCACAGTAATTGACGGCCACGACTTCGACCAGATATTTGGAGCCTTCGATAAGGCGAGAGAGTGCAAGGGAAAGCCGACCGCCATCATAGCCAAAACCCACAAGGGAAAGGGCGTTTCCTTCATGGAGGACGAGGCGGGCTGGCACGGCAAGGCTCCTGACGAGGAGCAGGCGAGACAGGCCGTAGAGGAGCTGGGAGGTGAATGGTAATGGCAGACAAAATAGCGACCAGAGCGGCTTACGGGAAGGCTCTTGTAAAGCTGGGAGCGGAGCGCCCTGATCTCATAGTGATGGACGCCGACCTTTCAAAGTCCACTATGACGGCGGAGTTCGCCAAGGTGTACCCGGAAAGGTTTTTCAACATGGGAATAGCCGAGCAAAACCTGTACGGAACAGCCACAGGTCTGGCTCTTTCCGGCAAGACGGTATGCGCTTCCACCTTCGCCATGTTCGCTTCAGGCAGGGCTTTTGAGATAGTGAGAAATTCCATCGGATATACGGGGGCCAACGTAAAGGTCTGCGCCACCCACGCGGGAATCACCGTAGGGGAGGACGGCGCCAGTCACCAGACCTTCGAGGATATAGCCCTTATGAGGACCATACCGTCTATGACGGTGGTAAATCCATGCGACGCCGTCAGCGCGGAAAAGCTGCTGGAGCAGGTCATAGCCTTTGACGGGCCGGCTTACGTGCGGCTGGGAAGAGCGGCGGTGCCTGTGTTCTACAACGAATTGGATGAGGTCGCCTTGGGAAAGGCCTGTATCCTGAGAGAAGGAAGAGACGTAACCGTAATCGCTACGGGCATAATGGTATCGGAGGCCATGACGGCGGCGGCCCGGCTCGCTGAAGAGGGTCTCGACGTGGGAGTCATAGATATGCATACCATAAAGCCTATAGACGAAGAGGCCATAGTAAAGGCGGCTCGGACTACGGGAAAAATCGTAACGGCGGAGGAGCACTCTGTCATAGGAGGTCTGGGCAGTGCCGTAGCCGAGATAACCTCCAGGCTTTGCCCTGTGCAGATCGAGATGGTAGGCCAGCACGACACTTACGGCGAATCGGGAAAGCCGGAGGAATTGAAGGATAAATACGGCATGACGGCTGCTGCCATAGTGGGAGCTGTCAGGAAGATATATTGACAGTATGAGGAAGAGAAGTAAAGGCGAGATCGTGACCCTGGAAATCGTGGATATGGCGGATAGCGGAGCCGGAATCGGAAAGGACGACGGATTTACCGTATTTGTCTCGGGATGTGTGACCGGCGACCGAGTCAGGGCACGCCTTACCGGAGTAAAAAAGACCTTCGCCGAAGGAACCCTTCTCGCCGTAGAAGAGCCGTCGAAAGACAGGGTTCGCCCCTTTTGTCCCATCATGGGACGGTGCGGTGGATGCGCCTACGGAGCGCTTAAATACGATGCTCAGGCTCGTATAAGGAGAAAGCACCTCATAGACAGGCTGGAGAGGATCGGCGGCATAGAGGCGGAAGGCGCGGTGGGAGATACTCTCACCATGGAATACCCCTTCAGGTACCGAAACAAAGGCGTCATGGCCATAACCGCCGGCGGCCTTATCATTCTCAAGGGCGGCATACAGAGGAACGCCGGAGCTCCGGTCATAGGCTTTCATCCCAGAGGAAGCATAGAGGTGGTGGATTGTCCGGACTGCATGATTCAGGCTCCCACAGTGGGAGCGGCGGCAGAGGCTGTGAGGCAGTTCATGGAAAGGGACAACATCACCGCCTACGATTCCCGCTTGGGGAAGGGGCTTTTGCGACACATGACGGTTCGCACCGCCTTCGGCACGGGAGAGGTGATGGTTGCTTTTTCCATCAACGGGAAAGGAATCCCCAACGCCCAAAAGCTGATTCAAATGCTGGATGACGCCGTCTATTATCTGCCCCCGAGCCCCGAAGGCGTGGAGTACAGCCTTGAGAGCGTGGTCATCAGCCGAAATACAGGCGCAGGGAAGGGCACAGCGGGCGCCGGGCAGAGCGCCCTCGGAGAGGAGACGGTAACTCTGGCAGGGCGGCCTGTCATCAGGGAGCGGATCGGAGACTTGAACTTCGAAATTTCTTCAGGCTCCTTCTATCAGGTAAACCCGGTTCAAATGGAGCGGCTCTACGACGAGGCTGCTCGTTTCATATGTGAATTCTGTGATATAAGGGGAAAAACCGTTCTCGACCTCTACTGCGGAGTGGGGAGCATAGGCCTTTGGCTGGCGAAAAGGGGAGCGGCCATGGTGATCGGTATCGAATCGGTGAAAAGCGCCTGCATAGACGCCAACAGAAACGCGGTTATCAACGGTATTGTAAATGCACGATATATCTGCGGCAAAGCTGAAGAGGTGCTGCCGGATCTGATTTCCGGAGAGGAAGTTGACGGAATAAAGCTGGACAAGGCGGACATAGCCGTGCTGGACCCGCCGCGGGCGGGATGCAGGAGGCAGCTCCTTCAGGCCGTAGCAGACAGCGGCGTCGGGATCGTAGTCTACATATCCTGCGACACGGCGACCTTGGCTCGGGATATAGGCTGCCTTACAAAGCTGGGATACCGCCTGGAAAAAGCCGAGGCTGTGGACATGTTTCCCCATACAGCCGAGTCAGAGGCGGTGTGCCTTTTGTCGAAAAATAATACCTGAACAATATATCGAGGCGTCCCTGTGGACGCTTTTTCATTTGCCGCCCACCGGCTGAGCCGGCCTGAGCCGGTGAGCGGCCGAGCCCCTGCCCGGGAGCAGCGCCCTGCTGTTTTTCCCAATATTTTCCTTGCACTCCGAGCCGGGGCATTGTAAAATAATATAAATAATTGCAAAAAATGTAAAAGCATAAAAGGGCAAACCGACAGGGAGAAGCGGCAGAGGTGTTTAAGGACAGATTTGTATTCAGGACAGATAAGGGTCCTGTCCCCAGGGCGAAGGCGAGAAGAATCGCTGTGACGGGGACGGGGCAGTGTGTGGGAACCAGCTTTACGGCATGGGGGCTGACCCTTTTCTTTGCGGAAATGGGTCTTGGGGTGACCTTCACAGAGGTGGGAAGACCCGCTGAGATGAGAAGGCTCACCTATGACGTTCTGGCAATTGACAAGAGATTGGGACGGGATAACGGAAAGTCGGTATACAGGAGCGTAAAGGAGATGAAACCCACCTCTCGGGAAAACGGCGCCAATCTGATTGACGGAATAAGCTGGAGGGTCATACTGCCCGAGGATGCAGAAGGGGACGTAAGGCTGGATTCGGCGGAGCTTGCCCGGCTGGTGGCGGGAGCGGAGGGAGATGTGCAGATCTTCGACGTAAGCGCCGATGAAGAATTCGACTCCTGCCTGCTGGATATGGATTTAATCGTGGCGGTGACAGATCCCATGCCGTCTAAGCTGATGAGGCAGAAGGACAGGATTCGAATGTTGAAAAAAATGGGAAACGCGGGGAATAAAGTGATCTGGGCAGTGAACAGGATGAACGACGGAGTCAGCAGGAGGCAGATGAGAGGCTTTTTAAAGGAGGAAGATATCGTATACATTGAAGAGGCGGAGACCCGAGCCGTCTATACGGGAGAATTCAGGTGCGAGCTGCCTCATTCGAATCCGGAAATCATGGATATCAGCCGAGAGGCCTTCACTAAAATTTCACATTCCGCAGGGATTTAATGACTGTGCGACGGTTTAAAAAGAGCTGTTTTTGTAGTATAATGGACACCGAACGTGAATCTTTACAGGCAGGGTAATTTCATGATAACTCTCGAGAATGTGACTAAAACCTATTCCGGCAATATAGGGTTGGAGAATGCCAACATACACATAGATAAAGGGGACTTCGTATTTCTGGTAGGACCCAGCGGAGCGGGTAAATCCACCTTCATCAGGCTGCTCTTGAAGGAGATAGACGCCGATTCCGGCAGAATATTTGTAGGCGGCAGAGAGGTTACCGCCTTGAGCAACAGGGAGATTCCGCTGCTCAGGAGAAGGATCGGCATAGTGTTCCAGGATTTCCGTCTCCTGCCGAAAAAGACGGTGTATGAGAACGTGGCTTTTGCCATGGAGATTTTGCATAAATCTAAGAAGCAGATAAGGATCAGGGTTCCGCAGGCGCTGAAGCTGGTGGGGATTGCGGATAAGAAAGATAAGTATCCCGACGAGCTTTCAGCCGGTGAGCAGCAGAGGGTTGCCATCGCCAGAGCCATTATAAATAAGCCGTCTCTTCTCATAGCCGACGAGCCGACGGGAAATCTGGATCCGGCCACGGCGTACGACATAATGGATCTGCTTAACAAGATAAACATGTCGGGAACCACCATCGTAATGGTTACTCACGCTAAGGATATAGTCGATAAGATGAATAAGAGGGTCATAGCCATAGAGTCCGGTCACATCGTCAGAGACGAGCAGGGGCAGTACGGCTACGGAGCGGCCCGGGACGGCAATAAGGAGAACTTGGACAGTGCGGATAATAGGATATGACATAAAGCAAGCCCTCCTGCAGATAGGCAGAAACAAGGGCATGAGCCTGGCGTCGGTATTTGCAATCACTGCCATGATGCTCATACTGGGACTCTCCTTTGTGATCTCTGTAAATGTGAACCTGTTTTCCGAGATGCTAAGGTCGGAGTACGACGAGGTGGAGCTTTTTTTGGAGGACGACACCGATGAGGAGCAGGCACAGACCATTATGGAACAGCTGTCCGAGGTGGAAGGGGTCACAGGCGTCGCCTTCAGATCGAAGGAGGAGGCTATGACCATTATGAAGCAGAGATGGGGCGAGAACAGCTACCTGCTGGATTCCCTGGGAGACAACCCCTTGCCCGATTCCGTGCTGGTAACCGTAGATTCTCCCGAAACCGCAACGGCGGTGTCGGAGATGGCAGAAGACATAGACGGCATAGAGGATGTGAAATATTATAAGGAGACTGTGGAAAAGCTTACGGCGGCGACGGACTCCTTACAGATAGGAGCTCTCGTGGTGATGGTATTCCTCATCATAGTTTCGATGGTGGTGGTATCCAATACCATTAAGCTGACGGTGT
The DNA here is from genome assembly GCA_964442135.1 of uncultured Oscillospiraceae bacterium. GTDB lineage: Bacteria > Bacillota > Clostridia > Peptostreptococcales > Anaerovoracaceae > Avanaerovorax. Next base: position 40,944 of record CAYTYN010000005.1, read on the forward strand.
TCGCCAGAGCCAGTGAGATCTCCATAATGAAGTACATAGGCGCTTCTAACTGGTTCATAAGAGGACCGTTTCTCGTGGAGGGTATAATAATAGGCCTGGTTTCGGCGGCGGTATCCGCAGGGATCACCTATTTGGCGTACGCTAAAATAGTGGATATAATAGGCACAGATGTTATGACCGTTTTGTCGTGCCCTATGGTTCCCGCCGACTACCTTGCCGAAAACCTGATTTGCATCTTCGCTGCCATGGGAGTGAGCATCGGAGCATGCGGAAGCATTATATCAATGAGAAGATTTCTGGATACCTGATAAACGGGGGGATTTAAGTCGATGAAAAAGAGAATCCTATCCTGTTTCCTCGTTGTTGTCATGGTGGTGGTTTTCATACCTATGTATGTCTATGCCGACCTGAGCAGCGAGCTGCAGGAGATAACTGAACAGATGGAGCAAGTGTCTGACGACATGGCAGAGCTGGAGGCCAGCCTGGAAGAGCAGCTGGCAGAGCTGGAGGAAATAGAAGCGGAAATAGCCGCGAAGGAGGCGGAAGTAGCCGCAAAGGAGGCGGAGATTCAGGCTGCCGAGGAAGAGCTTGAGCAGACGAAGGCATACATAGAGGAGCGAGAGGAAGCGCTGGGACTTAGGCTCAGAACCATGTATAAGAACGGCTCAGTAGGCTACCTTGACGTGATACTCGGATCCGAAAGCCTTTCCGACTTCTTGAGCAACCTTTCCATGATCCAGAGACTGTATCAGAGCGATCAGGAGACTGTGGCGGAGCTGAAGGAGCAGCAGGCCTTGCTGGAGGCTCAGTATCGGGAGCTGGAGGAGCAGCAGAAGGCTTTGGAAGAGGAGAAAGAAGCTCTCATGGAGAAGGAGGCTGAGGCTCAGGCTAAGAGAGAGGCTATGCAGGACGAGCTTGACGCTTTGGAGGCTAAGCTGAATGAGCTGAACGCCGATGCGGAGGCCATAAGCGCACAGATAGTGGCAAGCTCTGATCCGGATAAGGAGTACACGGGAACAGGTATATTCATATGGCCTACGGATTCCAGAACCATTACCTCCTATTTCGGTTGGAGAATACACCCTATATTCGGTGATTACAGATATCACAGCGGCATGGACATAGCCGCTTCCGCAGGTACGCCTGTCTATGCGGCCGACTCGGGCACAGTCATACTTGCCCAGTGGTACGGCGGATACGGCTACTGTGTGGTAATCGACCACGGCGACGGACTGAGCACCCTCTATGGACATAACTCAGAGCTTAAGGTATCCGTTGGTGATGAGGTGACCCAGGGGCAGGTTATAGCTCTCTGCGGGTCTACGGGAAATTCCACAGGACCTCATGTTCACTTCGAGGTCAGGGTAAACGGCGTGGTGACGGAGCCGATGGATTACCTGCAGTGACTTCGATAACCGCTTCGGAAGTGCCCTGAGAAGCGGCTCCGGCTATACGGACAACTGGCAGCGATTATATATGTGTAATTAAATCATATGGAATTCAACGAAAAGATATTACAATACGTAAAAAATATGGGATATGAAACGGAGGAGGAGATCCTTGAGTTTCTCTCCGAAAGTCCCAGACGGGCATACGATCCATTCCTGCTCCTGAATATGGACGCAGGAGTGGATTTAATATTGTCAGCCATAGATGAAGATGAAAGCATATGCGTCTACGGAGATTACGACGCGGACGGAATAACGGCGGCGGCCCTTTTGACCGATGTCCTTTCAGAGCTTACGGAAAAGGTGTTCTACTACATACCTTCCAGGTTCGATGAAGGGTACGGGTTGAACAGGGATGCCATCTGCAAAATACGGCGGATGGGCGCTGACATGGTCGTCACAGTGGACTGCGGCAGCGTGTCGGCGGACGAGGTGGAGTATGCCGAAGAGCTGGGGATGAGGGTTTTGGTCACGGATCACCACACGGTAGTGCCGGAAAGGGCGGCGGGATGTCCTCTCATCAATCCTTCCCAACAGGAGTGCTCTTACCCCTTCAAATATTTGGCGGGAGTGGGGGTGGCCCTAAAGCTGGCTCAGGCGCTGGTTGACACAGCGGGTCTTGAGAGAACCGTGCTGACCAGGAATCTGGATTTAGTAGGCATAGGTACCATCGGCGACGTGGTTCCGTTGGTGGATGAGAACAGGACGTGGGTCAAATACGGTATCAGAATGTTGAACCTGGGAATGAGGAAAGGCCTTAAGGCTCTCATAGAGGCGGCGGGTCTGACTTTGGGGAAGATAACCGCTGACCAGATATCCTACGTCATAGTTCCCCACCTCAACGCGGCGGGGAGAATGGAAAGCGCCCACACGGCTGTGGAGCTTTTGAAGGCTCGGGACGACGAGAAGGCGAAAGAGCTGGCGGAGAAGCTGACGGAGCTTAACGAAATGCGAAGGGAAGTCCAGGAAAAGGAATTTCTAAAGCTTTCGGAAGCGGTGGAAAGAGACTGCATGGACGATGATATACTGCTCATAGAAGCGGACGACGCCCACGAGGGAATAACCGGCATAGTCGCGGGAAGGATGAAGGATAAGTACGGAAAGCCTGCCGTAATAGTCACCCCTACTGAGGACGGGTGCCTGAAGGGCACGGGAAGAAGCGTTCCTGCCATCGACATATTCCGCCTCTTCAACATGAGCAGCCATCTTTTCACCAGGTTCGGGGGACATAAGGCGGCCTGCGGGTTCACCATAAAGACGGAGCTACTTCCGTCCCTCAGGGAGAACCTGAAGAGGGATATAATCCCTATGCTGAGAGAGAGCGGTGAAGAGGAAAAGGATAAGCCCTTTGGAGACATATACCTAGACGGTGACGAGGTGACTCTGGACACGGTACGCCAGCTGGAGAGGCTGGCTCCCTTCGGAAGAGATAACCCGGAGCCGGAAATCGTCATAGAGGCTCGTCCCGGATACGTGAAAAGAATTGGAAAGGGCGGCAGGTATTTAAGCTTTTCCGCCGAATTGGAGGACGGAAGAGAAGTAAGGTGCGTGGATTTCAAGAATCCGGATGAGACCGAAAAGGTCTTATCCCATGGGAAAGGAGCCGCAGTCATAAAGGGACGGCTGACGAGCCAGAGCTGGAACGGAAAGACGTACATCCAGCTCATAGTCACCGGAGCGCTGAAAACAGGCTGAGAGAAACAGGGTGAGAATGGTAGAGGATAGATGAAGGAACAGAGATTGGCACGGGTGAAGGTTTTGGCGGCCTTTGTCCTGGGAGCGGCTTTGATGGCGGGGGCGGCATGGGTTTACATGGAGGTCTCCGGAAAAGCCGTCGTGGATCGGGAAAGCTACACAGAATACCAAGAGCTGGCGGAGAAGTACGGAAAGCTTTCTGAAATAGGGGACATTATACAGGACAGCTACCTGTGGGAGGAGGACGAAGAGGCCGCCTTGGATCAGGCGTGCCGGGTCTTGGTGAGCGCCCTAGGGGACCCTTACAGCAGATACCTCACCAAGGACGAGGTGGACGCCATGAGGGACAGCCTGTCGGGAAATATGATCGGCGTAGGCATACTCATAGATGAAGACGAGGACGGAAACATCGTGGTAAGAGATGTGGTGGAAGAAAGTCCCGCGGCCTCCGCAGGAATAAAAGCCGGAGATGTAATAACCGTCATAGACGGAGATAAGGTAAGGTCCGGGGAGGAGGCCTCAGAAGCCCTTTCGGGAGATCCGGGAAGCCGGGTAGCCATAACCTATGAGAGAGACGGAGAGGAAACCCGGGTCACCCTGGTTCGGGGGGAGATATACCAAAGCAGTGTGGATTCCGCTGTGCTGGAGGGCAACATAGGATACATACGAATAAACGCCTTTGGCGAAAAAACCGCTGAGGAGTTCTCCGAGGAGCTGTCGGCCATGGAAGAGGGACAGGTCAGTGGAGTCATAATAGATATCAGGGGGAATACGGGAGGACTTTTGGAGGAAGGAGTAAAGGTGGCAGACCTTCTACTGCCGGAGGGGACAGTTACCTACACCGAGAACCGAAGAGGCGAGAGAAGGACATACACCTCGGACAGCTCCTGCACGAACCTGGCTTTGACAGTGCTGGTAGACGGAGACACCGCCAGCACCGCGGAAATGCTCGCCGCCGCCCTAAAGGACAGCGGGAGAGCCTCTGTTATAGGGGAGACTACCTACGGCAAAGGGGTCATCCAGGAAACCGTGGTCTTTGACGACGGCACGGGACTGACCCTTACGACCAAGGAGTTCTTTTCCTCTTCAGGAGAGAGAATCCATGAAAAGGGAGTGGTTCCCGATGTGATAGTCTCCGGGGGATTCCGGGGGGACAGAGATCGTCAGTTAGAGGCAGCCATTGCCGAAATAGGGGCCATCGCCCGGAAAGGATGAAAAAATGTCATATAGATCAAAATTTCAGACAGAGGACATAGATGAGCTTTTCGACGGAATACTCACTTTGAAGGATAGAGAAGACTGCTACAGATTTTTTGAGGATATATGCACCATAAACGAAATCCACGCCATTTCCCAGAGGCTGCAGGTGGCAAAGCTTTTGTCGAAGAAGAAGACCTACAGCGAGATCGAGGAGGCAACCAAGGCCTCCACGGCTACCATAAGCAGGATAAATAAATGTCTCGTCTACGGAGCGGACGGCTACAGGAGAGTTCTGGAACGGCTCGAGGAGAAGGAAGATGAGAGCCGGTGATTCCCTGGTCTATATACTGGAGGGGGATTTTCCCAAGGGAGACGAAGGATTCCCCCTGATAAGAAAGGCGGCTCTCATGTATGGACAGGAAATGTGGGGAAGTGAAGCGGCTGCTGCTATGGCAGGACGAATGGACATAGAGCGCCGGAAGGGGGGCAAGCCATACTTTCCCCTGCTTGAGCTGGAGTTTTCCCTTTCCCATTCGGAGGAGCTGTGGATGTGCGCCTTCTCGGAGGGCCCCTGCGGGTTGGACGTTCAAAAGATCAGGCCGTGCAGCTGGGAGAAGATCGCGGAGAGGCATTTCGGAAAGCAGGAATTAAGGTATGCGGAGCTCTTCGGAGAAGAGGGATTTTTTCAGCTGTGGGTCAGAAAGGAAGCTCTGGGAAAGTACACGGGCAAAGGCTTTTTCGGCGCCACGCCACCATTGGCGGATCAGGAGCACCGGCTGGTAGACCGGGTAAATCTTGACGGGAAAGAGCTGTACCTTAAGGAAATACACATCGCAGACCATATAAAGTGCGCTTTTTGTTCGGAGCAGGACGTCACGCCCGGCTTCAGACTGCTCACCTGAGCAGGTAAAAGAGATAACCGCAAGGGGAGAGTTAAATGATCAGAGAAAGAGACGTAAGAACCGCCGCCATGATCGGGGAAGAGGCTTTGAATAAGCTGAAGGCGTCCTCCGTGCTGGTATTCGGCATAGGAGGGGTAGGCGGATATATTATAGAAGCTCTGGCAAGAGCGGCGGTGGGAACCATAGGCATCGTCGACTGGGACCGGGTGGAAGAGAGCAATATTAACAGGCAGATAATAGCGAGCAGTAAAACCCTCGGAAGGCTTAAGACCGACGTTATGGAGGAGAGGATTCTCAGCATAAACCCGGACTGTCGGGTAATGAAGTATACCATGTACTATCCTGACGGCGAGGGCTCAGGACCCGACATAGGACGGTACGACTACGTAGCGGACGCCATAGACAGGGTTTCCTCCAAAGTGCGTATTATACAGGAGTGCGTCGCCTTATCGGTTCCCGTAATATCCTCCATGGGAACGGGAAACAAGCTGAGGGGAGACGGATTCATAATAGACGATATAAGCAGAACTACCGTCTGTCCTCTGGCAAAGGCTGTGAGGAAGGGACTGAGAGATGTAGGCATAGAAGGAGGCGTTAAGGCCCTTTATTCAAAGGAGCCGCCCGTCAAGACGGGCAGCGCTGCTCCAGCCAGCGTCAGCTTTGTACCTCCGGTGGCGGGACTACTCATCGCCGGAGAGATTATAAGAGACATCATAAAGTGGTGAACAGGAGGGAAAAATGATTTTAAAGGCAAAGAAATTTTTATCTGAATTTATCGGCACAATGCTTATGGTGTTCGTAGGCTGTGGTACGGGAATAGCCGTGAACACCATGTTATCGGCCTTGGGCATGGGGATTCCCATGGCATTCAGCGTAGCCGCCACGGCTCTGGCCTTCGGACTTGCTGTAGCGGCCATGTATTACTGCGTCGGCCACATATCCGGCGCCCATTTAAACCCGGCGGTATCCTTCGGCATGGTGCTGTACGGAAGGATGGATCCGGTGGACTTTGTAATTTATGTCGTAGGACAGATATTGGGAGCCATAGGAGGCGCGGGACTGGTGGCCGCGGTTCTGGCGACTCGGGATACTCTCTTTGCCAGTGGATACGGGGATCTGAGCACCTTCGGCTTAACCATATTGGAGGCCGTTATCGTAGATGTGGTTTTATCCTTCATGCTGGTGCTGACCTACCTGAGCGTATCGAAAAAAGAGGAGCTGATGAAGGCTGCGGGAATCATCTACGGCCTGACCTTTGCGGCAGTGTATATGGTAGAAATACCGTTCACCGGAGGCTCCTCCAACCCGGCAAGATCCATAGGATCAGCCGTTTGGCAGACTAACGGCGACCCGTTGAGCCAGCTTTGGTTGTTCGTGGCGGCTCCTCTTCTGGGAGCGGCTCTTGCGGCCATAGTGATGACCTTTTTCGATTACGAGCCGGCAGAAGGAGAGAAGAAAGAAAAGAAGGAGAAGAAGGAGAAGAAGAGCTGGAGAAAGAAAAAGGCCGGTGAAGAAACGCCGGTAGGGGCTGACGCACCGGAGCCGGGCGAAGAGGGCGGAACCGGCGAAGCGCCGGAGGCCGAAGAAGCACCCACAGCTGAAGAAGCGCCGGCGGCCGAGGAGACGCCGACAGCTCAGGAGGACGGAGATGAGGGGAAGGACCTTTAAACAGGTATTCTTTCGGATATACGACAGAAAAATAGCTTCGGGAGAGATCACATTCTCCCGAAGCGGAATTTCAAAGATAGATTTCACCAGACTCTGTACCGAGCCGGATTTCATTCCGGAACCGGAAGCTATCCTCGCCATGTGCCGAGGCATGGGTCTTACGGAAGAGGAGCGAAGAGAGCTTTTGGACGCGGCCTCCGTCAGCAGTACATCTCCGTAAGGAGGGTAGCGAAGACAGGCAGAGTCAGCAGAGAAACAAAGGTGGTCAGGGATATGATTTCAGCCATTAACCGGCTGTTTTTGTTTTTTTGTTCGGCTATGGCTACCGGTATGGCGGCGCAGGGGAAGGCCGCGGCGAGAACCAGGGTCAGCTTAACATCGTCGTGAATGAAATTCATCGGCATGAGGACGAGGAGAACCAAAAGGGGCATGACGACCATGGACGTGATCATGGTGATCACCATCCTCTTATCAGAGAGCATCTTCTTCAGACGAGCCGAGCTGAGCCTGATTCCGATTATTATCATGGAAAGAGGAACGGTCACGTCTCCTAAGGTAGAGATGACCTCATCTATCAGATCAGGAGGTCTGACTCCTGCTATGAGCATTATAATGCCTGCTATGACGGCGAACATGGTCATATTGGCCATGGATTTAAGGGTGGATTTTGCGTCAGGCCTTACGCCGCTTCCCAGTTCCAATATAACCGGAATGGCGCTGAACATGAAGACGTTGAGCACAATGTTCTGCATAACCATAAGGTAGAAGATATCGCTGCCGAAAATAGCCAAAGTAACCGGAAATCCCATAAACCCGCTGTTAACGGCGGATACGGCAACTATGTATATTCCCTGATCGTCCTTAGGGCCGAATTTGAAGATTTTGACCATGGCATACCCTATAAGGGAGCTTGCCAGGAAGTAAATCGCCGAACATCCTATGACCTGAAGAGATGAGGACAGAACCTCAGGGGAAAGCTCTTTGTCGTAGATGGAGGACAGAGCCATACACGGCGCCGTTATGTAGAGCATTAGAGTGGAAAGAGGGCCTGAGGAGCTCTCAGGCAGGATCTTCGTCTTTCCTGCGACAAAACCTACAAGTATGATTAAGAAGACTGCTAAAACCTTTTCAAAGACAACCAGCATTTGCTCATCCTCTCTTTACGAATATACGGAAGTCTGCCCGGGCAGGCTTCCTTCAGTCAATTCATTCCTTTTCTCTGCGCCGCCTTTTCCAGTCCTTTATATAGGAAAGGCGTTCCTTATATTTCCCCTCTAACCCTTGGTCTGTAGGCTCGTAGTAAACTCTGCCTCTCAGGGAGTCGGGGAGACACTCCATAGCCGTAAGCTTTTCCTCAGTGTCATGGGCGTAGATATAGCCCTCACCGTATTTCAAATCCTTCATGAGCCGGGTAGGGGCGTTCCTGATGATGAGGGGAACAGGCTCGCTCAAGGTGTTCAAAGCGTCGTCCTTTGCCCGATTATAGGCCGTCTCCATGGCGTTGGACTTCGGCGCCATGGCCAAGTATATCACAGCGTGGGTCAGGTTTACGGTGCACTCGGGCATGCCGATAAAATGACAGGCCTGATATGCGGCTACGGCTATCTCAAGAGCACGGGAGTCGGCAAGACCTACGTCCTCGCTGGCAAACCGAACGACCCGTCTTGCCACGTACAGAGGATCTTCTCCCGCCTCCAGCATTCTGGCCAGCCAGTAGACTGCGGCGTCGGGGTCTGAGTTTCTCATGGACTTATGAAGGGCGGAAATTATGTTATAGTGCTCCTCTCCGTTCTTGTCGTATAAGAGAGATTTAGTAGACAGGCACTGGGTAAGGACGTCTTTGGTTACGGCTGTTCCGCCCCCTTCCAGAGGCTCGCCGTTGAGCACCGCCATTTCCAATGTGGAAAGAGCCGTCCTGGCGTCTCCGTTTGCGAACTCGGCGATGATCCTGAGGGCGTTTTCGTCTATCCGAATCCTTTGGTCTCCGAACCCGAGAGGATTCTCTACCGCCCGAGAGAGGAGCTTCGTCAGATCCTCCACGGTAAGGCCGTGAAGGACGAACACCTTACATCGGGAGAGAAGAGCGCTGTTAACCTCAAAGGAGGGGTTTTCAGTGGTGGCTCCTATGAGGATTATGCTGCCCTTTTCCACGAAGGGGAGAAAGGCGTCCTGCTGGGCCTTGTTAAAACGATGGATCTCGTCTACGAAGACTATAGTCCTCCGGCCGGTAAAGCCGTCATCGTCGGCCTGCTTCATGACCTGCCGTATCTCCTTGATGCTGCCGGTAACTGCGGAAAAGTCCATGAACCGGGATCTGGTATGACCGGCGATAATCCTGGCAAGGGTAGTCTTTCCCACTCCGGGAGGTCCCCAGAATATCATGGAGCAGATTCGATCCTCCTCGATGAGCCTTCTCAGAACCTTTCCCTCACCTAAGAGGTGCTCCTGGCCTACGAACTCATTTAAGGTGCGGGGTCGGACTCGGGCGGCCAAAGGCTGCTCCATAGGGTTTTCAAAAAATGACATCTGCTTCATGACCGTACCTACAACTTAAAATGCCGCCCGGCCAATGAACCGGGCAGCCGTGAAAAACAGATTCGAGTTATTTTTTCTTTCCGAAGAGAGCCAGCATTCTGATGAAAATATTGATGAAGTCAAGATAGAGCTGCATGGCAAAGTAGATATGCGCCTTGCTGACATCGTAATAACCGTAGTTCTGGGTATTCTTCAGCCTGTTCACATCGTAGATGGTGATGGCTAAGAACAGAGTCAGCACTCCCGCGTCTACGAGCATCTGAGTGAAGGTGCTCTTTAAGATAAACGCATTGAAGAGCTCCAAGACTATGAAGGCTATGAGAAATACCATCAGGTAAGGTCTCCAGCCTGTAAAGTCGCTTTTCGAGTTATAGCCTATGAGGCCTAAGGCTCCGAAGGCGACAGCCGCTACCGCGAAGAGCATTACTATGGAGCCCAGATCGTACAGCACGAATATGCAGGAAAATACTATGCCGGTAATTGAAGCGTAGATCACGTAGAGCAGAGTAACCACGGCGGCGGGAAGCCTTCTGAACATAAAACTGAACACCATGACGGCCGCCAGCTCAACTATCAAAAGCACGGAAAACATGCCGGTGTAATACACCCTTATCCAAAGACCGGAGGCGTACGTGAACCAAGCCAAGCCGCCGGAAATCAGCATTCCGATAAACATCCACAAAAAGCTCTTTCCTAAAAGCTTATTGCTTCCTATACCGCTGTAGCTTCCTGCGGTATCCATATAGTTATTCATGAACCATCTCTCCTTTCAAAGTTCCTCTTCTTATATGGCGGGATCCCGACGGACCCTCATTCTTCGATCATATATTCTTTTATGAGCTTATCCTTAACGTCCCAGAGCTTCTGGGAAAGATCGACGTAGTAGGTCTGAGGGTTTTCGAACCTCAGGGTCTCATCCCAAAGGGTGTCCACCTGCGCCTTACAGTATTCCTTCACAGTCTCTACGTCCGGCTCGTCATAGACCAGACGCCCTTTGTCAAAGAGCTGTACTCTCAGGTTTCTGGCGTAGAAGTTGCAGAGCTTCTTTCTCTTCCATGTAGCGTCGGGATCGAAGATCTCGTATCCGTCCGTCTCGGGGATGGTCTCGCCGTCTAAGGTCATCACGTCGGCAAGAGCCTTGCCGGTGGTTTTATCGTAAAGCCTGTACAGAGTCTTAAATCCCGGATTGGTGATCTTGCCCACGTTCTCGGAGAGCTTTATCTTAGGAATGATCTCTCCGTTCTGTTCCAGGGCGGTCAGCTTATATACGCCTCCGAACACAGGCTCGGACTTAGCCGTTATCAACCTTTCCCCGACGCCGAAATTATCTATCCGGGCTCCCTCCAGGATAACGTCCCTGATGATGTATTCGTCCAGGGAATTGGAAACGGTGATGGTGCATTCCTCGAGACCCGCCTCGTCCAGCATCATTCTGGCCTTCCTGGTCAGATAGGTAATGTCGCCGCTGTCGATTCTAATGCCCATCTTAGCCGGCTTCATCTCCTTAAATACCCTGATAGCCGCAGGCACCCCCGATTTCAACACGTTATAGGTGTCCACCAGGAGAACGCAGTTATCCGGATAGATCTCGGCGTATTTCTTAAACGCCTCGTATTCGGAAGGAAACATCTGAACCCAGCTGTGAGCCATGGTTCCCAATGCGGAGATGCCGTAGTCCCTGTCGGCGATGGTGCAGGCTGTCCCTGCGCACCCGGCGATGTAGGCGGCTCTCGCTCCGTATATGGCGGCGGCGGCGCCGTGAGCCCTCCTGGTGCCGAACTCCATGACCGGACGGCCCCTGGCCGCTCTCACTATCCTGTTAGCCTTAGTGGCGATGAGGCATTGGTGATTGATGGTGAGGAGTATCATAGTCTCGACGAACTGAGCCTGGATGACAGGCCCTCTTACGGTGACTATGGGCTCCTGCGGGAAAATAGGCGTCCCTTCGGGAACGGCCCATACGTCGCAGGTGAACTTAAAGTCCCTCAGATAAGTGAGGAAATCTTCGCAGAACAGTTCCTTCTCCCTGAGATATTCTATATCCTCGTCGGTAAACGAAAGATTGTCCAGGTAGTCTATAAGCTGGCTCACTCCCGCCATTATGGCGTATCCTCCGTGGTCGGGCACCGACCTGAAGAACATGTCAAAGTAAGCGATCTCGTCCACTTTACCCGACTGAAAGTACCCGTTGGCCATGGTGATCTCGTAGAAATCCGTCAGCATAGTCAGGTTCTTGGATTTTAACATCTTAGATATTCTCCTGTTCCGGCGCATTGAACAGCGCCTTGCAGAGTATTATACCACACATTGTGAATAATTACCCCATAATTTTATGATTTGTGACGGCTTTATGGACATTTATACCCAAAATACGTATGGCGCTTACGGCAAAACCATGGTAGAATATTACAACTGACGCAGTTGGTGCAGTATGGAAAGGATAGAATGACTGATCTGTTTATAATCACCGTAAAGTGTTTGGGAGCGATTTTGGCGGCAGTCTTTGCGGGAAACGGGGCGGTATACTTCTTCAACAAAATGCCTCCCTCCTGGCTCACAGACTACGGACAGAAGCCTTCGGAGGAGCTTTCGGATCCCTTCACCCAAAGGGTGAAGAGTTATCCGTGGAAGCTGATTTTCACCATGCTTTTTGCGGTTCTTTACATAAGGCTGGTCATGGAAGGCATGGCTTTGGCCGTGGCCGGAGGCTGTATTCTCTGGCTCCTTCTGGAGATGTCCATAGCCGACGTGAAATACAGGATCATTCCGGATCAGCTTATAATACTCTTGGCGGTAAGCGGCATAGGGCTGATACCCTTTCGAGGCGGCTGGTGGGACTGCCTTTCAGGCGTCCTCGTAGGCTTCGGATTCACGGCCGCTATGGCTCTGCTGGGGAGGCTGACCTACAGGAGAGATACTGTAGGGGGAGGAGACATAAAGCTGTTTTCCGCTCTCGGACTGGTCTGCGGGCCCGGTGGAATTACCCTGGTGTTTATGATGACGGCTCTTTTAAGCGCCGCCCACGCGGTGCTCCTTTTGGCGACGAAAAAGGTGAAGAGGACTGACACCATAGCCATGGCTCCTTACATAGCCGTATCGGCGGGAATATACATAGTCTTCCTCTACGGCAGAGAGGGCAGCCTTCTTCGGGGACTTTTAAGCTTTTAATTTATTTGATATAATGGACAGACTGAGGAATAAGTAGATGCCATGAAGAGAAACGTGCTTCTGACCATAGAATACGAGGGAACGGATTTCTACGGATGGCAAAGACAGCCCCGGGTGAGAACGGTTCAAGGGGAGATAGAACGTGTGCTGTCGGTCATATGCGCCTGCGATATCGAAATTGACGGGGTCAGCAGAACCGACGCCGGGGTTCACGCCCTGGATCAAAAGGCTACCTTCGCGGCGGATTTTGCCATACCGGTGGAGCGAATAGCCCGGGCGGCCAACAGCCTTTTAGACGGGGGAAAGAGGCCGGCGAAGCAGCCCTCGGACGTAAGGATAGTGAGCGCGCACCAGGTTCCGGAGAGCTTTCACGCCAGGTTCAGCGCCGTAGGAAAGACCTACAGATACGTCATAAACAACAGTCCGATACCGGATATCTTCATGAGAAACAGGTGCTACCACGTGCAGCAGCCTTTGGACGTGGAGGCCATGAGAGAGGCAGCGGCCTTTGTCCGGGGAACACGGGATTTCGCCGCTTTTCAGGCGGCGGGAGGAAACCCCGGGCAGACCACGGTGAGGACGGTAAAAAGCCTTGAAATTAAAGGCGAGCCGAAAGACTACATAACAGTGGAGATAACCGGCGACGGTTTTTTATATAACATGGTCAGGATCATAGCGGGGACCTTGGTAGACGTAGGACTGGGAAGAATGGCCCCGTCCTCCATGGAGGCTGTGATCTCGTCCAGGGACAGGACGAAAGCCGGACACACCGCTCCGGCCGGAGGACTTTATCTCCTTAAGGTTTACTACGACCCGGAAGAAATGAGAGGATAGCATGTACACACGCAGCAGCCGCCCGGACTGGGATGATTACTTCATGTCGGTGGCGGAGCTTACCGCCCGGCGATCCACCTGCCTAAGACGCCAGGTGGGCGCCGTCATAGTAAAGGACAGGCATATTATAGCTACAGGCTACAACGGCGCGCCTCGGGGAATCACTCACTGTGACGAAAGGGGAGGATGCCTCAGGGAAAGGCTGAAGGTGCCGTCAGGACAGCGACACGAGCTTTGCATGGCCCTCCACGCCGAGCAAAACGCCATAATTCAGGCGGCGACCCTGGGTCAGAGCATAGAGGGAGCCGCCATCTACATAACCAATCAACCCTGCGTCATCTGCGCCAAGATGATAATAAACGCAGGGATAGAGCGGATAGTCGTAAAGGAGGGATACCCCGATGAAATGTCGGTGGAGATCCTGGCTGAGGCCGGTCTCAGGATAGTAATGCTTAAAGACCGGCAGCAGTAATGACAGACGGAACCGATCAGGAGTTAGTATGGAAATCACACTTCGCAACGTTTTAATAGTGCTGGGGGTGGCGATGGCGATATCCTTCGCAGTAACCCCTTTGAGCATCAAGATCGCGCATAAAATAGGCGCCATGGATGTGCCCAAGGATAACAGGCGCATGCACAGGCGGGCCATACCCAGGTTCGGAGGCATGGCCATCTTCGCCGGCACCATGATAACCATAGCCATCTTCCAGTGGCAGGATCCGAAGATGCGCATAGCCATGCTGGGCGGTGGACTGATCTACGCTGTCGGCGTAGCGGACGACCTTAAGAACATCCACGCGGGAGTGAAGTTCGCCCTGGAGACAGCCGTTGCCATTATGGTTTACGCCATGGGCATAAGAATCAGCATAATAAACAATTACTTCGGGACGGGAAACTGGATCCTCAGCGACGCCATTTGCTTTATAATCACCGTCCTTTGGATAGTGGGCATAACCAACACCATAAACCTTATAGACGGCTTAGACGGTCTGGCGGCGGGGACGTCGGCCATTGCGGCTCTCTGCATTGCCTATGTGGCATACATTCACGGGGATACCTACGGAATGACTACAGTCTGCATAGCCATGCTGGCGTTGGCAGGCTCCTGTATAGGCTTTCTGCCCTTTAATTTTTCGCCGGCTAAGACCTTCATGGGCGACGGGGGAGCACTGTTCCTGGGCTTTATGATATCGGTTCTCTCGGTCATAGGCCCTCTCAGAAGGTCCACGGTCATAGCCGTAGTAGTGCCTGTGGTGGTGCTGGCTATACCTATCTTCGATACGTCCTTCGCCATAGTGAGGCGGATAGTAAACCGCCAGCCTATAATGGAGGCGGACAAGGGCCACCTCCACCACCGTCTCATGGATGCCGGATACGGACAGAGGCGGGCGGTGCTCATGCTCTACGGAAACAGCGCCATAATGGGTATGGCGGCGGTGCTCATAAGCCGTGAGCTTTACAAGGACGCCCTCGCTCTGGTCATTATAGCGACCATATATCTTTACGTATTTCTCACCGATCCCAACCACAAGATGCCTCAAATCAAGGCGGTGAATATCGCCAAGGAAGAAAAGCGGAATAAGAACAGGTCAGGTGACAGAGAGCCTGATAAGGAACTCCTGAAGGAAAAAACCGCCGAACCGGAAAAGCCGGACGACGGTGAAAAGGTTCATGAAAAGGTTCGTATATAAGGAAAAGCAGATCGCAGGTTATTGCGCGCCTTCGCTCAGATCATTATGCTGCCTTCGGCCAGGATCACGGCTCTGCCGCCGACTCTTATGCGGCAGCCTTCTTTCCCGGCTTTAATGTCGGTGAGGATAACCGACGGCCTGCCCATCTTTTCCCCTTGAATAATTCGGCAGGATACAGGCTCTTCCCCGCCGGATACATCTTCGGGGAGAATGCCGTTCAGGTAGAAGTAGTAAGTCAAAGCCCCGTTGGAGGTGCCTGTAGCGGCTTCCTCGTCTATGTCGTAGAGAGGGGCGAAATTTCTGCAATGGGCGGTGGCGTCACCACAGTTCACTGTAAAGGCGTGAACGCCGGTGACCTTATACTCCTCTGACAGCCGAGACAGAGCCTTCATGTCCGGATTCAGCGCGGACAGTTCCTCCAGGCTCCCTACAGGCATCATAATGTCAGGAAGGCCTGTGGAGATTATCTGCGGCTTCAGTCCGTGGAAATCCCCGGGGTCTTTTTCGTAGCCCATAACCTCATATAGCCTTTTAACAGCGTCAGGCTCTGTTATACTTCCTAAATTCTGCGGCGTTGCCATGTCCATCATGACGAAGCCGTCCTTTATTTCGATGTTAAGATCGCCTGCGACGGTGCGGTTTACGCAGGAGCAGTTCTCCGAAAGAAGTCCGGCCTTGACAAGGCAGACAAAGGAGGCTATGGTGGCGTGACCGCAAAGATCCACCTCTCCCGCCGGTGTAAAGTAGCGTATCTGAAAATTCCTGTTCTCTCCCGTCCCTCCCGGCGTCTTGATGAAGGCGGTCTCGGAGTATCTCAGCTCCGCGGCGGTTTTTACCATGGTCTCCTCCGAAGGAAAATCCCTGTCCTCGTCCAGTATGACCACTCCTGCGGGATTGCCTCCGAACAGGGAATCGGTAAACCCGTCGGCAATGTAGAATTTCATTAAAACACCTCCCTGTCTCGAATCCGCCTGAAGGCGTCTAAACGCCCTCAGCAGGGTTTATATTTCGTTTCTGATATTTTATACCCCACAGGTTTTTTTTTCAAGGAATTTATCCATTGCAGGAATTTTGATGGCAATGTGTAGAAGAACATGATACAATAAACTTCGTATGGGATAAAAAACGGATAATAGATAATAAGTCCGAAGGAAGTCATTTCCGGACTTTTGCGCGATATACCTTAAAGATGGGGGAGGATGCGGATGGAAAGCAGATTACAATATTATGTACGGGTTATAAAGGATGCCAGCTTTGAAAAGTTTTTCAAAGTCCTCAATAACGCTCACGAAAGATCAGGCAAGAGCAAGCTTTTCATTTTTTTGGACATGGCAAACTGTACCTTGCGTTACGGATCGGGCTATAACGACTACGTAATATTTGAATTCTGGAAATTGAACCATAAACAGAGAGATACTTACATGACCAGAATAAGAAGCAAGAAGTTCATCATGTTTATGAACGATCATTCCTATGCCCACTATTTCGACAATAAAAATGAATTTAATGAAACCTTCAAAAAGTATATAGGAAGAGAATGTCTGGATTTAGAAGCCGCCGCCGATGAAGATGTAAAGAATTTCTTCAATACAAGGGAAAAAATATTTGCCAAGATGAAGGATCTGAGCGGAGGAGCCGGATGCGAATCTCTGGAAACGAAAAATTTTGAAAGCGCTGAAGACTTTGTGAAATACATCAGAGAAAAAGGATTTGCCACCATAGAAGACGTCATTGAAAATCACCCCGACATTGCCAGGATATATCCCTTTTCGGTAAACACTATGAGAATGATAACGTTGGTGGACGGTGAAGGAGCGGCTCATTGCGTTTATGCTGTTTTTAAAATGGGTGTAAACGGCAGGGTAGTCGATAATTACGGCCTTCACGGCCCTGTGGACATAGAGACCGGAGAATTCCTCTATCCGGCTCATTCGGGAGATACGACGGCGGGAGTACACTATACAGAGCACCCATACAGCCATTTCCCCCTCATAGGATATAAAGTGCCGTATATGAAAGAGGCGGTGGAGATGGTCAAACAGGCTGCGCTGGAAATACCTCAGATGCGTTATGTGGGGTGGGACGTTGCTATAACTCCGAAGGGACCTGCCATAATCGAAGGCAACAATTACTGCGCTCATGACTTTTGGCAGCTTCCGGGTCAGACGCCGGGAGGTATCGGTATAATGCCTACCATAAAGAAAATAATACC
>CAYTYN010000006.1:0-43135 GCA_964442135.1 uncultured Oscillospiraceae bacterium
GTCATGGGGAAATTGTCGAAGACCTTGGCGTACTCTACACGGTAGCCTTCACGGGTGAACTGATCAAGGTTCGCAGTCAGGGTCTTCGGGTTGCAGGAGATGTAGACTATCTGTGGTACTCCGTAGGAGGCTGTCTTGTGAACCGCATCGGGAGTCATGCCCATGCGGGGGGGATCCACCACGATGACGTCAGGCTTTACCTCCACACCGGGCAGAGCATTGATGTCGGACAAAGCGTCCACACCGGGCAAAACGTCCGCACCGGGCGAAGCTGTAAAGCCGTCCAAAACCTTGAATACGTCTCCGGCTATGAATTTGCAGTTTTGAAGGCCGTTTATCCGCGCATTCTCCCCGGCCGCAATTACCGATTCCTCCACCAACTCCACGCCGATAACCGCCTTCGCCTTAAGCGCCAGAATCTGAGAAATGGTGCCCGTACCGCAGTACAGGTCGAAGACGGTTTTGCCGGAGACGTCGTCTATGAGGGCAACGGCTTCGGTGTAGAGCCTTTCCGCGGCCTCTACGTTGGTCTGGAAGAAGGAAAAGGGGCTCACCTTGAAGGACAATCCGGTAATCGTTTCCATGTAGTAGTCCCTGCCCCACAGGACGTCCATCCTCTGGCAGACTACCGAGTCGGCGAGGCTGTCGTTATAGGTTCTCAGAATGCCGACGATATCATTGTCCAGCTGAAGGGATAAGAGGCCTTCCTTCCATGCCTGCTGGTCAAAGTCCTCATCCTCAGCCTCCGGAGTTGACGTCACTATATTGATGAGAAGCTCCTTCGTTCTCACGCCCCTCCTGATTATGAGATTTCTGAGAAGACCCCTGTGCCTCTTCTTGTGGTAGTGGCGGTAGCCCCTTTCGGCGGCGAAATCCAAGGTGAACCGGAGAACCCTGTTAAAGTCGTCGTCTACCAGCTGGCAGTGATCCACAGTTACGATGGACATGAAATTTCTGATTTTGTGCATGCCCAGACAGAGGGGGCCGTCTTTGACCATATCCCCGAAGGTATACTCCATTTTATTTCTGTAGCCGTACGGAGACGGACATCCCTCTATACCGTCGAAAAAGCCGGGGCTCACCTTCTTTTCCGCAAAGCAAGCGAGCGCCTCGGCTTCTTTCATCTTAAGCTGTTCATCGTATGAAATTCCCTGGTATATGCATCCTCCGCAAAACTCGTCGTGAACACATATCTTCGATCTATCCATGTTATAGTCCATATCCTTCGTAAAATTCCCTTTTGAACTCAGTGAACCGATCCTCCTCGATAGACCTTCGGATTCCTTTCATCATATTGATGAGGAAGTAAAGGTTATGGGTGGAAAGGAGCATGGCTGAAAGCATCTCGTCAGCCTTGAAGAGATGGCGCAGATAGGCCTTTGAGTAATTCCGGCACGTATAACAGCCGCACTTTTCATCGAGAGGAGAGAAATCCTTTTCGTACTTGGCGTTTTTAATGTTGACCCTTCCCGATGAGGTCATGGCCAGCCCGTGGCGGGCTATCCTTGTGGGAAGCACGCAGTCAAACATGTCGACTCCCCGCTCTACCCCTTCCAATATGTAGTCCGGCGTCCCTACCCCCATCATGTATCTGGCCTTGCTTTTCGGGAGAACATCTACGCAGTCGTCCAGAACTTCCAGCATCAGCTCCTTAGGCTCTCCCACCGAAAGTCCTCCTATGGCGTACCCGGGAAGATCCAGGTTCACGATCGCTTCCCCGCTCTGCCTTCGGAGATCCTTATACATTCCGCCCTGCATTATGCCGAACAAAGCCTGAAACTCCGCGTTTCTGTGAGCCGCCTTGCACCTTTTCAGCCACCTGGTGGTTCGTTCCATAGAGTTTTTCACATATGTGTAGTCGGCCGGATAGGGCGCGCATTCGTCGAAGGCCATCATAATGTCGGAGCCCAGAGCGTTTTGGATCTCGACGGCCTTCTCCGGAGTCAGCATGTGCCCGGAGCCGTCGATGTGGCTCTGGAATTTTACCCCTTCCTCTGTGATCTTTCTCAGCTTCCCCAGAGAGAATACCTGAAAGCCGCCGCTGTCGGTGAGGATGGCTTTCTTCCAGTTCATGAAGCTGTGAAGGCCGCCGGCCTCCCTTATTATCTCGTGACCGGGGCGCAGATAGAGATGGTAGGTGTTGGAGAGGATTATCTCCCCTCCCATCTCCTCCACCTGCTCCGGTCTCATAGCCTTAACCGTGGCCTGAGTCCCTACAGGCATGAACACAGGCGTCTGCACGTCGCCGTGAGGGGTGTGAAGCACACCCCTCCTGGCTCCGGTTCTGCTGTCTTCCTTTATCAAGTCGTATGTTACTGCTGGTTTCATCGCTGTCTTTCTATGGTCTGCCCCCTCTATCATTGGCTCTGTGGATGAATTTTGCCGTTCTGTAGGCCACCAAAAGCTCGGTGGCTCCGTCGAAGATGAGGCCTATTCCTATGAGAACCATGAGAGCTGACAAGCTGGAAAAGGGATTTATGAGTATGACCGCTCCGAACAACAAAGTGAGCACCCCCATGATCACAGGGTGAGTCCAGTTTTTGTCACCCATCCTCCTTACGGCTATTCCCTCGGTTATATCGTTCACTCCATGAATGAACATGACTACGGCCACTACCGTACCTATGAACCCGGTAAAAGACCAAGGGTTAGCTATTATGATTATCCCTACACCGACCTCTATAGCGCCTATTATCAGGTCCTTGGGCGTCTGAATGCCCGCTTTCTTGCCCCTGAAGTAGGCGAAGAGAGCTACGACTCCCGCAATCAGAAGGATCGCGCCCACGGCGCGGCATATGGTCAGAGCCGCCGTGTCAGGACTTATGACGAGAAAGACTCCCATTACCATACTCGCCAGTCCGATGAAAACCATGTTCCATTTAAACAATTTTAGAAAATCCATCTTCATCCTCTATTTCTCTATTTCTCTATTTCTCCGCCAGAAGAGCGATCATCTCTCCCGCCTTGACCTGCTGGCCTTCCTTTACATAGATTTCTTCCACAGTTCCGGCAATCCTGGCGATAATGTTGGTTTCCATCTTCATGGCCTCTATTACCGCTATCGGCTGTTTTTCCTCAACCTGGTCGCCCTCAGATACCAATAGCTTTACAATGTTTCCGGGAATATTGGCGCCTACCTCCAGAGGGTTATCCTCGTCGGCATATCTTGCGGACGCAGTGGATACGGCAGCTTCCCTGTCGTTATCCTTTATCCGTACAACTCTCCTGTTTCCGTTTATCTCGAAGGTAAGCTCCCTATAGCCTTCGCTATCCGGCTCCCTTATCTCAGCCAGCTTTACCACCAGAATCTTTCCTTCTTCCAGCTTGACCTCGCAGGTCTCTCCCTCTTCAAGGCCGTGGAAGTATATGTCAGATCCCATGTAGCGGAACTGGCCTTCCTTCTTTACGCTCTTAAGGTAATCCTCGAATACCTTCGGATACATGGCATAGCTGATGACCTCTCTCATATTTCCTTCCAGATCGAAGTACTTCCTCAAGCCTTCCTTGATGTAGTCGAAGTCTTCCGGAGGAAGGAGCTCGCCCGGTCTTACGGTTATGGGAGTCTTTCCCTTGAGCACCGTCTTCTGAAGCTCAGGTGGGAAGCCTCCCTCAGGCTGTCCCATCATTCCCTCAAAGTAGGAAACCACTGAGTCGGGGAAATCCATATCCCTGCCCCGCTCCACAATATTATCCGGAGTCAGATCGTTCTGCACCATGAATATGGCCATGTCCCCTACAACCTTGGAGGTAGGAGTTACCTTCACAATGTCTCCGAACATCTGGTTTACTGCCCTGTACATCTCCTTTACTTCCGTCAGCCTGTGACCCAGTCCGAAGCTTTCCACCTGAGATTTCAGATTAGAATACTGTCCTCCCGGAATTTCATACTTATATATTTCGGCGGACGGAGTCTTAAGCTCCGATTCGAAGTTCTGATAAACAGGTCTTACATCTCTCCAGTAGTCGGAGATCTGCTGGATTCCGTCAATCTCTATGCCCGTATCCCTGTCACTGTTGGAAAGAGCTGCCACTATGGAGTTGAGAGCCGGCTGGGAGGTCAGCCCCGCCATGCTGTTAAAGGCGGCGTCGGCTATGTCCACACCGGCCTCTGTTGCCATGAGAACTGTGGCCACACCGTTTCCGCTGGTATCGTGAGTGTGGAGATGGATAGGTATACCTATCTCCTCCTTTAGAGCCTTTATCAGCTTAAATGCAGCCATCGGCTTCAGGAGTCCTGACATATCCTTAATTCCGAGAATGTGAGACCCTCTCTTCTCCAGCTCTTTAGCCATCCTTATGTAGTAGTCCAGGTTATACTTAGTCTTGGTATCGTCCAGTATATCTCCCGTGTAGCAGATACAAGCTTCAGCTATCTTCCCCTGCTTCAAGGTCTCCTCTATGGCGATCTCCATTCCCGGTATCCAGTTCAGGGCGTCGAAAATCCTGAACACGTCTATTCCGCCCTTTGCCGCTTCCTGTATGAAGGCTCTTATGACATTGTCCGGATAGTTCTTATATCCTACGGCGTTGGCTCCCCTTATTAGCATCTGGAACAGCAGGTTGGGAATCTTCTCTCTAAGGGTATCCAGCCTCTCCCAGGGAGACTCCTTGAGAAATCTGTAGGCGGTGTCAAAGGTGGCTCCTCCCCACATCTCCAGAGAGAAGAAATCCTTTCCGTACAAGGCCACGGCCGGAGCTATCTTCTCCATATCTATGGTTCTCACTCTGGTAGCCATGAGTGACTGCTGAGCGTCTCTCATAGTGGTATCGGTCAGGAGAAGCTTCTTCTGTTCCTTTACCCAGTCTACCACCCCTTCAGGACCCTTTTCATCGAGAATCTGCTTCGTTCCGGAAAGCTCTGCCGTTTCAGATGGCTTTATCCTCGGGAACACCGGCACATCGAACTGGGGTTTTACCCCCTTAGTCTCGTTGACCACCTTGTTTCCGAGGAAGGTCATCAGCCTCAGCTCCTTGTCCTCCTTGCGGCGTATGTACATAAGGTCCGGATGGGAGCCTATGAATCCTGTGTCGCAGTTGCCCTCCCTGAACACAGGGTGGTTCAGCACGTTGAGGAGAAATCCTACATTAGTTTTTACTCCCTTTATCTGAGTCTCCCTCAGCGCCCTTATGGCCTTTCTGGCGGCTCCCTCGAAGGTCAGCGCCCAGGAGGTGATCTTCACCAGAAGACTGTCATAGTAAGGGGTTATCACCGAGCCGGTGAATCCGTTTCCTCCGTCAAGTCTTATGCCGTAGCCGGACGGACTTCTGTACAGCTCTAATGTGCCTGTGTCGGGTGCAAACCCTGAAGCCGGATCCTCTGTGGTGATTCTGCACTGGATAGCCGCTCCTCTGGAAACTATGCTGTCCTGGCTCGGTATCCCTATCTGATCAAGGCTGTAGCCCTCAGCTATGAGGATCTGGGACTGAACTATGTCTATACCGGTTACCATTTCAGTTACCGTATGCTCTACCTGAATCCTCGGGTTCATCTCTATGAAATAGTGGTTTCCGTCTCTGTCCAGGAGGAATTCCACCGTTCCTGCGCTTCTGTAGCTTACGGCTCGAGCGATTTTGAGAGCGTCCTCGCAGATTGCCTCTCTCTGCTCATCGGTGAGGCAGAGAGCCGGCGTAAACTCGATTACCTTCTGGTGCCGCCTCTGGATGGAGCAGTCTCTCTCATAAAGATGAACCAGGTTGCCCTCTTTGTCGCCCAGAACCTGAACCTCTATGTGCTTAGGATTTTCCAAATACTTTTCTATGAATATATCGTCGATGCCAAAGGCCTTTGCCGCCTCGCTTCTGGCCGTCCTGTACTCCGATACGATATCCTCTCTGTTTCGGACTATCCTCATACCTCTTCCGCCGCCTCCGGCTGACGCTTTCAGCATTACGGGATATCCGCACCGGTCGGCAAAGGCTACAGCCTCCTCTTCTGTCTGTATGGCCGCCTCTACTCCCGGTATGGTAGGAACTCCTACCTCGTCTGCTACTATTTTGGATTTTATCTTATCTCCCAGTCTGTCCATCATCTCCGGAGTCGGTCCGATGAACTCTATGCCGGCAGCCTCGCAGGCCTTGGCAAACTCCACGTTTTCAGAGAGGAATCCGTATCCCGGATGGATGGCGTCTACTCCCTTTGCCTTAGCCAGATCGATGATCTCGTCGATCCCAAGGTAAGCCGCTACCGGAGCCTTGCCCTTTCCTATCTGGTAAGACTCGTCCGCTTTAGTTCTGAACAGAGTGTTCTTGTCTTCCTCGGAGTAGATAGCTACAGTCCTTATCCCCAGTTCATGGCAGGCTCTGAAGACTCTGATGGCTATCTCGCCCCGATTAGCGACGAGAACTCTCTTAAATTTTCTCACTTCTTTCATTGCATACTCTCCGTTCTATTCTTTATCGATGATATGTATATCCATTTGGGGATAAGGGATCCTTATCCCTTCCCGGTCAAATGCCTTCTTTATGTTTTCCTCCAGGTAGTATTTCACCTTAGAGTAATCCGCCGTTTCACACCATACCTTGCAGTCCATTATCACCGCGTCGGCTCCCAGATCGGATACGCCCATGGCGGGAGGGGGAACCTCTCTGATCTTGTCGAACCGGGAGATCACCGTGTTCATCACTTCCTTCACCTTATCCAGATCGGCGTCGTAGCCGACGCTGAAGGTGCAGTCCACCCTCCGGATTCCTTCCTCGGAAAGGTTGACTATTATAGATGTGGTTATGGTACCGTTAGGCACTATGACTATCTTATTATCGTAGGTGTGCAGCTTGGTGACCATCAGGTCTATGCTGTCCACCATGCCTGTGGCGCTGGCTGAGCCTGAAATCTCTATGCTGTCGCCTTTGCTGAAAGGTTTATTTAAGAGGATCAGTATGCCTCCGGCCACGTTGCCCAAGCTGTCTTTAAGAGCCAAAGCTATAGCTGCTCCGCAGGCCCCCAGCATGGTGACCAGGGAGGTGGTCGGCGCACCGGCTGTCTGAAGAGCCATTATCGCCAGTATGATGAGAAGGATTGCCTTGGTGCTCTTTATTATGAAAAGATGCAGAGCCTCGTCCAGCTTGGTGTGCTTCATCATCTTCCTCTCAGCCGCCAGAAGGATCCTTATTATGATCATTCCTATGGCGATGACCACGGCCACCCGGGCGCACAGCATTAGAATGCTCATCAATTTATCGTTCATCTGCCGTTCCTCTTATCTTCCCGCTCTTCTCCTTTCGATCTCTCTCAGGAGCTTCTTTCTGAGCCTTATGTCGTCAGGGGTTACTTCTACCAGCTCATCGTCCTCGATGAACTCCAAGGCTTCTTCCAAGGTGAATACCCTGGCCGGAGACAGCTTTACGGCCTCGTCGCTTCCCGCCGCTCTCATATTGCTCGCCTTCTTCGCCTTGCAGGGGTTCACCTCCATGTCCTCTCTCCTGGAGTTCATTCCTACGATCATTCCCTCGTAGACGCGGGTTCCCGGTTCGATGAACATCTGAACTCTCTCGCTTATGTTGAAGATTGCGTAAGGAGTGGCGACTCCTTCCTCTATGGCTATGGCGGCTCCGTTTCCTCTTCCCGGTATGTCACCCTTGTATTCCTCAAAATCGTAGAACCGGCGCTCCATGCTGCCTTCACCTCTGGTATCGTTTATGAACTCGGAGCGGTAGCCTAACAGCCCTCTGGTGGGAACGTGGTACTCCAATCTGGAATATCCGTTTTCCCCTGTCATCTGAATCATTATTCCCTTTCTCATGTTCAGCTTGGAGATGACGGCTCCCGAGTATTCGTCAGGAACGGTTACCACTACCTCCTCCACAGGCTCCAGCTTTTTCCCGTTTTCATCCCTCCTGATTATGACCTCAGGCTTGGATACGGCCAGCTCATAGCCTTCTCTTCGCATGTTCTCTATGAGTATGGAAAGGTGCAGCTCTCCTCTGCCGGAGACCTTGAAGCAGTCTGTGGAATCGGTTTCCTCCACCGTAAGGCCTACGTTGACCTCCAGCTCCTTCATCAGCCTTTCCCGAATGTGCCTGGATGTGACCAGCTTTCCCACCTTTCCCGCGAAGGGGGATGTATTGACCATAAAGTTCATGGAAAGGGTCGGCTCCTCTATGTTGATCATCTCCATAGGCTGTGGATCCCTCAGGTCGGTCACAGTCTCACCGATGGATATATCCGCGATTCCGGAAACCACTACTATATCTCCGCACTGAGCCTCGTCTACGGCTATCCGCTTAAGGCCTCTGTAGACGAACACCTGATTTACCTTCCTCTGGACTGTCGTTCCGTCCCCCTTGGCCACTCCCACAGTCTCTCCTGCCCGGATCACGCCCTGAGTTATCCTGCCGATACCCAGTCTGCCGATATAGTCGTCGTATCCCAGAGTGGATATCTGAAGCTGGAGGGGTTTATCCCTGAGATCCGGATAAGGCTCGCAGTGGTCTGTTATCGTCTCAAAGAGCGGGGTGATGTCCAGACCTCCGTATCCCGCCGGGGTGTGCTTCATCCTGGTACCGCCCGCCTCCAAGGAGATGCCCTCGGCATCCTCCGGAGCTCTTACCACTATCCCCTGTCTGGCTATGCCGTAGAGGATAGGAAAGTCCAGCTGCCGGTCGTTGGCATTGAGATCCATGAACAGCTCATAGACCTGATCTACCACCTCGTCTATGCGGGCGTCCTTTTTATCGATCTTATTTATCAGCAGGATAGGATTAAGTCCCTGCTCTAGAGATTTGCTGAGGACGAACCTAGTCTGGGGCATAGGTCCCTCGCTGGAGTCTACCAGCAGTATCACCGTGTCCACCGTCTTCATGATTCGCTCCACCTCTGAGGAAAAATCAGCGTGTCCCGGGGTATCGACTATGTTTATTTTAGTATCGCCGTGGATGATAGAGCAGTTCTTGGAATAAATGGTTATTCCTCTCTCCCTCTCTATGTCGTCGCTGTCCATTACGCAGTCCGCCACTTCCTCGTTAGCTCTGAAAACGCCGCTTTGATTTAAAAAAGCATCCACAAGGGTGGACTTTCCCGCGTCAACGTGAGCGATGACCGCAATGTTTATGATCTTCTGTCTCTCTGCCATATACCTTTGCCTTTTAATATATTTAAGTTTTATGTATCTTAAACTTTATTTTTTTAAGTTTTGGCGGCGCATTTCCTTAAATAATAACACAACACCGGTAACATTGCAATGCTAAATGCATCGCCTCATTACCGGGTCCCGCCGCTTTTAAAAGCGCTTATATGTAATTATACCACAAAAGGGGTTTATTTAAATGGTAGAATTTCCGAGATTCCAGTCCACCGGCCCCTGTCCGGTAGATATGAGAAATTCATTGGCTTTGGAAAAGTATCTGCCCCCGAAGAAGCCGTTGTATGCGGAAAGAGGACTTGGGTGCGCCCCCGTAAGGATCAAATGCTGCTTTCCGGTTATGAGCGGAGCCTTCGATTTAGCGTTGGCTCCCCAGAGTATGAAAGCTATAGGCTTTTCACGCCGGTTAAGTAGCTCTATTATCCTGTCCGTGAGGATCTCCCAGCCTTTGTTCCGGTGGGAGTTCGCCTGATGTGCCCTTACGGTCAGGCACGTGTTCAAAAGGAGCACCCCTTCCTCGGCCCACTTCATCAGATATCCGTCTTCATGGGGTTCTATGCCCAGATCGTCACGCAGCTCCTTGTACATGTTCACAAGAGAAGGAGGAATCTTCACTCCCGGCTTCACGGAGAAACACATGCCGTGAGCCTGTCCCGGCTCGTGGTAGGGATCCTGTCCCAGTATTACCACCTTCACGTCCTCATAAGCCGTATTCACCAGGGCGTTGAATATGTCATGCATGTCCGGATATACAGTGCGGTTCCTGTATTCGTCTATGAGAAAGGCTCTCAGCTTAAGATAGTAGTCCTTCTTAAACTCCTCCTTAAGCAGATCGTCCCAGCTGTTCCCTATGTGAACCATTACTCTCCTCCCCCTCGGGAGGCTTCCGTTCCTAAAGCGTCAAAGCTTCGGTTCAGCTTCACCTCAGGCATCAGCTCGGTGGATATGACGTCCAGAATCTTTTCCAGCTGCTCCACCTCATCCACGGAGAACCTTTCTCTGATTCTCTTCATGACCACGTTCATGTAATCGTAGGTGATACCGTAGTCCGTCATGTACTTGTCCGTCACGTTTAAATGATATTCTCTCTTGTCCTCCGTGCTGCGGACACGGGAAATATATCCCTTCCTCACCAGATTGTTGATCTTGTATGCGGCGTTGGGAGCTGACAGCTTGCAGAAGCTGGCAAACTCGTTCACAGTAGGATTGCCGAGGGCGTATATAACCTCCACGCAGAACACCTCTACGGCGGAAAGTCCCTCGTCCTTATCATCGAACTGTCTGAAAACCTTCGCGTACAGGCTGAGCTTAAACTTGGTATATATCTCTGCAAATCTCTGTTCCAGCATTGATTCCATCCTCCGCGGATAATTTTATCAGAAATCACTAAAAACTTCAATCAGTTAAGGCAAAGGTGATCTCTCCCACGGCCGCTATTTTGTCGTCCACCCTGGCTGTACACTTTCCGTATCCCAGAGGACCTCGAAACGCCGTCAGCTCGCAGTACAGCTCCAGAACGTCGCCCGGAACCACCTGCTGTTTAAACCGGCAGTTCTTTATGCCGCCGAACAGAGCCAGCTTGCCTTTGTTCTCCTCAGAGGAGAGAAGAGCCACCGCTCCTGTCTGCGCCAAGGCTTCCATTATGAGAACTCCGGGCATTACCTGCTTTTCCGGAAAATGTCCGGTAAAGCAGTGTTCTCCCGCAGATACGCACTTTATTCCCTTTGCCCATTTCCCCGGCTCCATGTCCACTATCTTATCCACCATGAGGAATGGGTACCTGTGGGGGATTATCTTCTTTATCTCATCCGAATTAAGCTTCATGATCAAAACCTCCTGAACACTATGGATCCGTTATGCCCGCCGAATCCCAGAGAATTGGACATGGCATACTCGATATCTGCCTTTCTGCCCTTTACCGGAACGATGTCAAGGTCGCAGTCCGGATCCGGCTTTTCGTATCCGGCGGTAGGAGGCACGAATCCGTCCTTCAATGCCATTACGGTCAATATGGCTTCCACTCCCCCCGACGCTCCCAAGAGATGTCCGGTCATAGACTTTGTGGAGGATAGCATAAGCTCATAGGCGTGTTTTCCAAAGACCGCCTTCACAGCCTTTGTCTCGCAGCGGTCGTTC
Source organism: uncultured Oscillospiraceae bacterium (assembly GCA_964442135.1). Taxonomy (GTDB): domain Bacteria; phylum Bacillota; class Clostridia; order Peptostreptococcales; family Anaerovoracaceae; genus Avanaerovorax. Next base: position 11,214 of record CAYTYN010000006.1, read on the forward strand.
ATAGGGGTGGACGTGCCGTGAGCGTTTATGTAGCCGATGTCACCGGCTTCGATTCCACCGTCGTCCATGGCGGACTTCATTGCCATGGCCGCTCCGCTGCCGTCCTCGAGGGGGGCTGTCATGTGATTGGCGTCGCAGCTGTCTCCGTAGCCCGCCACCTCTGCGATGATCTCAGCGCCTCTGGCTCTGGCATGCTCGTACTCCTCCAGAATGAGAACTCCTGCTCCCTCACCCATGACGAAGCCGCTTCGCTCGGCGTCGAAGGGAATGGACGCCCGCTTAGGATCGTCCGACTCTGTAAGGGCCTTCATTGAGGTGAATCCTCCAATTCCCAGAGGTGAGATACAGCTTTCACTTCCGCCTGTCATGGCAACGTCCAGATATCCGTCTCTTATCTTTCTGAATGCCTCCCCTATGGCGTTGGTCGCCGACGCGCATGCCGTCACTATGCACTGACAGCTTCCCTTGAATCCGTACTCTATGGCAGCCATGCCTGCCGCCATGTTGGTTATGGCCATAGGTACGAAGAGAGGGGACACTCGGTCGAATCCCCGCTTCATTCCCTTTTCGTGTTCAGCCTCGATGGTGGGAAGGCCTCCTATTCCGCTGGAAATGTTGACTCCGCACCGGTAAGGATCCTCCTCCTCCATATTAAGGCCGCTCTGGTCAAAGGCTTCTTTAGCCGCTGCCAAGGTGAACTGGGTAAATCTGGCCGTCCTTCTGGACTGCATTTTGTCCATAATGGAAAGGGGATCGAAGTCTCTCACCTCGGCGGCGATTCTGACTGTCATGCCCTCTGTGTCAAAGCCTTTGATATAGTCTATGCCGCAGACTCCTTCTTTGGCGCTGTTCCACATGTTTTCAACACCGCAGCCTATGGGAGATATGGCACCCATGCCGGTGATCACTGCTCTTCTCTTCATCTCTCCTACCTCATGCACATTCCGCCGTCCACGCATATGGTCTGTCCCGTTATATATCCGGCTCCGTCTCCGGCCAGAAATCCTATGAGCTCCGCGACGTCTTCCGGCTCACCGGGCCGTCCCATCGGTATGGTTTTTCCGGCTTCCCCGGCGGCAGCCTCTGTCATGGCCTGAGTCATGGCGGTGTTGATAAATCCGGGAGCTACAGCGTTGACCGTTATCCCCTTCTTGGCTATCTCCCGGGCAAATGAGCGGGTGAGCGCCGAAATGCCCGCCTTGCTGGCGGAGTAGTTGGCCTGCCCCGAGTTTCCCGTCAAGCCTACTACGCTGGAAAGGTTTACTATCCTTCCGTACCTCTGCTTCAGCATGCATCCGCTGACAGCCTTCATCATGAGGAAGGTTCCCTTTAAATTGGCTTCTATCACGTCGTCGAAATCCTTCTCGCTCATCCTCATGAGAAGACCGTCCCGGGTTATGCCTGCGTTGTTCACTAAAACGTCTACTCGTCCTGTCCTGTCGAGAGCCTCCTTTACCAGCCTCTCGCAGTCCTCAGCCTTTGATACATCAGCTTTTACCATCACCACTTCGGCGCCTTTTTCTCTGCACCTCCGGGCGGTTTCCTCCGCTCCCTCGGCGCTGGTGTTGTAGTTTATGACCATGGTCACCGACGGCTCCGAAAGCCTTACGGCAGTCGCCCGTCCTATTCCCCGGCCTGCACCGGTTACGATCACTGTTCTCATCTTATCTCCTTAAGCTTTTCGGCGAGTATCTCTATGTCCTCTGCCGTCTCCACGTTGAAAATCTTCCTGTCCCTGCCGCAGGTCTTTCCGGCAAAGCCTGAGAGGGCTTTGCCCGGGCCTATCTCTACAAAAACGTCTGTCCCCTCTCCTTCCATGTACTCGAGAGAGGCCTGAAACAGAACGGGAGCCTTGACCTGCTTCACTAAAATTTCCGAGACGCTTTCGTCCTCTCTTATGGCCCTGCCTGTTACGTTAGACACCACGGGAATCCCCATTTTTCCCATCTCGATTTCCGAAAGAGCTCCTGCCAGCACTTTCGATGCCGGCTCCATGAACCCGGTGTGAAACGGTCCGCTTACAGGCAGAGGGATAACTCGCTTTGCCCCTCTTTCCAGAGCCAGCTGAGAGGCCTTTTCTACGGCCTCCTTCTCTCCGGATATGACTGTCTGGCCGGGACAGTTGAAGTTAACCGCTTCCGCTCTTCTTCCCGTAAGGCGGCTTCCGTCGGCGCAGCACTCCTTCACCTTTTCAGGCTCCGGTCCTAAGACTGCCGCCATGGCGCAGTGGATCCCTTCCGAAGCCTGAGCCATGGCTCGTCCTCTTATCCTCACCAGTTCCACAGCCTCCTTCGGCTTGAATACGCCGGAGTAGGCAAGAGCGCTGTATTCTCCCAAGCTCAGTCCGGCCGTTATATCGGCTTTGATTCCCATGGAAGAGAGAACCTCTCCGATACCCAGCTCCATGGCAACCATAACCGGCTGGGTTATCCTGGTATCGGACAAGGCTTCCCGGCTTCCGGAAAAGGCTGTCTCCTTCTCTTCCTCTGTGAGAAGGTCGAATACGTCTCTGAACCGGCTGTACTTCTCATACAGGTCAGCCCCCATTCCCGGATGCTGGCTTCCCTGGCCCGCGAACAAAAATCCTGTTTTCATCTTCTATCCTTTCCGAACAGATCGTCTATAACCTGTTTCACGGTTCTTATCCGATTTACCATTGCTCCCTTCTCGGCGGAAAAGAAGAGTCCATGCTCCCAGTCGCCCAGACAGGCGGCCTTCAGAGCCTCTGTGATACAGTAGTCTGTTTCAGCCGGATTGCACGTCTTTATACACCTGACGCACTTTGACGGAGGAAATCTCCTTCCGGCCTCTACGGCTTCTGTCAAAGGGGAGCTCAGTCCCCTCCCCGGCATTCCCACCGGACTTTTCAATATGCGGATGTCTTCCGGCTTGGCTGAGGCTATGATTTCCTTAAAGGCTTCGGAGGCGTCGCATTCCCGGGTCAATATAAAGGGGGTGGCCACTTGGACGCCGAAGGCTCCGGCTCTTAAGACCTTTTCTACATCTTCCCTTGATCTTACGCATCCTGCGCCGAATATGGGAATCTCCGGAAATAGGTCTTTAACCTGAGAGACGATCTCCGTAAGCTCCATGCAGTTTTTCCCTTCCAGCTCTTCCCTGTCAAAGCCCAGATGCCCTCCGGCCTTAGGCCCTTCCACCACTATGGCGTCAGGGGTCATATCGTGGTGCCTCTTCCAAAGTCCGGTTATGACCTTTGCCGCCTTAGGACTGGAGACGATGGGAATGGCCAGAGCGTCGCTTCCTTTGACCAGCTTCGGAAGGTCTGTGGGAAGTCCCGCTCCTGATATGACAGCGTCCACACCTTCCTCTACAGCCGCCTTGACCAAAACGGAAAAGTCACAGGTCACCGCCATGGCGTTAACAGCGATCATGCCTCTTCCTTCCGATATCTCCCTTGCCTTTCCGATCTCTCGCTTCAAGGCACGGACGGAAGCCTTCTGAGGGTTTTCGCAGAAATCCTCCTCCATGAACCCGACAGAGGCTGTGGAGATGACCCCCATGGCTCCTTCCCGAGCCACGGCGCCGGCAAGACCGCCCAGAGAAATTCCTACTCCCATTCCGCCCTGAATCAGAGGTACTTCCAGACGAGAAAGCTTATATTCTGACATCTCTGTATTCCTTCATCAGGTCTTCCAGAATTTGAGCTACAGGTCGGATCTCTTTGACCATGCCGGCCACCTGACCTGCCATCACTGAACCGGTCTTAGTGTCTCCGTCCTTTACCGCCCGGCGGAGCGAACCTAATGTAAACCTCTCCAGCTCCATGAGATCCGCTCCCTCCTTTTCCCTCTTCAGATACTCTCTCGCCATAGCGTTCTTTATGACCCTCACCGGCGCCCCGGCGTTTCGTCCCGTCACAGTGGTGCTGCTGTCTCTGGCCTTGACCACCGCTTCCTTATAGTTGTCGTGTATCGGACATTCACAGCTGGCTAAGAATACGGTTCCCGCCTGAACTCCTACAGCGCCCAGAGCAAAGGCCGCCGCCAGCTGTCTTCCGGAGGCTATTCCTCCTGCCGCTATCACCGGTATGTCTACCGCGTCCACCACCTGCGGCACCAATGCCATAGTGGTCAACTCTCCGATATGTCCTCCGCTTTCACAGCCTTCCGCTATTACTCCGTAGGCTCCTTCATCGGCAAGCCTTTTGGCAAGGGCTGCTCCGGATACTACAGGAAACACCTTTATTCCGGCTTCGTTCCACATCTTCATGTACTTACCCGGATTACCGGCTCCGGTGGTGAGAACCGCCACCTTTTCCTTTGCGACCAGCTCAGCCATCTTATCCGCCTCCGGATTCATCAGCATTATGTTCACTCCGAAAGGCTTTTGGGTTCTTTCCCGACATATCCTTATCTGCTCCGCCAGATCGTCTGCGCTCATGCCTCCCGCCCCGATTATGCCCAAGGCTCCGGCCTCAGATACGGCGGCTGCGAAGGCTCCGTTGGCAATGTTTGCCATTCCTCCCTGAAACACAGGGTGTTTAATTCCTAATAATTCGTTAATTCTCATATTCCGATCATTTCCCATACTGTATATACATGCTTCCGTAGGTCAGTCCTGCACCGAAGCCGGCACAGATAAGGCTTTGACCTTCCTTTAATATGGATTTCTCCCTCATCTCAGCCAGAGCTAAAGGCACGCTGGCCGCTGAAGTGTTTCCGTACTCGTAAACGTTGACGAAGAACTTCTCCCGAGGAAGTCCCAGCCGTGCTATGCTGCCGGATATTATCCTCTCGTTGGCTTGGTGAAATACGTAGTGATCCACCTGAGAATCGGTTATTCCGTTTTCATCCATCAGCTTCCTTGTAGCTTCACTGCTCTTATTCACCGCGAACCTGTATACCTCCTGACCGGACATATGTATGGTGCAGTCCCCTTGGCCGCATCCCAGCACGTCTCTGTCAGGCACACATCCGTAGACGGAAGAGAACTGCGCCTCTTCGCCGTATTCCACTACGCATGCTCCCGCCCCGTCGCCGAACAGGACGCAGGTCGCCCTGTCATCCATGTCCAAAAGAGGGGATATCCTCTCGCTTCCTATTACCAGCCCCTTTCTTCTTCCTCCGGAGGCTTTTCCGGCACGAAGGAGGCCGTCAGCCAGAACGCACCCGTAGATGAATCCTGAACACGCTCCGTTCACGTCCAGACAGAGGGCGTCCTCAGACAGACCCAGCATGCCGGAAACCCGGCAGGCTACTCCCGGCGTTCTGTCGTCCGGAGTGAAGGTGCACACTATGATAAATCCTATATCACCGGGATCGGCTCCGGCGTCTGCCACGGCCTTTAAGGCGGCTTCATAGGCCATGTCGGCGTTGGACCTTTCCACCGCAAAGTGCCTGGACACTATTCCGGTCTTAGATCTTATCCACTCATCGGAAGTGTCCACCGTCTCCGACAAGTCGAAATTGGTGACGCGCTTCTCTCCCGCTGAGCCTCCGATACCTGTTATCTTTATTCCTGCCAAATCACTACCTCCGATTTAAATCGGTTCCTTTCCGTCATCGCTGACTTTCTTTTCCGTCATCGCTGACTGTCTTTTTTGCCGCGCTGTCTATCCTTCTCAGCCGCCTGTACCTTCTCTCAGGCAATTTGTCACAGGATATCTGGCTCAGCTCCTCCACAGATCTGATCAGCTCCTCCTTGACCCGGGAGAAAACCTTAGGCGTATTTAAGGTCACACCCCCTTCAGGCTCCGGTATGATGCAGTCGCATACTCCCAAGCTCTTCAGATCGTGGGCCGTCAGCTTCATAGCATCTGCGGCTTCCTCCCATCTGGAGGAATCCTTCCAGAGTATGGACGCAAAGCCCTCCGGAGACAGTATGGAAAAAATGCTGTTCTCCAGCATTATTATCCTGTCGCTTACGGCCAGAGCCAGCGCTCCGCCGCTTCCCCCCTCTCCTATGAACACGGAGACGCACGGGGTCTTCAGCCGAGCCATGACGCCCAAAGTCCTCGCGATGGCTTCTCCCTGCCCTTCGGCTTCCGCTTCTATGCCCGGATAGGCTCCCGGCGTATCCACAAAGGTTATGACCGGCCTGCGGAATTTTTCCGCCTGAGCCATGAGCCTCTGAGCCTTTCTGTATCCTTCAGGATTGGGCATGCCGAAACGCCTTTGGACGTTTTCCTCTATGGTACGCCCCTTTAGCTGGGCTATTACTGTGACCGGCGTTCTGTCCAGCCTTCCTATGCCGCCCAAAATGCTCCTGTCTTCTCCGTGGAGCCTGTCTCCTGCCAGAGGAATGAAATCGTCGAAGATGTTGTCTATATAGTCCCACGCTATGGGCCTTTCCGGCCCTCTTGCCAGCCGGACTCTTTCAGAGGCAGTCATCATGAGCTTTTCCTCCTTTCATGCTTCCCATGAAGCTTCAGCAGTCCGGCCAAGGTATTTTTCAGCTCCTGTCTCTTCACCACCGCGTCTATCTGACCGTGGTCGAGAAGGTATTCCGATCTCTGGAAGCCCTCGGGGAGCTCCTGACCTATGGTCTGCTCTATGACCCTCGGCCCCGCGAACCCGATCAGGGCGCCGGGTTCCGCCAGTATTATGTCTCCCAGGCTGGCAAAGCTGGCTGTAACGCCGCCGGTAGTGGGATCTGTCATCACGGAGATGTACAGAAGTCCTTTTTCGCTGTGGCTCATTACAGCGGCGCTGGTCTTAGCCATCTGCATGAGGGAGAGTATACCCTCCTGCATCCTGGCTCCTCCTGAGGTGGCGAATACGATTACGGGAAGCTTCTTCTTAGAGGCGTATTCAAAGCACCTGGTGATTTTCTCTCCTACGGCGCTTCCCATGCTTCCCATGAAGAACCTGCCGTCCATGAAGCAAAAGGCGGCTTTCATGCCGTCTATTCTGCCGGTACCGCATATGACCGCCTCCCTAAGTCCTGTTTTCTTCCTGGTCTCCTCCAGCTTCTCCCTGTAACCGGGAAAATCCAGAGGGTCGTTGGAAACCACCGACTTGCAGATCTCTCTGAAGGTTCCCTTATCCACTACAGTCTTCACTCTGTATGGGGCGCTGACCCTGTAATGCCTCCCGCAAACAGGACACACGTACATGTTCTCCTTCAGCTGCTGCTTTCCGTATTTTTCACCGCACCCCTTGCATATGACGGGATCGTTATCCTCTTTTATATCCTTCAGGGCGGATATTATCTCCTTTTTTCTGGCAAAAGGGTTCAATCCTCGCCACCTGCCTTTCTGTAGATGTCCAGGAGCTCAGGCATTTTCCTCTCCAAGAATCCGGTATCGAAGCCGCCCCGCATAAACTCGGGATCGAACATTATTATGTATGAAAGGGGCAGGGTGGTCTTCACCCCGTTTACGGCGGCTTCCGAAAGAGCCCTCCTCATTATTCTGATAGCTTCGGCCCTGTTCCTTCCGTGGACGATTATCTTTCCTATCATGGAATCGTAATACGGACTGATGGTACATCCGCTGTATATAGCGCTGTCCACTCTCACCGACGGTCCTCCGGGAAAATGGAGAAAGTCTATTTTCCCCGGGCACGGACTGAATCCGTTGAACACGTTCTCTGCCGTTATGCGGCACTCTATGGCGTGACCGTTTAACCGAACGTCCTCCTGGGAGAAGGAAAGCTCTTCTCCTCCGGCTATCCTCAGCTGCTCCTTGACTATGTCTATTCCCGTTACAGCCTCTGTGACAGGGTGCTCCACCTGGATTCTGGTGTTCATCTCGATGAAGTAGAAGGCGCCGTCCTTATCCACTACGAACTCTACCGTTCCCGCTCCCGTGTATCCGCAGGCTCTGGCCGCCTTTACGGCAGCTTCTCTCATGGCCGCCCCTGTCTCCTCGGGAAGGCGCGGCGCGGGAGCCTCTTCTATCAGCTTCTGGTTCCTTCTCTGCATGGAGCAGTCTCTTTCTCCTAAGTGAACCACGTTTCCATGCTCGTCCGCCAAAATCTGAACCTCTACGTGGCGGGGATTTTCTATGAGCTTTTCCACGTACATGGCTCCGTCTCCGAAAGCGCTTTCAGCTTCCCCTGATGCCTCTCTGAATGCGGCCTCAACATCGGATTCTCTGTCGACTCTGCGCATTCCTCTGCCCCCGCCGCCGTGGGCGGCTTTAAGAAGTACCGGAAATCCGCACTCCCGCGCTGCCTGAAGAGCCCGCGCCGGGCCGGCGCACGTCCCCGCCGTGCCCGGCACCACGGGAACTCCGGCTTCGCCCATGAGTTCCCGTGCCGCCGCCTTATCGCCCATGAGGGCGATGGCGGCGGCGGGCGGGCCTATGAACTTAAGTCCGTTTTCACAGCAGATCTCAGCAAACCTGCTGTTTTCAGATAAAAATCCGAATCCGGGGTGGAGGCTGTCGCATCCCGTGAGCTTCGCCGCTTCTATGATGTTATTCACGTTCAGATAGCTGTCCTTGGGAGCGGGCCCTCCGATACATACGGCTCTGTCCGCCAGCACTGTGTGCAGCGCGTCTTTGTCAGCCTGGGAGTACACGGCGACGGTCTCTATGCCCATCTCCATACATCCTCTTATGATCCTTACCGCAATCTCGCCCCGGTTAGCTATCAGCACCCGCTTTAACATTTCTCCACCTCGAACAGAACCTGACCGAACTCTACCGCCTCACCGTTTTTAACGGCGATCCTGCGAACCGTTCCGTCGAATTCGGCTTTCAGCTCGTTCATCATCTTCATGGCTTCGATTACGCACATGACGTCGCCTTTCTTCACCATCTGGCCTTCTCTTACGAAGGGTTCTTCTTCGGGTGCGGGAGCCCGGTAAAACACCCCTACTAAAGGAGCCGTGATCAGCTCCCCGCCTTCATCCTCTTCCGGCTCTTCCGTCAGGGCCGTCTTCAGGGTTTTTTTCACGTCCTCCGCCTGCTCCGTCACCTGCTCTCCGAATGGAGGACAGGGAGCAGGTGGGAATCCCGCCCGGCCTCTCTTGAGGCAGAGCCGGTCTTCACCTGATTCCAGCCTCATCTCTTCAAGGCCTGATTCGGTGAAGATCTCTATGAGCTTTTTTACTTCTAAAACCTTCATCAACCTATACTATCCTCTGTACTTTTCCACGCAGTCACAGATATCCTTTACCGTCTTCATCTTTCCAAGCTCCTCGTCAGGGATCTTAGTTCCGATTGCCTCCTCCAGAGCCATTACCAGCTCCACCGCGTCGAGAGAATCGATGTTAAGGTCATCTGCCAACAGAGCCTCCATAGTGATCTTCTCTTCATCGCATCCGAGAGTGTTAACCATAGTTTCCTTTACCATTTCAAAAGCCATTTTTTTCTTCTCCGTTTCTTTCTCTTATTTCGCCTCAGGCGATTTACTTCTATTTTTTTAACTAAAGAATTTTATTTAAAAAAATTTAAATAAAATTCTTTAGGAATCTTACCATCTGCCGGCCGTTCTGTCAATATTTATCTATAATTTCACAATCGTGAAGTGAAAAGTTTATTTCTACTTTGAAATACAGAAAAAGAAAAGTGGCAATTACTCTTACAAATAGGACTAAATTCCACTTGCTGCGGATTGTACATTTAGTTTCTTTGACAGCCGCCTATTGTTTCTTATTTAGACAGTTTCCCTTACTTGCTTCTCTGCTTGAGCAGGTATGGTTTTAATATGAGAGGTCTCCACAGCTTCGGCGGCAGAAAACTCTGCCCCTCGGTCAGTCGGTAGGACATGGACGTATTTGTGAAATAATTCTGCGCCAAGGATGGATTCAGGGATGTCAACTCCAACATTGATTAAACCAGCGTTTCCTTAGTTTTAGTTTCAGAAGTCTGGCTTTTTCTGCAATTTTTCATGTGAAAGCCAATAAAAATTTCCATAAAGTGGCAATTTAAGCTATTTTTACTATATTTTGACTGTTTTCCAGTCGATTTTTGCTGTTTTTTTGCAATTTTGTTTGGCTTTCAAACCTTAAAACGCCTATTTAAGCCAAATTTTTTGGCTCCTTTCAAAAAATGCTCGTTTTGACCAAACTCTTTTCCGGGTATGGCGTTCACTTACCCCTAAGTTTTTACCTTCTTCGGCAGCTTGCGAGATAGCCGCTGCCGCAGAACCATGGCAGTGATCTCCGCAATCTTGCGGGAAACGCCGTTGGGGAGTTCCGGATGGTTTGTAACGATAAAAGGGATATAATGAAAATGCGCCGGCCGTGAAGACTGATACGAGTATGACAATCCCCGTGACAGGAGATTTTTCTGCTCTCGTATTGGATATGACCGTCAGACGATTTATTTCAAAGGATTTCCGTTTGATGTAAGGCTCGATATTCCCAATGGGGAAACGATAGCAGTAAAAGAGCTAAAGAAAGATCCCAACAAAAAACCTACGAGAATTTCGCAAAGCTCCCGTAGGTTTTGGACAAATGAGCATGAAATATGGGATTGTGCAGTTTAGGCGCTTTAAGATAGAAAAAAGCGCCTTCATACTGCCGGCCCCGAAAAAGGGCTGCGGTGTGAAAGCGCCTTGGCGTTTACTTTCTCATCAGGGTGGTTCCTGCCTGTCTGCGGCGAGATGCCGGCGGTATCTAAAGAGCCGCTTCTACGAGAGCTTTAAATACCCTTTTCTGAATTTCCCTATATTCTCCGCCCTTCAGGGTCACCATAATTTCAGGATGCCACTGAACCCCTACGGCAAACTTTTTATCGGGAAACTCTATGGCTTCAGCCACTCCGTCTGAAGCCCTGGCTGAGATCACGGCTCCCCGGGCAGGCTCCTTCACGCACAGGTGATGAAGGCTGTTTACCGCTGTTTTCTCCCCGAATATCTCAGCCACCCGAGTGCCCTTTAGGGTAATCACTGAGTGATAAGGCTCGTTTTCCGGATTAGGCTGGACATGAGCCATTATCTTAATCCCTTCCCCCGGGCGTTCTCTGTCAGCCTCCTCCTGTACCCGTGAAATATCCTGATAAATGCTTCCTCCCATGGCCAGGTTCATTATCTGCATTCCCCTGCAGATTCCGAGAATAGGCTTATCGACCTCTATAGCGCCTCGTACGATGGCCGAGTCGCATATGTCCGCCTCCATATTCCCGGGCTTTATAAGCTTGTCAGGCTCATATCCGAACAGTACCGGGTTGGCATCATGACCTCCGTGGAGCAAAAAAGCGTCACAGACATCCACGTAACCGGCTATCAGCTCTTCGTCCGTCGTTATAGGAATGAGAAGCGGAATTCCTCCTGCTTCCTTCACTGCATTGATAAACTCTATGTTAGAGTATATCCTGTACGTAACGGGCGATATGCTGCTGCTGTGACTTATGTCCCTGAGCAGTACGGTAGAAATACCTACAACTGGTTTTTTCATCTGCTTCACCTCTTATACTGTTATTTTACCCTTCTCAGCGCCTGATCGAAATCGTCAATTATGTCTTCAATATTCTCGCAGCCTACCGAAACCCTTATGAGCTCAGGCAGGATTCCGCCTTTAAGCTGGTCTTCTTCGGAAAGCTGTCTGTGAGTAGTCGACGCGGGATGGAGCGCGCTGGTTCTGATGTCCCCGACGTGTACCACTATGCTGGCAAGCTCCAGGTTTTGGAGGAATTTTTCACCGGCCTCTCTTCCCCCTTTGACGCCGAAGCTTAAGACTCCGCCTGCTCCCTTAGGAAGGTATTTCCCTGCTCTCTCGTAATCCTCGTCTCCCTCAAGTCCGGGATACTTGACCCAGTCAACCATGGGATCGTCCTTTAGGAACTTCGCCAAAGCCAGGGCGTTGCTGCTGTGTCTTTCCATTCTGAGATGGAGAGTATCCAGACCCTGAATGGTGAGAAAGGCGTTCATAGGAGCCATGGTGCATCCCAGGTCGCGGAGCATTTGGGCTCTCAGCTTAACGGAGAATGCCTGGTTCCCGAACTTCTCATAGAACCTCAGGCCGTGATAGCTTTCATCCGGCTCTACCATTCCCGGGAATTTATCCGCGTGGGCGTTCCAGTCGAACCTTCCTCCCTCTACGACCATTCCGCCTACGCTGGTAGCATGTCCGTCGGACCACTTGGTTGTGGAATGTACGACAAAATCCGCGCCATACTCCAAAGGCCTGCAAAGGATAGGTGAGGCAAGGGTGTTGTCCACCACGAGAGGTACTCCTATCCTCTCCGCTGCTCCGGCGAACTTCTCGATGTCCAGCACTCCCAGAGCAGGATTTCCCAGGGATTCTCCGAACAAAGCCTTCGTCTCCGGCCTTGCAACGGCCACTATCTCGTCCTCGGACATGTTCTGATCTATGAAGGTCACATCTATGCCCATTTTCTTAAACGTCACACCGAACAGGTTGTGGGTGCCTCCGTATATGTTGGCCGCCGCGATAATGTGATCGCCGGCCTGGCAGATGTTGAGCATGGTTATCATATTGGCAGCCTGTCCGGAGCTTGCCGCTATAGCCGCTGTGCCTCCCTCCAGGGCCGCCATCTTCTCTTCCAGCATGTTCACCGTTGGGCTTCCCAGCCTGGTATACATGAAATCCGCGCTCTCCAGATCGAAGAGCTTCGCCACGTCTGAGGCGCTGTAGTACCTGTAGGTGGTATTTTGAACTATAGGAGGAACCTGAGGCTGGCCGCTCTCAGCCTTATATCCCGCCTGTACGCACTGGGTTTCTATCTTGTAATTCTTATCCGGCATTATCATACCTCCTTAAAAGTCTCCTCGGCCATACGTCCGCACTTAGAATATTATACCACCTGACCCCTAAAATCAACACAAAACGTCCGGGCGGCGCCATCAAGCTCCGCTTCACCGTCCCGCGCCCGTCTCTATCTTCTCTTCCTTCTTCGACAGAAGATATATGCATATGAATCCGACGGCAAACAGGAGCACGGAAACAGTCCATTCCTCCGGCGTGGCAGGAAAACCCGGATAGACCGCCGCCACCGATCCTATGATAAAGCCTAAGATCACCAGGTAAGTGGCGAAAGGATAACGCTTCATACACATTTCCAGTATTTTAGTGGTCAAAATTATGCCGATTACACAGCCCGCCGCCAGGGGCATTATAGATATTATGTCCATTTTTCCTATGGCGCCTATGGTGCTCTCGTAAAGGCCCAGCACCACCAGCATGTATGAAACGCTTATGCCCGGCAATATGAGGGATACCGCCACTATGACCCCTCCTGCAAGCTGTAATATGAGAGACTCCATACCGGTTAGCCCGTCTCCGGCGAACACGCCGTCCGGCAGAAGATTGATGCCTCCTACTATGACCATTCCTATGATTATGCACGCAAAAAACTTCCAGTCGATCTTATGAACCCTCGCCTTGTCATATATCATAGGTATGCTTCCCGCTACGGCGCCCATGAAAAAATACATGGCAATGAGCCTGTACGTTTCTATGAGGGTCAAAAGGGGCTCCGCGAACATGACCATACCCAGCAGGGCAGGCAGGGTAAAAACCGACAGGAATATGAGGTTCTTCTTTGGATTCTTGAAAAAGGAACTGACGGCCTCTATTAAGTTGTCATATATCCCAAGAATCATGGCCATGGAGCCGCCCGATACGCCGGGAACCATCATGGTAACTCCCACCACCAGACCCTTAAGAGCTGTTAATACGTGAAAAAAAATCACTGATCAATTCCCTCCGAGCAATATTATTTTCGTTTTTTATCCCCTATACGAGCCACTATGCAGCACCACTCATCCTCTTCATTGATCTCAGCTATGGAAAATCCGTCGGATATGAGCTTTTCCTTCACTGCTGCCTCCTTTTCGATGAGAATGCCCGAAGAGATAAAGTATCCGTTCTCTTCCATGTGACATGCCGCGTCAGACGAAAGCATCATCACCAGATCCGCCATGAGATTGGCAGCCACTATGTCTGCTTTGTAATCTACACCCTTTGTCAGATCTCCTCGTGCCGCTCTGGCATACCCGTCAACACCGTTCAGCCTGAGATTTTCCTCCGCCACCTGAACGGCGGTTTCATCTATGTCAATTCCCAGAACGTCCTCGGCTCCCAGCTTGGCCGCAGCGACGGAAAGAATACCCGATCCGCACCCTACGTCCAGAACCTTTTTCGCTCCGGATAGCTTCATGTATTTCTCCAGCGCTCTCACGCACATGGCTGTGGTAGGGTGGGTGCCCGTGCCAAAGGCCATACCCGGATCTATCTCTATGACCAGTTTATCTCCCGGGTTATGATACTCCTCCCACGTAGGCTTCACCACTATGGACTCTGAAACAGCCGAAGGCTTGAAATATTCCTTCCACCTGTCCTTCCACTCTTCGTCATCCTCATAATCCACCTGAACTGACAGATCTCCGAAGTCCGCTTCCCCGCCGTACGCGCCTGACTCTCTGTCCCTCTTCAGTTCTTCCACGGCGGCTCTCACTTCATCAGCCAGCCGCCTGTTCTCCTTCGTATCCTCCATGTATACCGACACCACCGGCTCCCGATCGAGTCCTGCGATCACATCCTCCTCGATGTAGTCCCACTCGTATCCGGCCTTCTTTTCCATTATGTCCTTCACATCCTCCGGGTCATCTACGGCGATGTCTGTGATTCCAAGGCGGAGAAGAGCCGCCGTCACGGCTTCCGTTCCCATGCGGCTGGTCTTTATCCTTATATTTATAATATCTATTTTCCAAACCGCTCCTTCATCTTCTCGGCAAAGCCGGTCTTCTTCTGGTAGCATCCCGCATCCAGAGCCTTGCCCATAGCCTCAATGGCCTTCTTTTGTTTTCCGTTCAGCTTCGTCGGAACCTCCAGTATGGCCTTTACGTAGAGATCTCCCATCCGTCCGTTCCTTACGTTCCTCACGCCCTTTCCCTTAAGCCTGAACACAGTATTAGGCTGGGTTCCGGCCGGTATCTTATATGAAACCTTGCCGTCGAGGGTAGGAACAGTTATCTCCTCGCCCAGAGCAGCCTGCTCGAAGGTGACCGGAATCTCCAGATGGAGATCGCTGCCGCTTCTGGTGAATACGTCGTGAGGTTCTACGGCGATGACGATGTAAAGGTCACCGTTCGGGCCGCCGTTCTCTCCCGGCTCGCCCTGTCCCCTGATCGGTATTACGCTGTCGTTATCAACGCCTGCCGGTATATCTATGTTTATTTTGATGGTCTTTTTGACCTTTCCCGTTCCTCTGCAGTCAGGACACGGAGTATCTATCTTATAGCCGGTTCCGTCGCAGTCAGGACACGGCCCTGTGCTCTGGAACTGACCTAACGGCGTCCGCTGTACACTGCTCACCTGCCCTGTGCCGTTGCACCTGGAACACGTCGTCTTCTCTGTACCCGGTGCGTTTCCTTCACCGTGACAGGTGTCGCATTTTACCATCTTCGTGACAGAGATGGCCTTCTTCGCGCCAAAAGCAGCCTCCTCAAAGGTTATGGTTATTCCCTTCTGCAGGTCTCTTCCTTTGGCAGGACCGTTCCTTCTGCGGCTGTTTCTGCTTCCTCCGAAGCCTCCGAAGCCGCCTCCTCCGCCGAACATGTTTCCGAAGATGTCGAAGATATCGTCGAAGCCGCCTCCTCCGAAGCCGCTTCCTCCCGATCCGCCGAAGCCGGCGTTAGGATCTACTCCTGCGAATCCGAATTTATCGTATTTGCTCTTCTTATCGGGATCCGACAGAACGCTGTAGGCCTCGTTGACTTCCTTAAACATCTCTTCGGCCTTTTTGTCTCCGGGATTTCTGTCCGGGTGGTATTTCATCGCCATCTTGCGGAAGGCTTTTTTTATCTCTTCGTCGCCGGCGCCCTTTTTCAGGCCCAGCACTTCATAATAATCTCTTTTTTCCGCCATGGTTCTCACCTTCCGTAATCTATTTTCTCAAGCAAAGATTTGCTCACCTGAGGGTTATCCCTCCACGGTGAGCAAACCTCCGGCCATCTATTATTTATTTATCGTCGTCTACTACCTCGTAGTCCGCGTCTACTACATTATCTCCCGCAGCCTCAGGGCCTGCGCTCCGGCCGGCTCCCATATCAGGACCCGCTCCGGCGGCCCCTGCGCCGCCTGACATATCAGGGCCAGCTCCTCCCTGAGCCTGCTGCTGATAGAGCTTAGTGGAAATAGCGTGGAACTTCTCTGTGAGAGCGTCGGTCTTAGCCTTAATGTCGTCAGGGTTATTGGCTTCCAAGGCTCTTCTCAGATCTTCCTTGGCATCCTCAACAGTTTTCTTTTCATCCTCCGAGATCTTTCCCTCCAGCTCCTTCAAAGCCTTCTCCGTCTCGTAGATCATGCTCTCAGCCTTGTTTCTCTCTTCGACAGCCTCTTTACGCTTTTTGTCCTCCGCCGCGTACTGCTCAGCTTCCTTAACCTTCCTCTCGATTTCACCCTCGGACAGGTTAGTGGAGGAGGTTATGGTGATGTTCTGGCTCTTTCCTGTTCCCAAGTCCTTAGCGCTTACGTTTACGATACCGTTAGCGTCGATGTCGAATGTAACCTCGATCTGAGGTACTCCTCTCGGAGCCGGAGCGATACCGTTAAGCTGGAACCTGCCCAACGTAATGTTATCCGCCGCGAACTCTCTTTCGCCCTGCATTACGTGGATGTCCACAGCCGTCTGGTTATCAGCCGCAGTGGAGAAGATCTGGCTCTTCTTCGTCGGAATGGTCGTATTTCTTTCGATAAGCTTGGTTGCAAATCCTCCTAAGGTCTCTATGGAAAGGGAAAGAGGAGTTACGTCGAGGAGCAGTACGTCGTTGACCTCTCCGGTCAGTACACCGGCCTGAATGGACGCGCCTATGGCAACGCACTCATCCGGATTGATGCCCTTAAACGGCTCTTTTCCCGTAATCTTCTTTACAGCCTCCTGAACGGCCGGAATTCTCGTGGAACCGCCTACCAGTATAACCTTGGCTATATCGCTGTTGGTAACCTCAGCGTCTGCCATGGCCTTCCTCATAGGCTCTATGGATCTTTCTACCAGATGGCTCGTCAGCTGGTCGAACTTGGCTCTGGTAAGGTCCACGTTCATGTGGAGAGGTCCGTCGGCTGTTACGGTTATGAACGGAAGGTTAATGTTAGTGGTCTGAGCGCTGGAAAGCTCCTTCTTCGCCTTCTCTGCCGCTTCCTTAAGCCTTTGGAGAGCCATTCTGTCCTGTCTCAGGTCTACTCCGTGTTCCCGGGAGAAGGAATCAGCCAGGTAGTTCATGATGGCGTTATCAAAATCGTCGCCGCCCAGATGGGTGTCTCCGTTAGTAGCCAGTACCTCGAATACGCCGTCGCCCAGCTCCAGAATGGATACGTCGAAAGTGCCGCCGCCCAAGTCATATACCAGAACCTTATGGGAGCCTTCCTCCTTATCAAGTCCGTAAGCCAGCGATGCGGCCGTAGGTTCGTTTATGATTCTCTTTACGTCCAGGCCCGCGATCCTTCCCGCGTCCTTGGTGGCCTGCTTCTGAGAGTCGGAGAAGTACGCCGGTACTGTAATAACCGCTTCCGACACCTTCTCGCCCAGATAGCCCTCAGCGTCAGTCTTAAGCTTAGAGAGGATCATGGCGGAGATATCCTGAGGAGTATACTTCTTTCCGTCGATCTCAACGGTGTAGTCCTCGCCCATATGCCTCTTTATAGATGATATGGTTCTTTCCGGATTGGTCACCGCCTGTCTCTTAGCTGTTTCACCGACCAGTCTCTCTCCGTTCTTTGCAAAGCCTACTACGGAAGGAGTGGTTCTGTTTCCTTCGGCGTTAGGGATTACCACCGGTTCGCCGCCTTCGAGCACTGCCACGCAGCTGTTAGTCGTTCCTAAATCTATTCCTATTACTTTAGCCATTTCTATTTCCTCCTTTATATTTTCCTTACTTATTCACTTTCACCATTGACGGGCGTATCACCTTTCCGTTCAGAGTATATCCTTTCTGGAGCACCTCCGTAACGCTGCCGCTTTCGAAATTGTCGTTTTCCTCTGTCATCACGGCGTTATGAAAGTTAGGATCGAAGCCCTCTCCCAAGGCCTTTATCTCCTCCAGACCTGACCCCTCAAGTACCCTCTTCAGCTGCTTAAAAATCATCTCCATGCCTTCGGCGTACTTTTCGTCTGCTGTCTCGGAAAGAACCGCTCTCTCAAAATTATCTATGACTTCGAGGAGCCCTGTTATGAGCTTCTCGTTAGCATACGCATAAATATCGCTTTTCTCCTTCTCTGTCCTCCGCTTATAGTTCTGGAAATCCGCCATGAGTCTGGTGTACTTAGCCAGCAAGACCTCGTCCTCTCCGGAAGCGTCCTCCTCGCCGGTTTCCCTATCTTCTCCGGTCTTCTCATCCTCATCGGCTTCCTCAGCGGGCCCTCCGTCTTCGGAACCGGCAGCGCCGTCGGCTTCTTCCGTTTCCTCTTCAGACCTTTCGGCTCCCTCATCCGGGTTTCTGCCCTCCGCCTCCTCGCGGACATAGGCGTCCTTAATCTCCTCAGATTCAGCCTTAGCCTTTTTCATTTCTTCACTCACTGTCCTCTTCACCGCCTTCTAACTTAAATATGTTGTTAAGGTTTTCTGTGAGATATTCTATTATGGAGGTTATCTCTCCGTATCTCATTCTGGTAGGTCCAATTACCCCTATCTTTCCCACCATCCTTCCGTCCACACAGTATGTGGCCGTAATCAGGGAGCAGTCGTTCATCGAATCGTCTGCGTTCTCCCCTCCGATGGTCACTATGATGCCGTCGCCGCGTTCCATCAGCTTCTTGGTAAAGTCCTTCTTCTTATCCAGGAGAGCCAGAAACCTTCGGGCCTTTTCTACGTCGCTGTACTCCGGCAGATCGAATATGTTGGTAAAGCCGTCCATGTACAGCTCCACATCAAGCATATTTTCCAGGGTCTTCAGAAAGTCCGGCATGATGTCGCTGGCCAGCCTGCTCATGGCTTCTATATCCGTCTCGAAGCTCTTCTGTATGCGGCTCTTAAGAACGTCGGTAATCTTCTTTCCTCTGTAGGAATACGTCATGGTCTTGGCCAAAAGCTGCAAGTTCTCCTCCGTGTACGGCACCTTCAGCTTCATCACCGTATTGGATATCTCCCCGCTGTCTGAAACTATCATGAGCGCCACCGTGCGCTTATCCACCGGAAGAAAATTGACGAATCTAAGCCTCTCCTCTGTCTTCGTCGGCGTCATCACGAAGGACGTCAGGTTGGTTATCTCGGACAATATCTGTGCCGCATGGCGAATAGTCCTGTTAAATTCATTTACATCTGCCTGCAGCTTCTCCGTGATCTTCTTCTTCTCCTGAGGCGACAGCTCCGCCTTCGGCATCAGGCTGTTCACGTACAGCCTGTACGCCTTGTCGGAAGGCACCCTTCCCGCTGATGTGTGGGGATGAGTAAGGTATCCCATCTCCTCCAGATCGCTCATTTCGTTTCGGATGGTTGCAGGACTGATCCCCAGGTCGAATCTCCTGGAAAGGGTTCTGGAGCCTACCGGTTCAGCAGACATGACGTAATCGCTTATTATGGCCTGCAGTATTCTCAGTTTTCTCTCAGAAAGCTCCATGACGTCCTCCTTCCTGTCACGATTGTTTTTCTTCGGGCCTTACATTTTATTAGCACTCATTGGCGTCGAGTGCTAACCCCTATATATAAAATACTCCCCTCTTCGGAGAATGTCAACCGTTATTTCACTTATTTCACCGTTTCTTTCAACTTTTCGCCCCTTCTTCACAGTTTGCACATCTAATCCCAATACCCCTTAGGTTCTGACCGTATATCCTGTTATTCCCCCCTGTTATCCTTAAGGATCCTGAGCCCGTGGACGTAGCCGTCGAAGCCCTCTCCCATGACCGTCCCGATACAGGCTGACCTGACGAAGGATACCTGACGGAAGTCCTCTCTTTCCCTTACATCCGATATGTGAACCTCCACAGCGGGGATACCTACCCCCTTCAGAGCGTCCAGGAGGGCGACGCTGGTATGGGTGTATGCCGCCGGATTTATGATAATGCCGTCGTAAACCCCGTAGGCTCTCTGAATCTCATCAACCAAGTCCCCCTCGTGATTTGACTGAAAGAAGTCCGTCTCAATGCCCAGCTCTTCTCCTCCGGCTCTGACCAGAGCTTTCAGATCTTCATATGTGGCGGAACCGTATATCTCCGGCTCCCTTATGCCCAGCATGTTTAAATTGGGTCCGTTTATCACTAATACCTTCATAGCTGATTTCTCCTTACAAAAAAGGCAAAGGGTACAGCTTTCCTGCCCCTTTACCTCTCTCAATCATACCTCGCTGTAGCTTCCCAGGTATCTGAACTCTCTGGATATCTCGTCCAGCTGATTCATCATCCTTACGAATTCGTCGGAATAAACCTCCGCCTCCAAGTCGAAGTAGAACATGAATTCGAACTCCCTTTCCGGTATGGGACGGCTCTCCAGCTTTACCAGATTGATTCCCAGAGCGTAGAACCGGGAAAGCACGTTGTAGAGAGAGCCGGGCTTGTGGTCTACTGTCAGCATAAGGCTGGTCTTGTTGGCCCCCGGATATATCTCTAAATCTCTGGAGATACAGATGAACCTGGTGTAATTGTTATCCTTGTCCTGAATGGCCTCTTCGATGAACTCCAGACCGTAGAGCTTTCCGCTGGCGTAGGACGCGATGGCGGCGATGTCGTTTCTTTCCGATTCGGCGACCATCTTAGCCGCTTCCGCAGTGTTCTCCAAGACGGTTATCTTAGCCAGCGGGAACTGCTTCAAGTAGTCCTCGCACTGAGCGATAGCCTGCTCGTGGGAAACGATCTCCCTTATGTCTTCCTTCCTCGCGCCTTTTCTCGCCAGCAGATTGTGGTCTATTCTGAGACGAATGCTCCTGACTATGTGGAAGTTATATTCCATCATCAGGTCGTAGACCTGGTTTACCGATCCGGCGCTGCTGTTTTCCACCGGCAGAACGCCGTATTGGCAGAGGCCCCGGCTTATGGCTGCGAAGACCCCCTTGAAGTTCTTCATGTACATAAGCTTAGGCATTTTGAAGACTTTGTCGCAGGCCTCCTGGGAATACGCTCCCTCCACACCCTGGCAGGCGACTACGGCCTGTGCGGGAAATACCTTGGAAGTAGTCTCCAGAGCCTCCTTTATGGTCTTCACCAGCCGGCTGTCCCCTTGGGCGGATTTCTTCTGGTGATCCTTGCTCATGGCCATAATGGATCCCCAAAGCATTCTGTTATACAGCGCCATGTCCGCCGATGACATCTCCGTTATCCTGTCCAGAAGGTCTCTCTCCCTCAGCTCGTCGGTGATAGGAAGATTGTGTTCACTTTTAAACCTGGCGATCGCCTCGGATATGCGCATTCTCTCCTCCAGCTTTTCCACCAGCTCTTTATCGATCCTGTCGATATCGGCTCTGTAGTCGTCTAAATTCATCAGTTTTTCCCCCCTAAAATAATGTCTAATAAAGCTATGGCCGCAGCCGCCTCTACGCACGGAACAGCCCTGAATACTACGCACGGGTCGTGTCTTCCCTTTATGATCAAAACCTGATTCCGCCCTTGGGAAAAGCTTATGCTGTTCTGAGGCTTTCCTATGGACGGCGTAGGCTTAAAGGCCGCTCTGAAGACTATAGGCATGCCGGTGGTTATTCCTCCCAGTATCCCTCCGTGGTTGTTGGTCACGGTTCTTACGGTCCCTTCCCCGTCGTAGTAATACTCGTCGTTGTTTTCGCTTCCCCTCATTCCTGCCGCGGCGAATCCGGCTCCGAACTCTATGCCCTTTACCGCCGGAATGGCGAAAACGGCGGAAGCTATTTTATTTTCCACTCCGCCGAACATGGGATTTCCGTATCCGGCGGGAACTCCGTCTATAACGCACCGGACGATTCCTCCCACCGAGTCGGCGTCCAGTCTGGCCTCTTCTACCGTGTCACAGAAGCCTTCCTTTCTGCCTCCGATCTCCTCTATCTCGGCGCTGACGGATATGCCGTCCTTCTTCAATATTTGAACGGCTATGCCTCCGGCTATGCAAAGGGGCGCCGTCAGTCTTCCTGAAAAATGTCCGCCCCCGCTGACGTCCTCGGCGCCGCCGAACTTGATCCTGGCGGGAAAATCTCCGTGGCCGGGTCTCGGAACGTCTCTTATGTTATCGTAATCTGCGGTTCTCGTATCGGTGTTTCTTATCAAAGCCGCCAGAGGAGCTCCGCAGGTTCTGTTTCCCACCAGTCCCGACAAAAATTCCGGCTCGTCGGCTTCCTTCCTGCCGGTGGTGTGTTTTCCCTGACCCGGGGCGCGTCTGGCCAGAAATCCTTTAAGCTCTTCCATATCCACCTGAAAGCCTGCCGGAAGTCCGTCTATGACCACGCCGATTGCCTCCGAATGGGATTGGCCGAAGATGGATATTTTCAAATTTTCTCCGTATGTGGATGACATGTCTCTCTCCTATTTCAGTATCAGGTTTCCCATGAACCCCAGCTCTTCCATCCTGTCGAAAAAGGACGGATATGATTTGTTTACGGCCCGGGCGCCTGTTATGGTCACAGGCCTGTCACATATGAGAGAGCCTATGGCTGCCATCATCACTATGCGGTGATCGTTGTGACCTGACACCCAACCTCCTTTCAGCCTGCTTACGCCTCGGATCACCAGACCGTCGGGAAGCTCTCTTACGTCGGCTCCCAGCCGTGTGAGAACATCTGTTATAGAGGAAAGGCGGTCGCTTTCCTTGATGCGAAGTCTCCCTCCGTTGACTATCCTGGTCTCTCCGTCGGCTACGGAAGCCACCAGAGCCAGAGCCGGAATCATGTCCGGAATCGGTCCCGCATCTACGGTTATCCCGTGGAGACTTTTCTTCCTCGTCCATATCACGCCGTCCTCTGCTCCCGTCTCGGCCCCCATGGCTCCCAGTATTCGGACTGCGGCTTTGTCCCCCTGGACTGAATCCATATTCAGTCCAAGACAGGCGACCCCCTCTTCCGTTAAGGCTCCCGCCGCCATCCAGAAGACCCCGTTGGACCAGTCTCCTTCCACCTCATACTCCTCCGGCCCTGCATATTTCCGGCCGCCTCTGACCACATACCGAAGACCCTCATTCCTTTCGACTTCTATATGGATTCCGAAATCCTTCATCACCTTTAAGGTCATCTCCACGTAAGCCGCCGACTCTAAGGGGCCGGTGACCTCGACGGCGCTGTCCCCTTCGAGAAGGGGCAGAGCCAGAAGCAGGCCTGTTATGTACTGAGACGATACGTTTCCCGGAAGTATGTAGGTTCCCGGTTTCAGTTTCCCTGAGACGGTAAAGGGGACGGCGCCCTGAGGGCTCATGGAGCAGCCGTGGGCCT
The DNA here is from genome assembly GCA_964442135.1 of uncultured Oscillospiraceae bacterium. Lineage (GTDB taxonomy): Bacteria > Bacillota > Clostridia > Peptostreptococcales > Anaerovoracaceae > Avanaerovorax. The sequence continues at coordinate 34,404 of CAYTYN010000006.1, forward strand.
CCATCTCCTCGTAGAGAGGGGAAAGGGGTCTTTCCGGCAGCCTGCCTTCCGGCATGAACTCACCCGTAACTCCCAAAGCTCCCGTTACGGGAAGGAGGAATCTGAGGGTGGAGCCGCTTTCTCCGCACTCCATCACCGCCGGCTCGCCGCTCCTTCCCTCGACGGCTTTCTTAAGGGCGGCCAGACATTTCTTCGTAGCCTCCATATCCGCAGAGGTCTCTCCGCAGATCAGCCGGCAGCTTCCTCCGCCCTGTATCTCGGAGAGGGCTGCGCATATCATAGCTCTGTGAGCGTCGGATTTTGACGGTATCACTTTCACCTGTTTCATAATATCTCCCTCAGCTGATCCATGGACAGCCTCTTTAAAACGCATCTTCCTATCTCCACCGGCACCACGATGTCGATGAAGGAGCCTTTTCGCTTTTTGTCTCCGGAGATCGCCGAATATATTTCATCTTTCGAGAACTCTGTCTCCAAATCGAAACCCCAGAGCAGGAGCATTTCCCGAATCTCCCCTCTGGTCTTCCCGTCGCACCATCCCTGTCTCAGAGCGATTTCCGCCATCATATCGAGACCCTTGGCCACGGCTCTTCCGTGGCTCACGGAGAACCCGCTGAGCTTTTCTACGGCGTGACCTATGGTGTGACCCAGATTGAGCATCTGGCGCACCCCTGTATCCAGCTCGTCCTCCTCGACGAATTTCTTCTTTATAGCCACGCACCTTTCCACTATAGGCTCCGGATCCTCCCTTACGGCCTTTACGTCCTTCAGCCGCCAGAATAGCTCAGAGTCCGTGAGAACGCCATACTTTATGACCTCTGCCATCCCGTCGGTAAAGGTATCGTCGGGAAGGCTTTTCAGAAACTCCGGATCCTGAATCACCAAGGCAGGCTGATGGAAGGCTCCTGCCAGATTCTTCCCCGCTTTCAAGTTTATGGCTGTCTTTCCCCCTACTGAGGAGTCCACCGCCGCCAGAAGAGTGGTCGGTATCTGAATCACCTTTACTCCTCTGAGGAACGTAGCGGCCGCAAAGCCGGCGATGTCTCCCACTACGCCTCCCCCCAAGGCTATAACTCCGTCAGTTCTCGTAAGAGACGAATCCGCCAGAAACTCCAGTATTCTCAGATAGGTCTCACCGTTCTTGGATTCCTCTCCTTCGGGTATTTCCATGGAATAGACCTGAAAGCCCGCCTCCCTTACAGTCTCGCAGACCTTATCCATGTAGAGGGGGCCTACCTTAGAGTCCGTTATCACGGCTATGGAATCTCCCTCTATGATCTCTCGGATTCTCTCTTTTGCATCACGAAGGTACATTGCTCTCCACCTCCTCCTTTCTCCTCTTGCCCTCGACGAGAAGCTCCTTTATCTCTCCTCCGTCGCCTGCCTTTAGGGCCTCAAGGTATCTCTGAAGCTCTCCCATAAGAGTTTCCAGCTCGTATACAAGGTTATCCCTGTTTTCCAAAAACAGCTCCGTCCACATGTTTTCGTCCAGGTAAGCTACCCTGGTAAAGTCCCGAAAGCTGCCCCCTGTCACGGCGGAATTGCGGCTCATGGCCGTCTTGCTCTTTATGAAGGCGTTGGAGACAAGGTGAGTCATCTGAGATGTATAAGCTATTATCTGGTCGTGCTCCTCGGCAGTCATCACGGCGAACCGGGAAAATCCTACAGGCTTCAGGATGTCCTTTATTCTGGTGAGAAGGCTTATGTCGTTCATGTCGGGAGGGACTATGGCAAAGACCGAACCCTCGAATATATCGCTGCTGCTGTTCTTAAATCCGCCTACCTGCTTTCCCGCCATAGGGTGGCCTCCCGCGAAGGAAAAGCCGTACTGCTTCGACAGGCGAAAGCCTTCTTCGCAGATCCTTCGCTTTATACCGCAGCAGTCCATCACCAGAGTATCCCCGGATATGCAGCCGGCGTTTTCATTCAGCCATCTGACCGCGCCTCCCGTGGTTATGGCCAGCAGGATACAGTCGCAGGTTCCTAAGTTTCCCTCCTCCAGCCTTTCATCTATCACTCCGGACATCTCCGCAAAGCCCGTTATGACGCTGTCCGTATCGGTGCCTAAAACCCGGTATCCCTGCTTCTTATACGCTTTGGCGAGAGAACCTCCGATCAACCCCAGTCCTACAACTCCCACGTTCATCATACTACCTCTCTGATAGTCCTTATCTTATCCATGATTTCATCGAACCGATCCGGTGTGACAGACTGAGGTCCGTCACAGAGAGCCTTGGCCGGATTATTGTGTACTTCTATCATTACGCCGTCGGCGCCGCAGGCTGTGGCTGCCATGGCCATCGGACTCACGAAATCGGCTCTGCCCGTAGCATGGCTCGGATCCACCACTACGGGAAGGTGGGTCAGCTCGTGGAGAGAGCACACCGCGGAAAGGTCTAAGGTGTTCCTTGTGTACGTCTCAAAGGTCCTGATACCCCTCTCGCAGAGTATTACGTTTTCGTTTCCTTCGCTCATAATATACTCTGCGCTCATGAGAAGCTCCTTCAGGGTGTTGGCCAGACCTCTCTTTAAAAGTATTGCCTTCTTCGTCTTACCCAGCTCCTTCAAGAGCTCGAAGTTCTGCATGTTTCTGGCGCCTACCTGTATGACGTCCACGTCCTCGAACAGAGGCAGGTGGTTAGCGTTCATTATTTCAGTTACGATAGGAAGGCCGGTCTCCTTCTTCGCCTTCACTAAAAGCTCTATGCCGTCGGCTTTCAGACCTTGAAAATCGTACGGTGAGGTCCGCGGCTTGAAGGCGCCCCCTCTGAGCATGGTGGCTCCCGCCGCCTTTACGCGTCTGGCAACCTCTGTGATCTGCTCCTCTGTCTCCACAGAGCACGGGCCTGCAATGACAGCGAAATTTCCTCCGCCTATTTTAGTTCCGGTCACGTCGATCACCGTGTCCTCAGGATGGAACTTTCTGTTGGCGTTTTTGAAAGGCTCTGTGATTCTCTTCACGAAATCCACGATGTCCAAAAGCTCCAGCATGTCGGTATCGACTCTTGTGGTATCGCCTATAAGGCCTAAAACCGTCTGGTATTCCCCTACGGATACGTGTACCTTAAGTCCCTGTTCTTCGAACCATTTAATAAGCTGATCTCTCTGTTCCACTGTAGTTCCCTGTTTTAAAACGGTGATCATTTCTTCCCTCCCAAAGTAATCCAAAAGGCTCCGCGTCTTTTCGCCGCAGAGCCTTTTTAAGCAAGTTCTTTATTCCGGTAATCCGTTCCCCGTTGCTAAAAATTTTCTATGCAGCAAAAAGACTTTTTCTGTAAGGTAAAGAAAAAGTAATAAAAGTAGTATTCTGCTGCAAAGAATAAATTCTTCATCAATACGGGTTCCTTTCCCAACGTTACATCTACAATACCACAGCAAAATGACAAAATCAACCCTTAATTATTTTCATCTATAGTCTTCGGTGCGGCCTGCCGAAGTAGCCTGCCGAAGCCGTTTCTTCTAAAAACTCATTGTCTATCTTTAAAATCCTATAGTATAATAGGGTGAGTGTGTCGCTTTTATATCACAATGAGCCTGTAAGGAGGGAGAAGTGAGAGAAATACCATGTCTGGCGCCCGTATATGAGGCCAAGCTCCATGAAAATTTCCGTGAATTGTTGAACTACGCTGCCGCCGCATACCGGGGAGATGACGCTTTCATCTTGAAAAAAAGGGACGGCGGTGTCGTCACCTATAGGCACGTTAAGTTTGAAGATTTTCTCGATGACGTTAACGCCCTGGGTACCGCTCTGATGAAACGAGACCTTCTCAACAAGAGGGTCGCCATCATCGGTAATAACAGATACGAATGGATTCTCGCGTATTTTGCCGTTCTCTGCGGCGGAGGAATCTGCGTTCCTCTGGATAAGGGACTTCCTTTAGAGGAGGCTGAATTCTCTTTTGAGAGAAGCTATGCCGACGTCGTCATCTTCGACAGGGATCACGCAGACATGATAAAGGAGATAAGGGAAAACGGCCGTACCCGGCTGACCCATTTCATCTCCATGGACAGACTGGAAGGCTTCTCTTCGGTAGAGGAGTTATCCGAGGAGGGAAGAGACGCTCTGACAAAGGGAGATACCTCCTATATGGAGTTACCTGTCGACGGAAGAAAGTCGTCCATAATCCTGTTCACATCGGGAACCACGTCGATGGCCAAGGCGGTCCTTCTCTCCCAGTACAACATTACATCTAATATCTACGCCATGCTCCTGTGCGAGGACATAAGGCGCGGGGATGTCACCATGGCATTTCTGCCATACCACCATACCTTCGGTTCCACAGGTCAGTGCCTCATGGTAGCCGCAGGCGTTACCACCACCTACTGCGACGGACTTAAATACATTCAGAAGAACATGGCGGAATACGGGGTATCCACCTTCGTATGCGTTCCCCTGCTCATAGAGAGCATATATAAGAAGATCCTTCAGACGGCGAAGAAGGAGGGCAGGGACAAGACCTTGGCCAGAGGGCTTAGGATCTCCAAGGCTCTGCTGAAGGCCGGCATAGACGTGCGGCGCAGGATATTTAAATCCGTCCTGGATCAGCTGGGAGGAAGCTTAAGGCTGGTCATAAGCGGTGCGTCTCCCATAGATCCTGAGGCGCTGGAAGGGTTCAGAGCTTTAGGCATAGACTCTGTGCAGGGTTACGGAATGACTGAGGCGTCTCCCGTTTTGGCCGCTGAGAACTGTCAGAACATAAGAACCGGCTCCATAGGAAAGGCCCTGCCCGGAATAGAGCTTAGGGTAATAGATGAAAACGAAGAAGGCGTCGGAGAGCTGATCGCCCGTGGCCCTAACGTAATGGAGGGATACTACGAAAACGAAGAGGAGACGGCTAAGATCCTGAAGGACGGCTGGCTTTACACCGGAGACTTGGCTTACGTGGATGAGGACGGCTTCATATTTCTTCGGGGACGGAAGAAAAACGTTATAGTCCTGAAGAACGGGAAGAATATCTATCCTGAGGAGATGGAGTCTCTCCTGACCAACCTGCCTTACGTAAATGAGTGCATGGTATTCGGTCAGCCTCGGCACAAGGACGGCGACCACAAGGATCTGGCCATATGCGCCAAAATCGTATACGACAGGGATTACATGGAGCAGAGCTGCGGCCTGACAGACCCGAAAGCCATCCATGAACACATAAGGAATGACATCGACGCCGTTAATGAAGAGCTTCCCGCATATAAACGGATGCTTCGGGTAATCACCACAGACCGGCCTATGATAAAGACCACCACCGGCAAGGTGAAGAGGCATGAAGAAGTGAAAAGCATTGAATAGCTGTTAGAGAAGAGGGCGGCTCCGGCCGCCCTCTTTAAATCAGCAGTATTTTTCAAAGGTCACGTAGATTCTGTCCTTCCTGGATTTTCCCCCTGTTTCCCTCACTAAAATTCTGCCGCGGCCTCTCAGGGTGATCTTGCTCCCTTCAGCCACCCGGGCGTCAGGCCTCGTCACCTCCACGTTATCTACGAATACCGCACATCCCCTTATGGCTTCCGCCGCCTTCGACCGGGACAGGGAAAATCCCGACGCTACCACGTTATCCAGGCGAAGAGAAGCCAGAGTATCCTTTACGTATACCGGCCGCTTTTCCGGCACTATCAGCTCCCACAGTGGAACCTGAGCTATGGACAGGGCTGTCCGTCCCGCTTTGGCGTAATTGGCCATTATGAATTCCGCTATCTCATCCAGAACTATTATGTCCGCGCCGTCCTCCCTTACCAGTATGTCCCCCGTAAGCTCCCTCTTAATCCCCAGACCTGTAAGTGCTCCCAGATAATCTCTGTGGGTGAGAGGTTTTCCTCCCCCGCTGTGAGAAGCCCGTATCACCGTCAGTGGCGCGGCCTCCTCCGCCGTTATGTATTGGGGAAGAGCCATGAATATGACCCTTTCGCTGTCCTCGTAGCCGCCGTAAAAGGCCGGAGTAACGTCTCCCGCAGTCATTCCCGCCGTCATCTTTCTGACCACTGACTGTTGGTGACGGTCGAGAAAGCCTGTGTACTGGGGAGAATATTCCCTGATGCACCTTTCTATCTTATCCTCTATGAGACCTTCCAGATATCTATCATCTTTATTCATATACGTCCCCTTATCAACGTATAATATCATGTTGCAAAATCAATTTACCAGTGTCATATCATCATTCAAGGATCATCCGGATTCCCTGCTCCAGGGTATCCGTGTCTATCATTCCTCTGCTGTAGGTCACAAGATTTCCGTCCTCATCGATGAAGAAGGTGGAAGGCAATCCGGTTACGGAATAGGCATTGACCGCCTCTGTCTCCGTATCGAAGAATACGTCGAACCGGAAGCCTTCCTCTTCCACGTATTCCTTGGCGGCCTCCATCGTCTCCTGAACCCCGTCCGTAGCGTTTACCATCAGAAACTGTACCTGAGGATAGTCCTCGTAAGCCCGGTCGAAATCAGGCATCTCAAGGGTGCAGTAATAACACCATGTAGCCCAGAAGTTGAGAACCACAGGAGTTCCCTCATAATCAGACAGGCGAACCTCATTTCCATCGTAGTCTACAACCGTAAAGTCCGGCGCCGCGTACGTATCGTCCGCAGCGTCATCTGACGAGTCCACATTTCCCAATAGATTGATTCCGCCGTAATCATCGGCCAGCACATAGTACAGAATCCCCGCCCCGCCAATGAGCACCACGAGGGCGGCGGCGAAGACGTACCATTTCACTCTATATTTCATCTCTCATCTCCTATGACAGCAACGCCAGAAATTTTCCAAACAGTCCCGTAGCCATGAGTATTCCGATTATTACGAGGAAAGCGCCGCAAACGATATTGATAATCCTATAATGGCTTTTGATAAATGAAAAGGCTCCTTTCAATCTGTCGATGAGGACGGCGCACAGGAAAAAGGGAATCCCCAGACCCAGAGAGTAGAGCAGGAGCATGATAACTCCCTCCATCACACTTCCTCGGCTGGTGGCCAGCATCAGAGCGGATCCGAGGAAGGCTCCCACGCAAGGCGTCCATCCTACGGAGAAGACAACGCCGAACAGTGCGGAGGAGAAAAACCCCGGATTCTCTGTATTGACGGATTTTGCACCCTTAAAGAGATTCACCTTGAAGACGCCGAGAAAGCTCATGCCGAAGAATATCACTATGAGGCCTGTTATTATGTTAACTACCGTGCTGTATTCGTTCAAAAGGCTTCCAAGGGTTCCCGCCAGCGCTCCCAGCAGGACGAATACAACTGTAAATCCCAGAATGAACCCCAGTCCATTCTTCATCACCCGCTTTGGCTCCTTCTCGCCTCCGCCGGCAAAGTATGAGATGTAAATGGGGATCATGGGTAAAAGGCAAGGGGATATAAAAGTTATAATCCCCTCCAGAAATGAAATAAGATATTGCATTCTACAGAACCTCTTCCGCCAGCTTCTTAAACGCAGCCATCGACCTTTCGATGGTCTCTGTGGCGACGCAGTAGGACAGGCGCACATATCCCGAGCCTGCAAAGGACGTTCCGGGTACTGTAAGTATGCCGTATTTCTTTCCGATCCGTGAAAAGGCCCGATCATCGCCGCCGGACGCCTTTACCCAGAGGTAGAAAGCTCCCTGAGGCTCGACACACTTAAATCCCAGCGCTGTAAGTCCTTCATACATAAGCTTGGCATTATTCTCATAGTAGGAAACGTCGCAGGTAAGACCGGCGCACCTTCCTATTGCCAGCTGGAGGAGAGATGGAGCATTGACGCAGCCGCTCACCCTGTTGGCTATGGTTGCCGCCTCTATGAACTCCTCCGCTCCGTCCGATTCGTCCGGAATGAGCACATAACCTATTCTCTCCCCGGGAAGGGAAAGGGACTTGCTGTAGGAATATCCTATGACGGTGTCCCTGTAGTATTTCGTCAGGAACGGCACCGTCCTTCCGCCGTAAGCCAGCTCTCTGTAAGGCTCGTCCGACACCAGATATATGGTGTGGCCGTACTCTCTCTCCTTCTCGGAAAGGACCTCCGATATTTCCCTTATGGTCTCCTCCGGATATATGACGCCTGTAGGATTGTTCGGGTTGTTAATTATCACCGCTCTCGTCTTCTCGGTGACAGCTTCCCTGAGAGCCTCTCCGTCAGGCAGGAATCCCCGTTCCTCATAGGTGTCCACCTTCACTCTGACACCTCCGTGGTTCCCGATGTAAGCGTCGTATTCCATGAAGTAAGGCGCGAATACTATGACCTCGCTCCCCGGATCCAGTATGGTCTTCAAGAGAACGTTCAGGGCGCCTCCGGCGCCTACGGTCATAATCACGTTCTTTTCCGTGAAGGACGTGCCGAACCTGCTGTTAAGGTCATCGGCTACGGCTCTTCTCGTCTCCGGAAATCCGGCGTTGCTCATGTATCCGTGAACCTTTACGGAATCCTCCTCGGCGAGAACCGCCCTTATAGCGTCGTTTACCTCCTCCGGCGCCGGTACGTTAGGGTTCCCTATGCTGAAATCGAATACGTTTTCAGCTCCCCTCTCCTCTGCCATCCTCTTTCCTTCCTCAAACATGACTCTGATGACAGAGTTGCTGCTAACCAGTGGTTTCATCCTCTCGGAAATCATTTCTCCTCCTACTACAATATGTTTATGGTTAATATCCCTTATTTATACACTTCCCGCCTATGACCTACAGACAAAGCGAGTATGATCAGCTTATTATCGTCTATCCGGCAGATCAGGCGGTAATCACCTACCCTGTATCTCCACTGTCCGCTCTGATTCGCCG
>CAYTYN010000006.1:43235-51728 GCA_964442135.1 uncultured Oscillospiraceae bacterium
GGTAAACAGGGGCGGTTCGTGCCGCCCCTGTGATCTTATTCACCCATCGATTCTATGATCCTGTCCGCCAGTTCTTCTATCTCTACGGCCTTATCCTCGCTTACAGAGGATGTTATAGTGGTCTTCTCCCCGATCAGGGTCATTCCGCTCATCTCCTCCAGCTTCTTTACGATCAGACCTCCGGCCTGGGGCGCCCAAGTTCCGTTCTCTACGACGGCTGCCTTTCTGTTCTTCAGGTTCAGCCTCGCCATATCGCCGATGAAGTTCTCCATGGGCGGGAAGAGGTTGTTGTTATACGTAACCGAAAGCAGAGCCAGATGGCTCATCTTAAACGCTGAAGCTATGAGGTAGGAAACGTGGATACCTGATACGTCCCTGACTTCAACGTTAGTCATCCCCTTCTCGCAAAGTCTGGCAGCCAGCAGGAAGGCCGCTTCCTCCGTATGTCCGTACATGGAGGCGTAAGCGATCAGCACTCCTCTTTCCTCCGGCTCATAGCTGCTCCATCTCTGATATTTTTCCAATATATATGAGATGTCCTCCTCGGTTCTGAACACAAGTCCGTGGAGGGGACATATGCACCCTATGTCCAAGCTGCCCGCCTTCTGCAAAAGCTTCTGCACCTGAGGGCCGTACTTGCCTACTATGTTAGTGTAATATCGTCTGGAAAACTCTATCCAGTCTCTGTCGTAGTTCACCTCGTCCGCGAAAAGCCTTCCGTCAATGCTTCCGAAGGAACCGAAAGCGTCAGCGGAGAAAAGCACTTTGTCTGTTTTATCATAGGAGACCATTACCTCAGGCCAGTGCACCATGGGAGCCATGTAGAAGGTGAATTCGTGCTTTCCGAAGGAAATGCTGTCCCCTTCCTTTACCACCTGAACGTTTTCATCGGATAATCCGTACTGCCTCATCATGGTGCGGGCCTTGGCGGTGGTTATGATCACAGATTCGGGATACATCCTCATCATGTTGGAAAGGGCGGCGCTGTGATCCGGCTCCATGTGGTTTATTATTATGTAGTCCAGCTTTCTGCCATCCAATATGTGGACTACGTTCTCCTCGAACCGGCTCATCACGTTCCTGTCCGCGGTATCGATGAGAACCGTCTTTTCATCCAGGAGAACGTACGAATTATACGAGGTTCCCTCAGGTATGGGATGAATGTTCTCAAAGAGAGCGAGCCGTCTGTCGTTAGCGCCTGCCCAATACAGATCTTCCGTTACTTTTCTCACGCAATACATTTATTATAATCCTCCTCTATTCGAAAAATACCTCCAGCCTCTCCGGATCGGTGCGCTTACCCGCGTAAGCGCCTATTATAAAAGCTCCTATGGATATCAGTATGGATGGAATTATGGGCGTAAATCCGAGCCATGTCACGTTACAGCTGGTCATAATTATGAATGCGGCTACTCCGCTTACTCCGGAAAGGAGGCACGCGCAGGCGTTAGCCCTCCTCCAGTAGAGTCCGAATATGATCGGGCAGAAAAAGGCGCATTCCAGACCGCCCATGGCGAACAGGTTTATCCACACGATGAGATCCGGCGGATAAACGGTAAATATGAAAACTATGGCTCCGATCAACAGGGTTGACCACAGAGACATATGCTTTATCCTGTTATTAAAGCCGGCAGATTTCTTCGTCTCTTCCTTCACCAAATAGTTAAGATACAGATCCTTCACTATGGCCGCCGACGCCAAGATCAAAAGAGACGACACGGTGGACATGACTGCCGCCAGAGGAGCCGCGATAAACAGCCCCGCCACTACGGGATTCATGTATTTAAGCACCAGCGCAGGTATCACGTAATCGGTGGTTTCGAACTCCTCCGGCTCTAATACAGCCGGAGCGAATACTCCGGATACGTGCATCACCAGCATGAGGAAGCCTATGACGATGGTTCCGTATATCATGGCGTTATGCAAGGCCTTAGTATCCTTAAATCCCATGCCTCTCACCGCCGTCTGCGGCAGACCCAAGGTCCCCACTCCTACCAGCACCCAGAAGGACATTACATACGCCTTGGTGGTGGTGCCTCCCGCAGTAATGTCAGCCCAGTCCGGATTAGCCGCGTTCAGCTTATCCACCAGACTGTCGAAGCCGCCGGCAGCGTGTATTACGGTAAACAGGATTATGAATCCGCCCAAGACCATTATGACCCCTTGAATCGTATCCGTAGTCGTGACAGCCTTGAAGCCTCCTACCGATGTGTAAACTATAACCACTATGCCGAAGAGGGCAAGCCCATATACATATGATAGTCCGGTGATAGACTGAAAGAGCACTGCTCCGCCTATGAACTGGCCCATCATCTGAGCTATGAAAAACAACACCAGACAGATAGACGAAAACCATACCACAGCCTTAGAGCCGTATCTCTCTCTGAGAAAATCAGTAACGGTAACAGCGTTGGTCTTTCTGGCTATTAAGGCGAACTTCTTTCCCAGAATGGAGAGAATTATAAAGGCTGTCGGTACCTGCACCATGGAAAGATATACCCACACGAGACCTCTTTCATAGGCGACCCCCGGGCCTCCTATGAAGCTGCTGGCGCTGGTAAAGGTAGCCACCAGGGTCATGGCAAGTACCAGTCCCCCCATGGAGCGTCCACCCATGAAGTAGTTGTTTAAAAAGCTCTTCTTCGCGTCTCTTCTGGCTTGAGCTCTGCTGACTAAGAGTCCCGCGATCAGGTTGACGATAAGGTAGATCAGCAGAACTCCGAGCAATATGGCGGTATACCTACTCATCTAAACCACCGTCCTTCTCTGCTCCCAATCCGGCCCTTGAGCCATCCTCCTCCGAGCCCTCTCCTCTTTCAGGGCCAAGCTCAAAGTCCTTAAAGAAGCACTTCACCACTATTATGGTGGCCGCGGCGAACAACACATACCCTACAATACAGCTCAGGAAGAACCACATCGGCAATCCGAACACGTAGGTGTACGTCTCCGTCGTACCCTTTTCCGCTATGCCGTAGCCCGTAAAGTACCACCACAGAAAAAAGGCTCCATACAGTATGGCCGATATGACAGCCTCCTTCCGAATCTGACGGTTCTTCTCCCTCTCAGACATCGTCTGTCCGTTACTATTCATTTTTTCCTCCTTCAGTAGCGTCCCCGAGATTCATTTCAGGGTACACTCTAAGATAACTTACGTCCCCTAGTATAACACTAAAGGCTTGAGATTGACAGGGTTATATCAGAAATTTTCACATGTGACAAAGGGGCCGCTGCCCCTCAGATAATCCCTCATCAGTCAGGCAGCGGCCCCTCGTATTTCATTTTTTCTAATCGGACGGGATAACCTTAAGGCTATTCTTCGTCGTAGCTCTTCTGCAGCGCCTTCAGGTGGTCGTATCTTTCCTTAGCCATCTTCTCAGACTTCGCAAAGAGCTCCTCCGCTCTATCAGGGAATCTGAGCGCCAGAGAATTGTAACGAACCTCTCCCATCAGGAAGTCTCTGTAGTTCTCAGTAGCCTCCTTGCTGTCGATGATCAGCGGATTCTTTCCTTCCTCAGCCAGCTGCGGATTAAATCTGAGCAGGTTCCAGTAACCGGAGGCTACAGCATGCTTCATCTCTTCCTGAGCCTTGTTCATGCCGTTCTTCACACCGTGGTTAATGCATGGCGCATAAGCGATGATGATGGATGGGCCATCGTAGGCCTCAGCCTCTCTTATAGCCTTCAAGGTCTGCTCCTGGTTAGCTCCCATAGCGATCTGAGCTACGTATACATATCCGTAAGCCATGGCGATCTGAACCAGATCCTTTTTCTTCATAGACTTACCGGAAGCGGCAAACTTAGCTACAGCTCCGATAGGAGTTGCCTTGGAGGACTGTCCGCCTGTGTTGGAGTAAACCTCTGTATCGAATACCAGAATGTTGATGTTTTCGCCGGAGGCTATAACGTGGTCAAGTCCGCCGTATCCGATGTCGTATGCCCAGCCGTCTCCTCCGAATATCCATACGGAAGGCTTGATGAGCATATCCTTATTGTCTACTACGTATTTTGCGTCCTCGTTGGAACCGGCAAGCTTCTCGCAGGCTGTGAGGAGAGCCTTTCCGGCTATCTCAGCGGCCTTGGAATCCTCCATGCCTTCGAGCCATGCGGTAGCCGCGGCTCCCACAGTGCCTTCCAGCCTTTCAACTACGGTCTTCATCTCCTGACGGCGAACCTTCATGGAAATCGCCATGCCGAGACCGAACTCGGCGTTATCCTCGAACAGGGAGTTAGACCATGCCGGGCCTCTTCCTTCCTTATTCACCGTATAAGGAGTGCTCGGCAGGCTGTTGCCCCAGATGGAGGAGCAGCCTGTAGCGTTGGCGATGAACATTCTGTCGCCGAAGAGCTGAGTGATCAGCTTAGCATACGGAGTTTCTCCGCATCCCGGGCAAGCTCCGGAGAACTCGAGAAGCGGCTGCTTGAACTGGGAACCCTTAACGGTGCTCTCAGCGAACGGAACTTCCTTCTCAGTAACTTCTCCGAAGAGGTAATCGAACTTCTTCTGCTCCTTCGCAGTAACCTCTTCTGAAACCGCTACCATGTCCAGAGCCTTGTTCTTAGCCGGACAAACCTGAGCGCAGGAACCGCAGCCTACACAGTCGAGAGCGGATATGCCGATGGTGAAGAGCTTTCCTTCCGTACCCTTACCTCTGAGAGCTACATAGTCGCCGTCCACGCCCTCGGCTTCCTTCTCGTCCATTACGAACGGTCTGACAGCCGCATGGGGGCAGACATATGAACACCAGTTGCACTGGATGCAGTTTTCCTTAGTCCATACGGGAATGTCCGTAGCTATGCCTCTCTTCTCGTGAGCCGCGTTTCCGCTCGGTACCATACCGTTGGAGGTCTTAGTGAATACGGAAACCGGAATGTCGTCTCCTTCCAGCTTGTTGTAAGGAACCACTACCTCGTTCAGATAATCGGTATGGAACCGGTCGCGTCCTACTTCTGCCTTATGAACGGCGTCGTCAGTGCAGTCAGCCCATGAGGCAGGTACTTCTACCTTATGGATATCGCTGATTCCTCTGTCAACAGCTGCAATGTTCATGTTTACGATATTTTCACCCTTGCTTCCGTAGGTTTTTCTGATAGCCTCCTTCATGTACTCTTCAGCCTGATCGACAGGAATGATGTTAGCAAGCTTGAAGAATGCTGCCTGCAGTACGGAGTTAGTTCTTCTGGCTCCCAGACCGATCTCCTTGGCGATGGTTACAGCGTCGCAGGTGTAGAACTGAATATTGTTCTTAGCGATGTACCTCTTCATAGCGGCGGGAAGCTGTTCGTCAAGCTCTGCGTCGCTCCATGTAGTGTTCAGGAGGAAGTATCCGCCCGGCTTAACGTCCTCTACCATCTTATACTGATTGACGTAGGCTTCGTTATGACATGCTACGAAATCCGCCTGCCTTACATAGTATGTGGATTTAATAGGCTGGTCTCCGAATCTCAGGTGGGAAATGGTCACACCGCCGGATTTCTTGGAGTCATACTGGAAGTAGGCCTGAACCTTCTTATCCGTATGGTCGCCTATGATCTTAACGCTGTTCTTATTGGCGCCGACCGTTCCGTCACCGCCCAGTCCCCAGAACTTACACTGAACTGTTCCGGCAGGAACCGTATCAGGATACTCGGAAGGAGTGAGGGACAGATGGGTAACGTCGTCGTTGATGGAAAGAGTGAACTCCATCTTAGGCTCTCCGGCCCAAAGATTTTCATATGCGGCGAGAATGTCTCCCGGCTGAACGTCCTTGGAGCCAAGTCCGTAACGTCCCGCTGTGATAAGGCATTTCTCGAATTCGGATCCTCTGAGAGCTGAAATTACGTCTAGGTAGAGAGGTTCGCCTACGCCGCCCGGCTCCTTGGTTCTGTCAAGTACGGCGATCTTCTCAACTGTCTTAGGCATAACGCTCAGGAGATATTTAGCGGAGAACGGTCTGTACAGATGTACCTCTACGATGCCGACCTTCTTGCCCTTACCGTTAAGATAATCTATTACCTCCTCTGCCGCGTCACATGCGGAACCCATGGCGATAAGAATGGTATCAGCGTCAAGCGCTCCGTAGTATTTAAACGGCTTATAATCAGTTCCGATCTTCTCGTTGACCTTATTCATGTAGTCGGCTACCAGATCAGCGGCCTCGTTGTACGCTGTGTTTATAGCCTCTCTGTGCTGGAAGAAGCTTTCCGGCTGCTCAGCGCTTCCCATGGCATGAGGGTGCATAGGATGCAAAGCGTTCTCTCTGAATCTCTTTACAGCGTCCCAGTCAACCATGCTTTTCAGCTCATCGTAGTCCCATGTCTCTATCTTCTGGTTCTCGTGAGATGTTCTGAATCCGTCGAAGAAATGAAGTACCGGAAGCCTTCCGCCGATCGCCGAAAGATGGGCTACAGCTGCCAAGTCCATAACCTGCTGAACGCTGTTGGAAGCCAGCATTACAAAGCCTGTCTGGCGAACGCTCATTACGTCGGACTGATCTCCGAATATGGAAAGAGCGTGTGTGGCAAGTGCTCTCGCGGATACGTGGAATACCGTAGGCGTCTGTTCCGCTGCCAGCTTATACATGTTCGGAATCATAAGAAGCAATCCCTGAGAAGCGGTAAATGTGGAGGTGTATGAACCTGCGGTTACAGATCCGTGCACAGCTCCGGCGGCGCCTCCCTCAGACTGCATTTCCACAATGTTCACCTTCTCGCCGAAAATGTTTTTTCTGTCCTGAGCAGTCCATTCATCCATGCTCTCTGCCATCGGCGACGACGGTGTGATAGGATAGATAGCTGCTACCTCCGTAAAGGCGTACGCCACGTGAGCGGCAGCAGTGTTACCATCCATGGTCTTGAGTTTTCTCATCTGAATAGTTCTCCTTCCTTAGTATGGGTTATGATCGTGTCGATACCTATAAGCCTTGGGATTTAAAGCTATATCTGTATCGACGCACTTCAATTTTTCACCTTTCAAGGGCGAAAAATACTGTATACCTGATCATTCTAATATTAAACCACCGGTACCTCAAAGTCAACCTTAAAGGGTCATTTTTGATACTTAAATAACACTGTTCCCCCCTTCACTGATAGAATTAAAAGTGGTACAATACCCGATGGAAATTGTTTTTTTCACTTTGATATGAGAGCTTAAGAAAAAATGTCAGAAGAACACAGTATTACATTTACACATGCCCGAATAAGGAGGCTTATCCTTCCCCTTATAGTCGAGCAAATCCTGTCAATGACCGTAGGTCTGGCGGATTCCCTCATGGTAGCCGCAGTAGGCGAAGCCGCGGTTTCGGCAGTTTCCCTGGTGGACACCGTAAACGTGCTCATGCTCAATGCCTTTACGGCCCTCGCCGCAGGAGGCGCCGTAGTCGCCGGACAGTACATGGGCCATAAACGGCTTGCCAAGGCCAACGACGCCGCCCGTCAGCTGGCGGTGTTCATCCTGTTCGTGTCGGTACTGGTGACCTTCGCCCTGTATTTCTTCAGAGATTCCATCCTCCACGGGCTATTCGGCTCTGTAGAGGAGGATGTCATGGGATACGCCGTCACTTACTTTAACATCGTGGAGATATCCATTCCTTTTTACGCCGTGTACAGCGCCGGAGCCGCCATCTTCAGGATCATGGGCAATTCCTCCGTTTCCATGAAGGTGTCTGTTTGTATCAACATACTAAATGTCTGCGGAAACGCCATACTCATCTTCATATTTAATATGGAGGTGGAAGGGGTTGCCATACCGACCGCCTTATCCAGGTTTTTCGGCATGTTCATTATTATGGGACTTTTGATGAGAAAAAGCCTTCCTATTCACATCGACACCTTTCGGGGATTCCGGCCTGATAAGAACCTTATCGCTAACATCTGCCGCATCGGCGTACCTAACGGCATCGAGAACAGTCTGTTCCAGCTTGGAAAGATAATGCTTCTCAGCGTAGTGTCCTCCTTCGGAACCGCTTCCATCGCCGCCAACGCCATCGGAAACACCCTATCGGGCTTTCAGTGCGTAGCCTCCATGGCCATCGGCACCGGTATGGTCACCATCGTCAGCCAGTGCGTGGGCGCTCACCACTTTAAGGCCGCCAGATATTACACCGGTAAGCTGATGAAGACCGCCTACATAGCCATGACCATATCATGCCTTTGCACAATAGCTGCTTTGCCGCTGATCCTGACCCTGTACAACGTCTCCGATGAAGCCTCGCACATGGCGATGATCCTCACCATCCTCCATGGGGTCTTCGGCATGATCCTTTGGCCTATGGGATTCACCCTTCCTCAGACTCTCAAAGCCGCGGGAGACACCATCTATACCATGGCGGTCGCCATCTGTTCCATGTGGGTGTTCCGCATAGTCTTCGGCGTCATATTCGCCAAATACCTAGGGTTAGGCGTTATAGGCGTCTGGCTTGCCATGTTCATCGACTGGATCTGCCGCATAATATTCTTTGTGGTTCGGTACCGCGGCCATAAATGGGAAACTAAGTTCGTCCGCTAGCCTGTTACATCG
>CAYTYN010000006.1:51828-56421 GCA_964442135.1 uncultured Oscillospiraceae bacterium
CCTAGTCCTCTTCCATCGGCTTCAGGTCGTCGGCAAAGATCAGCTTGCAGCCTGTAGCCGCCTGAATATCCTCTCTGGTGTAGTCCGGGTGCAGCTCAGTAACTACTATGCCCTCGTCGGTTACCTTCATAACGCCCATCTCGGTGACGATCATGTCTACGCACTTCTCAGCCGTAAGGGGAAGAGTGCATTTCTCCAGAATCTTATGGTTGCCCTTCTGGGTGTGGGTCATGGCGATTATGACCTCTTTAGCTCCGCAAACCAGATCCATGGCTCCGCCCATACCGGCTACCTTCTTGCCCGGAATGATCCAGTTAGCCAGATCTCCGTTCTCAGCGACCTGCATAGCTCCCAACACGGTAGCGTCTACGTGGCCGCCTCTTATGATTCCGAAGGAGGTGCAGGCGTCAAAGAAGTTAGCCCAAGGAACCGCCGTCACATATGCTCCGCCGGAATTGGTGATGTCCACATCTTCCTTTCCCTCTTCCGCAGCTGCGTCAAGGCCGGTAAATCCGTTCTCTGAATGAAGAGTTACGGTCACATTCTCCGGCAGATAGTTGGAAACCATGGTGGGAAGACCGATTCCAAGGTTAACTACGTCTCCGTCCTTTAATTCCTTAGCTACTCTCTTAGCTATTCTTTCCTTTATATCTGCCATCTCTTTTCCCCTCCTACAACTGCGTCTACCATTACACCGGAAATAGCGAATGTATCCGGATCCATCTCGCCCACTTCTACCAGCTTCTCTGTCGCGACGATAACCTTATCCGCCGCACCTGCCATAGAGTAGTTGAAGGTCTTAGTAGCCTTAGCGCACATGAAGTTTCCGAAGGTATCCGCTATAGTAGCTCTGCAAAAGGCGTAGTCTGCCCGAAGAGGTCTTTCCAGAAGGTATCTCTTTCCGTCGATCTCCACGACCATCTTGTCTCTGCCCAGCTCATCCTTCTCAGTTTCCACAGGGGTTCCGAGTCCGGTAGGGGTAAGCACTCCGCCCAAGCCGTAAGCGCCGGCTCTGATCTTCTCGGCAAAGGTTCCCTGCGGCACCAAAGTATATTTCAGCGATCCGTCAGCGAACTGCTCGTTCAGTTTAGGGTTCACGCCCAGGTGGGTTCCGATGATGTGATCCACCATGTGGTTCTCCAGAAGCTTTCCCACTCCTCTGGCCGTTCTCGCTCCGTACTGACCCTTATCCAGTCCGCCGTCATTAGCTATAACGGTTAAATGCTTTACTCCTTTTCTCACCAGAGCATCCATCAGTATCTCCGGCGATCCGGTCGATAGGAAGCCGCCGATCATTATAGTCATACCGTCCTTAACGCCGGCAACCGCCTCATCGGCAGTAATTACTTTGTTAATCATGTTCTAAATCACCTTTCTAAAAAATAAAATGTGCTGAATTCTCCGTACCTTCAAGTTTGCAAACATAATTATACCACATGACCATAAAAAAAACAACGCCGGTAACAGGCTTGCCAGTGTCAGGCTGTTGTGGAGTTTTTGGTTGACCGGTTGACAAAAGAAACGAACTATTCAGACTTGCCTTACCACATGCAGAAAGCAGCTGTCCCGCCGGACAGCTGCTTTCTTTCTATTCTATCATACCGTTTCTTCTTCACGCTGTTTCTTCCTGCCGAGGATGAGGGCCAGAATAAGGCCTGCGCCTGACGCCATGCACGCGGATGCGTAGAGCAAAAGGTCTGTATTATCCCCTGTCTTAGGTGTGTCTGTCGACGGCGTATCTACCGGCGTTTCAGTGGTGGTTCCCTCATCTCCCTGAGCGGTCCATACCCACCGTATCAGCCCCCACAGGTCTTGGTATTCGTTGCCCATTTCCGGATCTATCTGAACCTGCACGTTAAGGGTTTTCGTCTCACCCGGGGCGAAGGTCCCCAAGCTTACGTCGTTTGTCATGGTCACAGGGTTGCTGCCTGCACTGTCAAGGTTCCCCCAGATCGGGCCGTAGTAGACTACCTGTCCGTCTTCGTCCGTTACCAGTATGACGGCATACTCCTTAAGCAGCCTCTCCACCAGCTCCTCCTGACCCTGAGCCAGACTCTGTTCGATTTCCTCCGCCCTCAGGAAGATCTCCATGCTTTCCGTATAGCTGTTGGTCACCGTGATGGTCTGGCTTACGGTCTCCCCCGGAAGCAGGTTCTTGAAGTTGTAAAACAGATCCTGCACGCTCACCGTGTAGGTGGTCTCATCGGTCGGGGTGAAGACAAAGCCTGTTTCAGGATCCTGAAACTCTGCTTCTGTCACCATCTGTTCCTTTTCCTCCGCCGTATAGGTGATTCCTAAATCGGTCAGGGTTTTGCCCCAGATGGAAGAGCCTTCAAAGGCCGCCTGCACACATTCCATGATCACGCGGATGTCCGCCGTAAGTCCGGCGTACTCCGCTCCCGTTGACGCCTCGTCTATGGTAAACGATTCAAACAGCGGCTCTGCCGTCGTCTCTCCCGGCGCTAAGACGCCTTTGTAGTAAAAGTATCCGTCCTCCTCATCGTACTGCCAGTATGCGGTATTGTAATTTATGAGTATGTTATCTGTGGAGATGGTTTCGTCTACCACCAGATTTCCGTCTTCATCCCTCTCGCTGCCCCATGCTTTTTCTACCTTGATACGGATTACGCTGTCGGCCGTTCCCGTGTTCTCTACGTTTACAACCTTTTCCGTCGTGCTCCCGGGATATATCTCTTCTGCTCCCTCGTACTCCTCAACTATCCTGCCTGACACGCCTGCCGTATTTATTACATGATCAGACGTATCAACTGCCGTCCATGCGGCAAGGGTCGTTCCTGCGGCTGAAATTACAAAGACTGCGGCAAGGGACAGGCATAATAGTATATATCCTTTTCTCTTCATCCGTTATCCCTCCCATCAAACGCCGCCGGTATCCCGGGTAACGCCCGTTGCATCATCCAGCGCGGCAAAGGCTTCTTCCGCGCCGTCCATCTCTGCTGCCTGAATAGCTTCTGCCGTCAGGATAATCTTGTAGCCTGTGCCTTTATCCGTTATCTCAACCGCGCCGTTATCTGAGACCGTATACGTATCGCCGCTTAAGATGAATATCTCATCATTATGCCAATCCCGTGGGATAATCATGTCTGTAAACAGCACGGCGATATCTTCAGCGTCTGCGCTGAAGATTCCGTTGTAGTTGTAGTACCTGACAGACGGGTTGTTTTCCTCTATTCCCGCAAAGGTGAACTGCTCCCTATTGTACTCGGCGTAAATCAGGCCGGCGGCTTCAAGCTCCTCCAGCTCTGACATGAGATACTTTTCGCCGGTTCCGAGTGCTCCGTCTTTATCATACCACAAGGTATTCAGGATGAGTGAAAGGCGGGATTCGTCGGTGATGGGATTACCGTCGCCGTCCACTATCTCCATGCGGATTCTCATGTAGCTGTCCCCTGATTCCGCCGTTACGGTAGGATCCTTATCCGCACGGCTGCCCGGCTGAAGCTCCAAGCCGCTTTCAGGGTCCCAGCTCGGCTCATCTAAGGACACTTCAACCTTGCCGATGGACAGGGTGTTAATTACCTCATCTCCTCCGGAAAAATACGCGATGGTGCCGCCGCCCAATATGACGGCGATAAGGATCAGGCTCGCTGCTGTAAGCAGAACTCTCTTTTTGTGCCTAAACGGTCTCACAGGCCGTCACCTCCATTCCAAAAGTCCTCCGTCGTTTCCCTTCGCCCCTTCTTTTTCTTCCGCTGCGTCTTTCGGTAAAAGTCCTCATATTCCCTTTCAAACAGCAGCTCGGGACTCTTTTCCCTTACCGGTCTGACCGGCTTTTCTTCTCTCTCTATGACGGAAGGCGCTCTTCTTCTTTCGTCCTGCCCTTCCGTATATAACGGGATCATATCGTCCCCGGTTATTTTCACATCTAAAAGATCGCTGTAACCCTTCCCCGCGTATCCTGTCTCCATGGACAGCGTCCCTTCATCTTTCTCCTTTCGTCCCGACACTATCACGCTGAGCAGGGTAGACAGGATAAAGAGGGATAAAATCACCGTGCCTGCCACGATCTTGCCTGAAAGGGTATCCAGATATATTACGGCAAGGCCGAGCCACGGGATATGAAATTTCGCCACGCCTATGATGTTCTCATAGGCAAGCTCCGGGTCTTTATTGTTTATGCCGTTAGCGATTCCGTAGGTGACAAAGGTGTTTGTCTCTCTGTCTATTTCGATGACCCGATGGGTTACCACCTGTCCGCTTGAGGTCACATAGGTCACATCGTCCCCTATGCTTATGTCCTCAGACGCCGTAGGCACCACTACTACGAGGGAGCCTGTAGGAATATCCGGCTCCATGGAGCCTGTCTGAACGGCGCGGTACTCGATATCCGTAAACAGAGGAACCGTAAACAGCGCGATACCCAGTATCAGAACGACAATGGTTACTGTAAAGATAATATTTTTTATGATTTTAATCACTATCATAACATGCTCGTATCCTTTCCGGCCGGACGCCGAAATGGTTTACTTATTCGGGTCCGAGGGGCGGATTAGCCCTCCGGACCCTTCTTTAAAAGATATTGTTTTAAACGGATTTAACTAAACAGGCCGATTAGAACAGGCTGATTAAGGC
>CAYTYN010000007.1:0-45274 GCA_964442135.1 uncultured Oscillospiraceae bacterium
TTCCCTTCACGGTTTGAATCACCGTGGGGGAGGCGGGATCCGGCTCCACCTTTTTTCGCAGCTTGCTGATCATGACCATAATGCTGGCATCATCATAGCAATATTCGTCCTGCCAAACGGCCTCGTATATCTGCTTCTTTGTCATGATCCTTCCCTGATGACGCGCCAAGTACAAAAGAAGCTCAAACTCCTTGTTCGGTAATTCAAATGTGCCTTGCCCGGTGGTTATACTGCGTTCATCAAGGTTGATTTCCAGACCGGTATATGAGAGAACGCCCCCCAACGTGTCAGACTCGTTCAGCACGGTATACCGCCGGATGAGGGAGCCCACTCTGGCTAAAAATTCATCCATGTTAAAAGGCTTTGCCAAATAATCATCTGCTCCGGAGCGCAGACCGCGCACCTTGCTGGCACTATCGTCCTTCGCCGTCAGCATCAGAACCGGTACCGAGCTGCCCTCCCGAATTTTCTCAAGGACGTCAAAGCCGCTAAGTCCCGGCATCATAACATCTAACACCACTAACTGATAGGTGCCTTCCGAAAGGGCAGTAATGCCGTCTCTGCCGGAGTAGCAGCAGTCCGCCTGTATCTGCTCTGATAGGAGCCGTCTCTTCAGCAGAGCGCATAATTCTCTGTCATCATCTATAATCAAAATTTGATTCACGATACATTTATCCTTTCCCGGTTAGACCGTCTCCCCATGCCGGCTCAGTTCACGTATTCCTTATCCGGCTGTTACCTCTTTTGTGTCATGGCTTCCAGAATATCTACGGCATCCTCTATGTATCTGTCGCAGGATGGAACGCCACTTTCACTTTTAAGGTCGGCGCAGACTGTGGAACCGTGTTTCTCTTCGAAAGCGTTTACGACCTGCTCCATAATGGCATAACAGACTTTTTTTGTAGACGGGTTTTCCAAGTTACCGTCTGAATTTAAAAGGCCGATTATAAGGGCTGCTCCGGAAAGAACTCCGCAGGTTTTCATAGAACCCATGCCGAAGCCGAAGGCTTCGGCTGCCCTGAATACAGTCTTCTCGTCCAGGTCTGTCAGATCGGCGAAGGTGCAGGCGACGGCTTGGGCACAGTTATACTTCCTCTGATGCAGCTGTACAGCATGTTCTTTTCTGTTCATTATTCATCCTCCTCGTATAAAAAGTATAGTTTGATATAGCAATCTCTACCTCTCGGCAGGGTTTTCTCTTATGGAATTGATGAATCCATCCAGATCCACGTCGGAGGAAAACACGGCTCTGCCGTTTTCAGAGGAACCGCCTCCCCGGCCTCCCCACCTGCCGGCCCGTGCCTTAATCAGCTTGCCGCAGTGCATATCCTCTGCGGAGGAAAAAAGCATGGCCGTGTGAGTCCTGCGGTGAACCAGGATGAGAAGCATAGGACCTTCACTGCCTAGGGCCTTCCATACCTCGAGAAGATCTCCCGGCTCCGGAAGGTCGCAATCTTTAACTATAACCCGAGAAGGATTGTCTGCTTCCTTACCCCTTATCTCATCGGCCGTTTTGCCGGCCACAAGCCGGGTAAGCCTGTACACCTGATCCTTAGCGTCGGAATATCGCTCCTTCAAGGCTTCATATTTGTGAAGGACGTCGTCGTCTCCCGAGGATAGATCTCTTTCGAGAGCCGTAAGAATATCAAAATGCTTGCGGTACTTCATGAGAGCGCGCTGACCGGCTTCGAAGTAGATCCGGTACATTCCCTTGTTAGGCTCCATCTTGTATATCTTCACCATGCCCACCTGACCCGAGGTGGAAGGGTGGGTGCCGCAACAGGCGACGCAGTCCGACGGATTGTTAATGTCTCCTACGGAGACGATGGTTATATCGGATTCTAAGGTGAGCTTCTTCCTGAGGGGAAGTCCTTCCGCATCCTCCTTCCTGTCGAAATGTCTGGATACTACGGGAAGATTATTCCATATGATCTGATTAGTCCGAAGCTCGGCTTCAGCCAGGATGTAGTCGGTGATCTTCGTATAGGCAGGGTCGTCCTCAAGACTGATGTCGATGGTCATGTAGTCATCACCCATGTGAAATCCTCGGTTCACCCCGCCGCAAAGGGCATGGAAAACTCCTGAAAGGATGTGCTCGCCGCAGTGACGCTGCATATTGTCAAAACGCCTGTCCCAGTCTATGACCTGATGAACGGTATCTCCCGGAGCAAAGTCCGGATCGCCGTCAATCACATGGTAGATCTGATCGCCGTATTCGTAGACCTCCTTTACCGGAAAGCCGTTTATGTGTCCCTTATCGCAGCTCTGACCGCCTCCCGCAGGGAAGAACACTGTTCTGTCGAAGGTGGCCAGAACCCCGCCCTTGCCGGAGGACAGGGCCAGAACCTTGGCGTCGGCTTCCTTCAGGTATACGTTTTCCTTGTATAATCTGGAAGTTTTCATTTTTATTTCCTCCATAAAAACCTATCCCTTTTTTTATATTCCGTTCTGAAAAAAACCGCAAAAGGAGATTTTCGCCTTAAATAAAGAAAGAACAGGCAAAAGGTATAATTTATGTGGATAACTTCTTGTTGACAAAATCGGAATGCGCAAATTAGCCGGTGTTTTCAAAGGGTTCATCCATTAAAGTTATCCACAGCTACCTGTGAACAAGATTGTATGCAATTCTCGGGATTCGTGTGGAAAACCGGAAAACGCCTTAAAAAATAAAGAGTTGTTCCTTGTGAAAAACTCCATGGAATCCGAGAACGAAAGTTTACATAAAACCATACCATGGGAAACGATATCGAAAATCTAAAAAATATTTTTTAGATAGGGAAGTAGTCCATTTCGTACAAAAAGTCCTCAAGGTCTTCGTATCCTTCACTGATAAATTCCCACATGATATTTTCCTTAAACTCATATTTACCTCGGTTCACAAGAAGCGGCCTGAGAGGAGATGTGGCTATGGCTCGTTCCATATACTCGATCCCGGTAAGAGAACCGGAGAACACCACAAAGAAACCGGACGCCGTAAGGTAGCCTGCGCCGATGAGATCGTCGTCCAGCCTGTACACATTCTTATTCACGTGGTCGTTGTCAGGCCTGTATACGGAAAAGAGGGTGCAGTCGTCGTAGGTGCTGACGACGGCCTTCTTGAAAAGGGGGATGGTACTCATCCTTATGGGATCGACGGGAACACTCAGCCGGTAGTCCGACACGTATTCAGGTCTGGAAAGGATCATGGCGGCCTCTGCCGGAGTTATAGGCGAGCAGGAAACCGGTTCTGCGCCGATCACCTTAAGATTCTTTATCCGGATCCGGCTCACGGCCATATAGTGGGAGTCTTCTCCTCCGGCGAGAGATTGGCATGTCAAGACCGCATCCTTTAGAGCCTGAGGCGTCACCTTTTCGTCCGCCACCGAAACATTTCTGAGCAGTGTGCTCCCGGCAAGCTGAGGAAAGACGTCCGGCTCCACTCCGTCATCTGCCAGCAAGCGGGCGCCCTCAAAATCCTTACCTAAGGACCGCATGAGGAAGTAATTAGCCGCCTCGAAAGGCGACCTGATTTTGACGCACACGAGATCCCTAAGCTTAGCTCTGTCTTCGTCGGTTATGGGGAGCTCACTCTCCAGCAGGCTTCCGTATTCCTCAAAGGGTTGAGGAAGAGGTATGCCGCGGCTTTTGTTGAAAGATACGAAATGACGGAGAAGAAAGAGAGCCTGATTTTCGTTTATCTCTCTCTTTCGCCCCCCAAGACCTCCGAACATGGAGGCGGCGATAGTCCTGAAGGCGGCTGGCTCCCTATCGTATTGGGCGCGGCAGGAGGTGGAAAGACCGCTTTCGTACCTGTCTAGGCCGTACTCCTCAGCATCGAAGTAAAAGAACTGATATTGATATCGGTAGTGGGTGTTATCGGGAAGGCGCCAGCAAATACGCATGCCGAGGACCCCCATGAGCCGTGTATTGGTTACGTATGCGTAATGAAATTCCCTTCTGCTGGATGCCGCGGTTTCCGACAAACCTCCGGAAATGACGCTGAAATCATTCTTCCTGATGCTTTTCGCAGTGTTTGAACCGTATCCTACGGTGGTATCCTTATTCATACGGTTATTATAATATATTGTTGACAAAATTACCATCGATAGTATAATTTAGGGGAAATAAGAGCATAGGAATTAAATCTCCTTATCAAGAGCGGCGGAGGGAATAGGCCCTGTGATGCCCGGCAACCCTGACGGAACACCTGAAATACCAGGCTTTCGCTGAAGGTGCTACATCCTACAGAGTACGGTAAACGTATTTCTGAAAGATGAGGAAGGATTACGGTGACGATCGGACCTTTTCTTTTAGAACGGAAAGGTTTTTTTATTCGCGTTGAAAGACAGGAGGATAAGAAAAATGAAGAGGCTTTTTACATCGGAATCTGTTACGGAGGGACATCCTGACAAGATTTGCGACCAGATCTCCGACGCCATATTGGACGCCATAATGGAAAAGGATCCGTATGGAAGGGTAGCCTGCGAGACTACGGCGACTACGGGATATGCCATGGTCATGGGCGAGATAAGCACGGAGTGTTATATCGACATACCTAAGATTGTAAGGAATGTCATACTGGACATCGGATATGACCGTGCCAAGTACGGCTTTGACGGAAGCACCTGCGCCGTCCTTCAGGCCATCGACGAGCAGTCGGGAGACATCGCCATGGGAGTGGACAAGGCGCTGGAATACAGAGACGGAGCTCTAAGCGATGAGACAGAAACCATAGGCGCAGGAGACCAGGGCATGATGTTCGGGTTCGCCTGCGACGAAACGCCGGAGCTCATGCCTATGCCTATATCTCTCGCTCACAAGCTGTGCCTGAGGCTGACCGAAGTGAGGAAAAACGGAACCCTCGCCTATTTAAGGCCGGACGGAAAGTCTCAGGTGACTGTGGAATACGATGACGATCGGGTGGTCAGAATCGACACAGTTCTGGTATCCGCTCAGCACGACCCGGACGTAACTCAGGATCAGATAAGAAGGGATATAATCGAGCACGTCATTAAAAAGGTGATTCCCGAAGACCTGCTGGATGAGAATACGAAATACTTCGTGAATCCGACGGGAAGATTCGTAATAGGCGGACCTCAGGGGGATTCCGGACTTACCGGAAGAAAGATCATCGTGGATACCTACGGCGGATACGCCCGCCACGGCGGCGGAGCTTTTTCCGGAAAGGATCCCACGAAGGTGGACAGGAGCGCCGCCTATGCCGCCAGGTATGCCGCTAAGAACGTGGTCGCCTCAGGACTTGCGAGAAAATGCGAGATCCAGCTGGCATACGCCATCGGCGTGGCAAGACCCGTATCCGTTATGGCGGACACCTTCGGCACCGGCGTCAGGTCAGATGAGGAGATTGCAGAGATAGTGGGAAGACATTTCGACTTCAGACCGGCTGCCATAATACGGGATCTGGATTTGAGAAGACCTATATACAGGCAGGCCGCCGCTTACGGTCACTTCGGAAGGACCGATATAGATCTGCCGTGGGAGAGACTGGATAAGACGGAGGAGCTTAAGGCCGAGATCTGATCAAAGGGTGAATTTCACAGGGAGGATTTCAGCGGAGGATTTCACGGGAATAAAGCATTTTAATCCGTTGCAATCGACCGAATTTGTTGTATAATTAGGCGTATATTATTTTTTAGGAGGACAGGCCCATGGGCATAAAGGTAGCTAAATTCGGCGGCTCATCTGTCGCGGACGGCATTCAGCTGAGGAAGATAAAGGAAATAATCGAATCGGACAGCGACAGAAGGTACATAGTGGTTTCAGCACCGGGAAAGAGATATGACGGCGACAATAAGATCACTGATCTGCTCTACCTTTGCGGAACTCATATGGAGCATAACCTCCCCTATGATCAGCTGCTTCAGGTGGTTACGGACAGATTCACGGCTGTAAAGGTAAATCTGGGAGCAGATGTGGATATCGAAGGCGAATTCGCCGTAATAAGGGAAAATATGCGTAAAGGCTGCTCCGCCGATTACCTTGCCAGCAGGGGAGAATATCTGAACGCCGTGCTGGTGGCGTCATTCCTGGGATACGATTTTGTCGATACGGCCGGACTGATAAAGTTCGACGGCAAGGGACGTCTTCTCCTTGAAGAGACAGATAAAGCCTTAAGCGAAGAGCTTGCCGCCCACGATAGAGCCGTACTGCCGGGCTTTTACGGCACCAACATGGAGACGGGAAGGGTGAGGACCTTTTCCCGCGGAGGTTCGGACATAACCGGCGCTTTGGTCGCTCGGGCGGTGAAGGCGGACATATATGAGAACTGGACCGATGTTTCCGGATTCCTGAAGGCGGATCCGACAATAGTGCCGTACGCAAAGCCTATCAGCAGGATATCCTACCAGGAGCTGAGGGAGCTTTCCTATATGGGGGCCTCCGTTCTCCACGAGGACGCCATATATCCGGCAAAGCTTGCCAACATACCTATTAACATCAGGAACACCAACGATCCTGAGGATAAGGGAACCATAATAACGGCTGAGCACGAGGGCGGCAAAGACGAGGTCATAACCGGCGTGGCAGGGAAGAAGAACTTTACTGTCATAGCCATATATAAGAACATGATGAGCAGTGAGAGGAGCTTTGTCAGGAGGATATTGACCATACTGGAGGACTTCAACGTGGGCTTCGAGCATCTTCCGAGCGGAATAGATACAGTGTCTGTAGTGGTGGATAACCAGCAGTTGAACGGAAACAGGGAGGAGCTTCTCGAGGCCTTTGAAAGGCAGCTGAATCCGGACAGCATGGAGGTGTTCGATGATATCGCCCTGATAGCCACCGTAGGATGCGGAATGAGCAGGAGAAAAGGGGTGGCCGCTACTCTGTTCACCGGTCTTGCGGAGGCTGATGTCAATATAAGGGTGATAGACCAAGGCTCCAGCGAGATAAACATCATAGTGGGCGTGGAAAATAAAGACTTTGAGAAGGCCATAAAGGCTATATACGACGTCTTCGAGAGAAAATAAATTTAAATAGAACAAAAGGTGCGTTCTGCCTGCTTAACCTCAGGCGGGATGCGCCTTTTTTCATGATTCCGTTTTTAGCTGTCAAACTCCGGCGGGCAATGTGTCAAGAGATCGGGGCGAACCCTTCTTCACAGAAACTACGTGCGTTTCATACAGAGTTATGCTATAATTTAGTAAATAAAAGACCGAAAAACGAAGCCTTGCGGGTTTGGTCGTAACGAATTGAGGTGTTTAATATGAGAAAGCTTATTACTATCAGCAGACAATACGGCAGTGGCGGCAGGATAATAGGCAGGCTGGTCGCGGAGAAGCTGGGAGTCCCTTTTTATGACAGAGAGATAATAGACATGGCGGTAGAACAGAGCGGTCTCTCTGAAGAAATAGTGGAGACGGCGGAGCTGAGAGCTAAGAGCAGCTTTTCATACAGCCTCGCATCGGCGATGAACTTCGGTGAGGGAATTGTGGCTGAACCCATATCGGTAAACGAGAAGCTGTTCATTACCCAGTTTGACATCATCAGACAGATCGGAGAGACAGATGAGGGCGTAATCATCGGACGCTGTGCAGACTATGTGCTGAAAGATATTCCGGGAGTAACTAATGTTTTCATATATGCGGAGTTTGAGGACAGGGTAAAGAGGAGTGTTGAGCTTTACGGAAACGATCCGGACAGGGCGGAAAAATATGTAAAAGACTACGATAAGGCCAGAGCCAATTACTACAGCTACCACACTTCCCAGAAGTGGGGACAGTTCTCTAACTATAATCTTGCCATAAACAGCAGCTACATCTCGGATGAACAGGCTGCCAATCTGATCGTCGAATACGTTAACACCAGGACATATAAGGGGGTAGAAGCCGAATAGGCGGAGTTTTTCCCGAGGGAGGTACATATGAGCAAAAGGAAACATTGTGAGGAGAAGTGCAGTATGTCTAAGGCGGCTAAAGCCGGTCTTGTTATACTGGGGATCGGTATTGTTACGGGAACCACTTTGGTCATCGGCCTCGACAGAGTTATGAAGAAGATCTTCGTAGATGAGGACTGGCCCAGCCAGGAGTGGAGCAACGATAACTGGGCTGAAGAGGATCTGGAAGACTGATGACCCTATGATGGTATGATAATGCTTCCGATAGGATAATTGAACGAAAAAAGGATGCCGGACGTCATCTGATTCGATGATCCTCCGGCATCCCTTGTTTTTTTACAGCGGCTTATTTATCGCTTTCGCAAACCTTATACGATGCCCTGAGACATCATAGCCTCAGCAACCTTTTCAAAGCCGGCGATGTTAGCGCCTGCTACCAGATCATAGCCGAGACCGTATCTCTCAGCGGCTTCAGCGGAGTTCTTATGGATATTGACCATGATAGTCTCAAGCTGCTCGTAAACCTGTTCAGGTGAGAACACGGTGTGACCTGCGTTCTGACCCATCTCGATGCAGGAGCAAGCAACTCCTCCGGCGTTAGCGGCCTTGGAAGGTCCGATGATTACGCCGTTTTTCTTAAGGTATTCGATAGCTTCGTTAGTGGTAGGCATGTTAGAACCCTCGCACAGATACTTACAGCCGTTGGCCACCATAGCCTCAGCGTCCTCCATATGGATCTCGTTCTGAGTAGCACATGGGATGTATAGATCAGCCTTAACCCCCCAAGGCTTCTTTCCGGCGTGGAATTCGCTTCCGGGGAACTTATCTGCATAAGGAGCGCAGATGTTCTTACCGGAGGATCTGAGCTCGAGCATGAAGTCTATCTTTTCGCCGGTCACACCTTCAGGATCGTAGATGTATCCGTCAGGTCCGGAGATGGTGATAACCTTAGCTCCCAACTCGGTCAGCTTCAGGGCTGTTCCCCATGATACGTTGCCGAATCCGGATATTACGGCAGTCTTACCCTTAAGCTCTTCGCCGCAGTGCTTCAACATCTCTCTGGCAAAGAATACGACTCCGTAGCCGGTAGCCACGGCTCTTCCGGAAAGTCCGCCGGAAGATAGCTCCTTACCTGTGAGAACTCCTTCGTATCTGTTAGTGAGCTTCTTATACTGACCGAACAGATAACCGATCTCCTTAGAACCTACGCCTAAATCTCCTGCCGGTACGTCAGTATGAGGGCCTATATGTCTGAAAAGCTCGGACATGAAGGCCTGACAGAACCTCATGATTTCACCGTCTGATTTTCCGTTAGGATCGAAGTCGGAACCGCCCTTGCCGCCGCCGATTGGAAGACCGGTAAGGCTGTTCTTGAAAATCTGTTCGAATCCCAGGAACTTTATGATTCCGGGGTATACGTTAGGCGCGAATCTCAGACCTCCCTTATAGGGTCCGATAGCGCTGTTGAATTCATATCTGTAGCCTCTGTTTACATGAACCTTGCCGTTGTCATCCACCCAAGGTACTCTAAAGCTGATGCCTCTTTCAGGCTCGATCAGCCTTTCTATCAGACCTGCTTCTACATACTCTGGATGAGCTTCCAGCACCGGCTCGATAGAGGTGAGAACTTCTTCTACAGTCTGCAAGAATTCCGACTCACCCGGGTTTCTCTTTTTAGCAATGTCGATGTACTGCTGTACTAAATTTGCCATTTCGATCTCCTCTTTTCACTTTATTTCAGTTAAATAAACGTGCCGTTCCATCACGGTACATACACGGAAACGCGGGACGAAACTGGATTAAAAAACCGCCCTGCAAGGTAGAATATAACACTTTGATAAAAGCTAGTCAAGATTCTTTACCCACTAAAAAGTGCTTTATTTTAGATAAATTTCTGCGGATATTTTTCCTAATTTTAAGTGATTTTTGATTACCGTATGTTAGAATAGAACATGTGCAGGTGAAACTGAAATGGTAAGAAGGAGAGAAAGAGGATAATGCAGGGATTGACCGGAAGAGAGGCAGAAGAAAGAGCCCGGCAGGGTCTGGGCAATGTGCAGGTCAGCTCGTCCACCAGGACAGTTAAACAGATTATAAAGGATAACGTATTCACATATTTCAACCTTATATTTACCGTGCTGGCGGTGCTTTTGATCATAGCAGGGTCTTTCCGGGATCTTACTTTTATGCTCATAGTGGTGGCCAATACGGGCATAGGCATAATACAGGAGGTCAGATCGAAGAGGATCCTGGACAACCTGAAGCTGATGAAGATGCCGAAGAGCCGCGTTATAAGGGACGGGGCGGAAATAGAGATCGCCGTGGAAAGGCTCGTCTTGGGAGATGTGATAGTTCTCAGAGCCGGAAGCCAAATACCGGCGGACGCCGAGGTGATAGAGGGAAGCGTTCAGGTAAACGAAGCTCTGATAACGGGAGAATCGGACGAGATAACAAAGACGGCCGGTTCCAAGCTTTTGTCGGGAAGCTTCGTGGTATCGGGAGATTGCTTTGCCGTTCTCACTGCCGTAGGGAAGGACTCGTATATATCCAAGCTTACCTTAGAAGCCACGAAGGATAAGAAGACGGAAGAATCGGAGATGATAAAATCTTTGGACAAAATGGTCCGGGTTATAGGAGTCATAATAATCCCCGTAGGCGCGGTTCTTTTGGTGCAGGAGTGGTTCGTCCTGGAGGGCGGTTTCAGAGAAAGCGTAATCTCCATGGTAGCCGCCGTTCTGGGCATGATTCCGGAGGGCCTTTACATGACCGCCAGCATAGCCATGGTGGTGAGCGCCGTGCGTCTGGCTCGCAGAGACGTTTTGGTTCAGAACATGAAATGTATAGAGACTCTGGCCAGGGTAGATGTGCTATGCGTGGATAAAACGGGAACCATAACGGAAAATGAAATGAGGGTGGAAGGGTTCCGCACGGCACGGGACGTGACATCTGAAGCCAATGTTGCAAGGATGATAGGGGATCTGGTGCAGGAGCAGAACAGAGATAACATAACCATGGCCGCCTTGCAGAGCTATTTCAGCGAAAGGACGGGAAGGACAGCCTATACGGTGTGCCCGTTTTCCTCTAAGTATAAATACTGCGGAGCCTCCTACAGCGATGGAAACTACGTTCTAGGGGCACCCGAGTTCGTCCTCAGGGAGAGCTTCGGAAGGTATGAGGAGTACGTTAACGGAATGGGAGAGCAGGGATACAGAGTCTTGGCCTTTGCTGAGGTGGATGAAGTTCCTCAGGGACAGCCTCTGACCACTGATCCTCAGCTCATAGCCTTTATATTCCTAACCAACCCTATAAGGAAGTCGGCGAAGGACACCTTCAGATTTTTCGCTGAAAACGGGATAGATATAAAGATCATATCGGGAGATAATCCGGTAACGGTTTCCAACGTGGCTTCAGAAGCCGGAATCGCCGGAGCGGAGCGCTATGTGGACGCCCGACAGCTGGTGACGGAGAGAGCCATATATGAAGCCGTGGAAAGATATACCGTATTCGGAAGGGTGACCCCGGAACAAAAGCGAATGTTCGTAAGGGCGCTGCAGAGCCAGGGTAAAACCGTAGGAATGACGGGAGACGGCGTAAACGATATATTGGCTCTGAGAGACGCTGACTGTTCCGTGGCCATGGCATCGGGAAGCGAAGCCGCATCTAACGCGGCTCAGCTGGTGCTCATGGATTCGGATTTTTCCAAGATGCCGTCTATAGTAGCGGAGGGAAGAAGGGTCGTGAACAATATACAGAAATCGGCAACCCTTTACCTTACGAAGAATATATTCTCCCTGCTTCTGGCGCTGTTCTCCGTGATAAGCGTGCTGTCTTACCCGCTGACGCCTTCCCAGATAACCCTTATAAGCATTTTCACCATAGGTATACCGTCCTTCGTGATTTCTCTGGAGCCTAACTCTAAGCTGATAAAGGGCAGCTTCCTCGGAAACGTGTTCAAAATGGCCTCTCCGGCGGGAGTCACTACCTTTGTCAGCGTCAGCTCTCTGGTAGTGTTCGGCCGGGTATTTGAAATAGACGGAGAGTGTATATCCACGTCCTCTACTATGCTGGTGGCTCTGGTAGGCTTCATGATACTGGGCAAGGTGGCTAAACCGACCAATAGATTCCACGTAGCACTTATAGCCGTTATGATAATAGGTATGGGTTACTGTGTATTCTTTAAGCCTGAGATGTTCGGAATAAATAACATCTCCACTCAGGCGGCAATGCTTCTGGTAGTATTCCTCATCGCCACAGAGGGACTTTTCAGATATGTGTACAGGTTCATCGGTCTTTTCGCCTGTCTGGGAAGAGCCGGAAGGAAAGAGAGAAGGGAGAAACGCCGCCGCAAAGGCAGCTATTAAACATAATAAGCTCAATAATGCAAGTAGAAAAAACAAAGTATACATAATACACAATAGATTGTATTGAAATTTCAGCCTATTATGATATAATTTAGCCGGACGAAGTTTTTTGACTCGCGATAAGTCTTGTTTCGTCAGATGTTAGATAAATTAAGAAGGAGGGAGAGCCTATGTGGCAGAGCTTTACTTCGGATAAGGCACTATTTCGGACAGTTATGGCAGTAGATATTGTCACTGCTATAGGTATTTTAGCCTTTGGCCTGATGCTTTTCATCACCAACGTGATATATCCGTTCGGAACGGGGAGCGAGGAAGAAGCGATGAGAAGGTTTTCCGTAAGAATGGCTTCAGATACAGTCTGCAGCCTGACGGTAAGCGTATTTCTCATCGGACAGATTGTGTGTGCCATTCTGGCCGCATTCAGACGTTTTCGGTTTACTGTCGGCGTGGCGTTGATTTATTACGTCTCACAGCTGTTTGTCATCATCGCCTGCCTGATGCCGTTCATACTTTTAAACAGTGAAGCGCTGGTGGATTACATGCTGCCGGTTTACACCGTTGTAGGAAGCTTTACTCTGGTAACGGTCGTGATGTGTGCGATTTCAACGGTTTTGCACCGAGCTTCAGCCGTAAAAGAACGCAAGGAAACGACTTAATACCGCAGCCACTGATGAAAAATCATTACCACCGGCTGAGCCGGTGGTAATGATTTTAAAGAAGCGAATCGAGAACCGGCTTCAGCTCGTGTTTGGGCCTGAATCCGACGGAAGTATCTACTATCTCGCCGTCTTTTACCAGCATGAGGGTAGGAACACTCATTACTCTGTGAGCTTTGGCAAGCTCCGCCTCTTCGTCGATGTTAACCTTGGCGATTTTAACTCTTCCTGCGTACTCTGCTTCCAGTTCTTCGAGAACAGGTCCCAGCATTTTACATGGACCGCACCAGCTCGCCCAAAAATCAACTACTACGGGTATATCAGATTTCATTACTTCATTTTCGAAGGTCGCTTGTGTTACGTTCATACTTCTTTCCTCCTTTTGAAGATCGCCGCTTTTTACTGAATGGCGTCAATAGAGTTTTACCTCGTAATGGCGACCTTGAAACAGGCAGATTGGCAACAATCCGGTTCTTTTCAGTCAGACTGTTACTGATCTGCCTATTAGGGGAGAGGGGATTCTCATATCTGTTACTGATCTACTGATCTTCCGGCCGGTTCTGGCCAATCCGTGTGTAATAATCCTCCGGAATATCTTTCTTGTTT
Organism: uncultured Oscillospiraceae bacterium; assembly: GCA_964442135.1. Classification (GTDB taxonomy): domain Bacteria; phylum Bacillota; class Clostridia; order Peptostreptococcales; family Anaerovoracaceae; genus Avanaerovorax. The sequence goes on from CAYTYN010000007.1 coordinate 13,458, forward strand.
TTATACATCACATATTTGCAGTTCGGCCCGACGCTGGCGCCGGTTTCACCTGTAGGATGCACCCAGCGGAAGTCGCCGCCGCCTTCCAATGCAAGAATTTCGGTTGCCGGGCAGTGACAGCAGTATATGGGCAGGTCTCCCAGGCCCCATGTCAATGGACATTTCTCTTTAATGCGGGCCAGTCCCTGGTCGTATCCACCTTTTTCCAGAAGTCGTCCGCCAGAACCACAGGGGTCTACAGAAACGGTGATTTTTTCGTCATCTTCTGTGACGGTAATAGGTTGGAATACATGTCCCATTAAAGCATCACAGTGCCTTTCCACATCCTCTTTTAATGATACTTTACCCATAGGAGGGAAGGCAATTTTTCCTTCAACGGTATGGGCATACTTTTCAGCGGCTTCTAATTCCTCAATTCCGTGTTTCTCATATATCCATGTCAAAAGCGCGGAAACCCAGCAGGTAATTCCATCGTGGAGGAATCCCAGCTGATTATACATTTTATCGGCTAATGCCTTGACTGCTTCAGTATCGCCCCGGTCAGCGGCAGCTTTCAATTTGTCAATGGTCAAGGTTCCAAGCTCTTTTAATTCTTCATCGGTAAATAAGCGACTCATGATCACCCTCCTTTTCTGAATTGTTTTTTGCTGGATCCTGTCTCCCCCTTCTATGCTACGATTTCCGAAGTTTTAAATACATCCATGATATGGTCGAATAGAAGTTGAGCTCCCGTGGACAGGAGTATTTCTTTTCTTTTTGCCAGGTGAATGCTGAAAACCTTAGGGTCATCTTTAATAGGAATAACCCGGATATCAGGATGTTGAAAGTCTTTAATAGAACTTTTCGGAAAAAAGAAAACTCCCTGATTGTGAGCGACCAGATTAACGATATATTTGTTGTTGGCACTCTGATGTACCACATGAGGAACAAAACCTGCCATGTTGCAGATGGTTTTCATGCGATTGCTGGCATAGTAGTCGGCAGAACTGAAAATAAATCGCTCGGACTTTAATTCATCAATTGAAATGGAAGTTTTTTTTGATAGAGGATTCTGTTTGTTTATCGCCAGCAGAGTCGTAGACTCCATCAGGCAGAAAAAGTCCAGCTTAGACGTGCTGCCTCTGGCTCCCATAATGCCTATTTCCATTTCTTCTGAAATAATGGATTGCTCAATGTCCCGGTCATCAGTCACCACAGTACAGATATTGTATCTGGAATTACGCTCCTGAAAAAGGAGCAAGCGGTCCAGATCCAGCCAATCATCCACACCTGCAGTGATTCCCAGTTTTAATTCGAAGGACTGATCGTTATGCATGTGCTGGAATTCCATCAGGATATCATTGGTACTGTTAGTGATGGAATAAGCTTTTTTCAGTAGAATATATCCAAATTCAGTTAATTCCACACCCTGTGGTGTCCGATAAAAAAGCTGTACATTTAATTCCGATTCAAGTGCGCTGATAGACTTGCTCAATGCTTGTTGAGAAATAAAGCCGGCTTTGGCTGCATTGGAGAAACTTTGTTCCTGTGCAACGATCAAGAAGTACTGTAGTTGACGTAACTCCATAAAATCACCTCCATTTTCAACATAACTTTCAGCTACTTCTTAAATTCTAATAGGATGGGCTTTAAATGATAATTGTATTGAAATCAATACATTACTATACTGTATCATAGAAATACATAGAAATCCATAAAAAAACCACAACTTCTGGTTGTAGGTCAGAGAAATGTCTTTGTTTGACGCTAGAGTGAAAAGAAAATAAAATGTGAAAAGGGAAAAAAGAAAGAAAAGTGAGAAAAAGGAGGTAGCAAATTGAGAGAAGACAGGTTTGTTGGAAAAGTAGCATTTGTAACAGGTGCCGGCGGCAATATTGGCGGAGCAGCGGCAAGAGGATTTGCTGCCGAGGGAGCCAAAGTGGTCGTGGTAGATTACGATGCTGAAGCCGGTCAGAGGACCGTGGACGACATCAAGAAGGCTGGGGGTGAGGCAATCTTTATTCAGGCTGATGTAGGTAAAACGGCAGAATGTGAACGCGCAGTAAAAATTGCCTACGATACTTACGGAAAAATCGACATCCTGAATAACAACACAGGTTTGATCAGCCGGTATTTTCTCGAAGAACTGACAGATGACGAATGGGAGAGAATCGTACCGGTAAATGGGAAAAGTTATTTCACTTTTATGCGCCTGATCGTTCCTAAGATGGCAGAACAGGGCGGAGGCGCCGTAGTAAATACCGCGTCACTGGCAGCGGTAAAGGGCGGAGATGGAGGAGAATCTGTCTACGCATTCTGTAAAGCGGGCATCGTACAGATGACGGCAGGATTGGCGCAGTATTACGGCAGAAAAAATGTGCGCCTTAATTGTATCAGTCCGGGAATGACTCCGAGTGCGTTGAATGCGGGAACTGCCGGAATGGAGGAAATTATTGCCGGCATTCCTATGGGGCGCGCCGGCAGGGCAGAAGACCAGGCCAATGGAATCTTATTCCTGGCATCAGATGAAGCATCTTGGATTACCGGCAGAAATCTGATTATTGACGGTGGAGATTTTGATGGTTGATGGCTGGCTCAAGGGTTCAATCCTGAGACAGCACCTTATCCGGAAAATTTCAGGATAAGGATAACTTAAAGTAAAGGAGGATTTAGATGCATAAGAATAACAAGAATTTTCTAATCTATTACTTGATCGGGTTCGTAATTTATGCGATGTTTTCGTTTGTACTTCCACCGGTTTCCAGCATTACTAAAACCGGAATGATGATGCTCGGAATCGTATTTCAGATGATTTGGGGCCTGATTACCATAGGGCCGGTTGTACCATCTATGACAGCAATCGTATTGACTGCTTTTTCCGGTTATTTTGATGGTGGAATCCAAGGGGTTATAATGCAGATGGGGAGCAATTATGTTTGTACCATGGTTCTCTGTTTGATGCTGTTTTCCGGAGTTTTATCCGCTTCCGGACTGGCTAAAGGTCTGGCGGAGAAGATCGTATATTCCAAGATTGCTAATGGAAAGCCTTGGATACTGACATTGCTGATTATGTTAGCTTCAGCAGTGCCGTCCATGTTTTTGACAGCTCTTCCGGTAGTGTTTATCATGTTCGATATCGTCGATGAGATTTATCTTCTGATGGATTTCAAGAGAGGGGATAAGTGGCCTATGATCACTACTATCCTCGTTACTTTCTCTGCATTGGTAGGTATGACATGTATGCCATTTAATGTAGGTGTGGCGGGAGATTTCGCTATACTATTGACTTATGATTCCGAAGCTGTTGTAAATCCCGGAATGTTCATTATATCGTCGTTGACTTTGGCAGCGGTATTGCTGGCGTTGGCGTTCCTTGCAACCAAGTATATTGTAAAGCCTGACGTATCAAAACTGGCAAAATATGAAAGCCAACACGAAATAAAAATGGACAAAAAACAGAAAACAGGCTTAGTCCTGTTGCTATTCCTGGTGATCATGGTAATCCTGCCGGATTGTCTACCGGACGGCGCTATAAAGGATTTCACAAGCTTGTTCGGCTCCGCAGGTTCTGCAGTATTCATCGTACTGGTTGCTTGTGTTCTGCGGACTTCTGATGGAAAGCCGTTCCTGGAGTTCGATGATATTGCGAGACAGGGCGTAATCTGGCCAATGTTCCTGATGATCGGAACCTTGAACGTGGTTTGCGGAACATTGTCCAATGACGATGTAGGTGTTGTGGAATCTCTGCGTAACTTTGTAGAACCTCTGGTAGAAGGAATGCATCCGTTCGTATTCTTCGCACTGTTCGTCATCATCGTATACGCCATTACTAACGTATTCGATGGAGCGGTTGTAGCTTATGTGGCAATTCCGATCATGTACGTTATATCGCCTATGGTAGGTCTTACCGCAACCGGAATGATGGCGGTAATGACACACAATATTCAGTCAGGTTTGGCACTGCCAAGTGCTTCACCTTCTGCGGCGGTTATGTTTGCGAAGGCCGGCGACGATTATTGGTATAATAGGAAGCACGCTATGAAATATGGCTTAATGTTTGCGTTAATCTATACTATAGGCATGATTGCAGTGTACTATCCGTTTGTTCTAATGATGTAGGAGCAAGTGATTTTAAGATAATAAGTGATTTTAAGATAAGAGGAGAAGATGTATGAGCAGAAAACAGGAATGCTCCAGACCCATGTATAAAATGATTGTGGAAAAGGATGTAATGGTACCTGCCCGGGACGGGGTAAAGCTGGCGGTAGACGTTTATCGACCTGATGCTCCGGGAGAGTTTCCGGGACTGTTCACTGTATCCGTCTATGGCAAGGATACCCAGACTTTTCCAACACCGCCTCAGGAATTTGGAAGCAATATTTTCGAGGCATCTCTGGAAGCAGGGGATATAGAGTATTTCGTTTCCCGTGGGTACTGCTATGTGGTGGCGGATTATCGAGGAATAGGCAGTTCGGAAGGAGAAATGCCGGGAATGTTTTCCAAATATGAAGGAGAAGATGGCTATGACATTATTGAATGGATGGCAGAGCAGTCTTGGTGTAGTGGCAAAATCGGAGGAATCGGTACCTGCTATTTTGGATTTACCCAGCTGATCATTGCCGAACAGCAGCCGCCTCACCTTACGTGCATTGCTCCATTTGAATTAAATTTTGACGATTTCTATTCCAGGGGATTTTACACCGGTGGAGTGCTCCATCTGGTATGGTATGGTCTGTATTCCGGTACCCATCCTTGTAGAATCGGACTGGCACCGAAGAATATCGTTTCTGCTATGGAACAGGAACTATCACCGGAGGAGCTGAAGAAACGGGTGGCAGAAGCCATGGAAAATCCGGATTTGAAACAGTATCCGTATCTTTATCAGGTACTCTGCTATCCTTACAAGAATCCGATTATATTCGATATGCTCCTGAATCCTACAGACGGGGAATTCTATCAGAAACGGTCTTATGGAAATTACCTGGACAAGGTGAATATCCCTACCTTCATAGGAGGACCGTTCCATGGACCATTTGGTGTGGCGCAAACCTCTGTTTACAATAAGCTGACCAATACACCCTTTAAGAAGTTACATATGTTTCGAGATATGGATCCCCGGCCATGGACCTCTCACAGCGAGGAGTTACTGGCATGGTATGACTACTGGCTGAAAGGGATGGAAACCGGAACCTTGGATGGACCAAGCTGTCTTGTAGAGACGGGAGATGGTTCTGTACTGGAGCTGGATAACTGGCCTCCGAGAGAAGAAGGAATGATCGAGAAACAATCCTTTTATCTGAACCAAAACGGAAAAATGCTGCCGGAATTCAAGCTGGATTTAAATATGGATGAGCCGGACAGCTTCCTGCAGAGACCGCTTTATGTAGATCCGGAGAGAGGAAAGCTGGTATATCGTACGCCTCCTCTCAGTGAGGATGCGCAGATTGCCGGATCGCCTGTGCTGAAGTTCTATGCGTCTATTGATCAAAAGGATACTACATGGAGAGTGGATCTGTTCGAAGGAGGACATGATAGTCCGTGGCCGATCACTAAAGGCTGGCTCCGGGCATCCTTGCGAAAACGGATACCGGAAGAGGATACGCCTTGGCACATAAAGCATGATTTTACCAAGTTCGATTATCCAACGCCCGGAGAAATTTATGAATATGAGATTCAGCTAAATCCTACGGCCCATTGTTTCCGGAAGGGAACATCCATCGAGGTGGTAATCAGTGCCATAGATGTTCCTTTGGACGAGACCAGTTACGATGAAATGTGGCATTTCTGCAAAGCACAGACATGTCTGCATAAAGTTTATCGGAACAAAGATTACCGGTCAAAGTTCACGTTACCTGTGCTTAAAAGGAAATAAAGAGCAAAATGTATTTTAGGGCAGGTGCAAGCTTGCCCTAAAAAATTTAAATGACACCCATAAAATTTCAGGAGGATATGAAGATGAGGGAAAAAACTTATTCACAGCAGATTGCCGAAATCAGTACCGGATTAAAACTGGAAGACATAGACGAGCGTACGATTGAACATGCTAAGATGTTTATGTTGGACTGCCTGGGGTGTATTTTATCCGGCACTCAGATCGTTAATGCGAAGGTGATCCGCGAAGCGGTAAAGGGAATCGCCGATGGAGGAGAATGTACAATTTTTGGAACAGGCGAGAAGACCAATACCATGATGGCTGCTCTGATCAACGGCACTACGGGACACAGTCAGGATTATGATGATGACCACAGAGAGGGAACCCAACATGCATCTGTCGCGGTACTCCCTGCGGTAATGGCACTGGCAGAGAAATATGGGAAAAGCGGTGCAGAGGTACTTTTAGCATACATTATCGGATCCGATGTAACCATTAGGTCCGGAGAGACTTTTCAGGGGACATCTTATTACGCAGGGTGGCATCTTACCGGTACCTGCGGTGTAATGGGTGCTGCGGCAGGAGCAGCGAAAGTGATGGGTCTTGACGTACAGCAGACTGTGGATGCTTTGGGTGTTGCCGGTTCTGCGGCAGGAGGACTTGGAGCCTTCAACAGCAATGGTTCATGGACAAAGCGTTTCCATGCCGGGCAGTCTGCTATGAATGGTGTGCTGGCGGCCATGATGGGAAAAGAGGGATATTTTGCACCGGCAGCGGTGTATGAGGATAAGGACGGATGGCTGAATTGTTTCTCGTTCAAAGGCGGATCTGCCGGCTATGCCCCGGCACTCCCTAACGGGATACAAAATGGGGAAAAACTAGTGGAGAATTTCGGAACAAAGTGGGAGATGGCTGACAATTCTATTAAGCTGCATTCTTGCTGCCGTTTCACTAACAATTTCTGTGACTGCGCCATCGATATCCATAATCAGCCAGGATTCGACTGGAAGAAGGTAAAGTCCATCCACGCAGAATGCAACCAGTTCACAGACACCAAGCTTTGCCGACCGGAAGAGGTAAAACGACATCCAAAGAATATTGTAAATGCCCAGTTCTCTCTGTTTTATGAAATAGCCTGCGGTTTGGTGAAGGGAAGAGTAATACCGGAATCCTTCACAGAGGAGGCTATACGAGATGAGCGCTTAAATCATCTCTGTGATTTAATCACATGGGAAGTGAATCCTGATTTCGAGGCGGTATATCCGGAGAGATATCCGGCGAGGGTAACAGTTACCATGGAGGATGGCTCTGTTTATGTGGGAGAGGTGGAGTATCCTAAGGGAGATCCGGAGTATCCTGCTACGAAGGAAGAAATTGTAGAGAAGTTCCGCAATAACGCGGCAAATACCATTGGTTCAGTAAAAGCTCAAAGAATTATTGATTTGGTGGACAAGATTGAAACTTTAGACACCATTGATGAACTGATCGCCTGCATGTATTGAGGGACGGATCAATTATAGAGGAGGTTGGGTATGAACCGTAAAGAAGTGACGCCTGTGCGTACGGTGATTTACAGGGGAGGGACCAGCAAGGGACTATTTCTGAAAGAAAATGATCTGCCACAGAATAAGAAGATAAGAGATAAGGTTATCCTCGCTATGTTTGGAAGTCCGGACCCACGACAGATTGACGGCTTAGGTGGAGCTGAGATTCTAACCAGCAAGCTTGCTATTGTAGGTCCACCCAGCGTATCGTATGCGGATGTAGATTATACCTTTGGACAGGTGGATATTGAGACTCCATACATCTCGTATTCCGGTCTCTGTGGAAATATATCTTCCGGAGTTGCACCTTTTGCCATTGAGGAAGGATTGGTAAGAGCGGTTGAGCCGGTTACAAAGGTTCGAGTTTACAGCAAGAATACAGATCAGATTTTTATCACTGAAGTACCGGTGAAAGACGGTATGCCCACGATAGAAGGCAATTATGTGGTGCCGGGAGTACCCGGAACAGGTGCAAAGCTGAATATCGACATGGTCGGGACAGTGGGTTCTCATGGGAAAGGACTGCTGCCTACCGGACACGAAAAGGATGTATTGCATGTGCCGGGAATAGGTGATATCGAAGGGTCTCTTGTGGATGTGGTGAACCCTTGCTTCTTTATCCGAGCTGAGAGCTTGGGATTAAAAGGCGATGAAGTAAAAATATCGGATTTTGCGGATGGAAAACTGGAAGAGTTGGAAAAGATCCGAAAAGAAGTATTTGCGCTTTTAGGGAAGCCATACAAAGAAAAAGACGCAGTACCGTTTGTGGCTTTTGTCACAGAGCCTATGGATTATGAGAATCATCTGACCCATGAAACGATACCTGCCTCACAGGTGGACTTCTTATCCAGAGTGTTCATGATGGGACAGATCCATCAGACGTATCCGGGAAGCATCTCCTGTTGTACCGGTGCTGCAGCGGTAATTCCGGGAACGATCGTCTATGAGGTACGGGGGGAAAAGGATAAGATGGAGGTACTGATCGGCCATCCGGGCGGAATTGTGGATGTGGAAGCGGTTTGCGACACCCAGTCGGCACGCCCGGTAATCCAAAGAGTATCCTATGGACGGACAGCCAGACGCCTGATGGAGGGGTATTGTTACGTACCGAATCGTTTCTTCGAGGAGGACTGAATATGGGACTGACAATGTCTGAAAAAATTTTGGCAGCTCATGGGGGACTACCTGCCGTGAAGCCGGGAGAGACGATCACGTGTACTGTAGACTGGGCAGTCTGCCACGATATGTTTTTCAATGTGGACGGCCAGGATATTTATAAAAAAGTTACCCATCTGGATGTGCCGGAAAAATGTGTAGTACTGTTAGATCACGCAGTACCGGCACCTACTACCAGGGATGCCCAAGGGGCTGTGTATGCCAGAGAATTTTGCAGAAAGCATGGGATAACCAACTTTATCGACGTAGGGGAACATGCTGTTATCCATCAGGCAATGGCAGAGCGAGGATATGCCGCGCCGGGGAGACTGATCGCAGGTGCAGATTCTCACACCTGTTCTTCCGGTGCGTTCAACTGTGCTGCTCGCGGATTCGGGCCTGCGGATATTACCTATATATTTTGTACCGGTGAGACTTGGTATCAGGTAGCTCCTGTAATACTATATCGGATAAACGGAAACCTTCCGGAAGGCTGTACCGGAAAGGATGTATTTCTCTATATGGCCGGTGTCTATGGAGATGTGACAGGATATACGGTAGAATTCGCCGGAGATGGCATTGGAAATCTGTCAATTTCTCAGAGACAGAGTATAGCCACTATGTGTGCGGAAATTAATGCCGAATTTGCCATTTTTCCTTGTGATGAACGGTTGAAAGAGTATTTAAAGGATCGGGGAGATGAAGAGATACTTCCGGTGGAGCCTGATCCGGATGCGGTCTACGCTGAGATAAGAGAACTCGATCTTTCCGAGATGGTGCCTTATGTGGCGAAGCCCCATGTGATCCCAGACAATTGTGTTCCTGTAACAGAACTGGAGGGACTGGATATTCAGCAGGTGGTCATTGGATCATGTTCCAATGGGCGAATTGAGGATCTACAGCTGGCAGCGGATATTTTGAAGGGAAAGCATGTGGCCAAGGATGTTCGCTGTATTGTTACCCCGGCATCACAGCAGATTTATCTACAGGCTGTGAAAATGGGTATCGTGGAGACTTTGGCAGAAGCGGGATGTGTGGTGACAAACGCAACCTGCGGGTGCTGTTATGGCGGTCACATGGGCCTGATTGGATCGGGCGAACGGTGTCTGTCTACCACTACCAGGAATTTCAGAGGACGTATGGGTGCTCCGGACAGCGAAATTCTTCTGTGCAGTCCCGCTACAGCAGCAGCTTCCGCATTGACCGGTGTGCTTACAGATCCTCGGGTCGTGATATAAGGAGAAAACGAGATGAAATTGACGGGTAAAGTATGGAAATTCGGAGATGAAATCAATACAGATCTGATTTTCCCTCACAGCGCTTTTCGAGCTACCCCCGATGAGCAGTGCAGGCTTTGCATGAGCGATAACCGACCCGGATGGTCTTCTTTAGTACAGGATGGGGATATTTTGATCGCCGGTAAAAATTTTGGAACAGGCTCATCTCGCCCCGGTGCGGCAGTGTTGAAACGGCTGGGGTTGGCAGGCATGGCGGCGGAGAGCTATAACGGGCTTTTTTACCGAAATTGTATAGGCTATGGGTTTGCGGCCTTGTCTGTACCCGGTGTGACAGAGATGTTTGAAGAAGGAGACGTAGCAGAAATCGACCTTATTGAGGGTGTGGTGAGAAATCTCCGCACGGGCGAAGAAGGACGTGGAAATAAGCTTTCCGTAGAAATGCTGGAGATGATTGAAGCCGGTGGGATTGAAGGAATTTTAACGGAAAAAGGTTATATTTCGCGTCAGGGTGAGGAAAAGGAGTAAGAACGGTGCTGAAAAATCCACGAAAAGTATTGCGTGATCTGATGAAAGAGCCGGGGATTCTCATGGCTCCGGGAATTTATGACGGCATTTCAGAGAGAGTCTGCGAACAGGCAGGGTTTCGGATCGGTTATCTGACAGGAGCCGGTGTAGCTACAGGGTATCTGGGCGAGCCGGATATTGGATTGACTAATGCTTCTGATGTAGCCAATGTTTCAAGGCGGTTGGCAACAAAAGCGGAAATTCCATTTATCACAGACGCGGATACCGGTTACGGAAATCCTCTGAATGTAATCCGAACGGTATGGGATCTGGAAATGGCAGGAAGCGCCGGAATACAATTAGAGGATCAGGTGGCTCCTAAACGATGCGGACACTTGAACGGAAAACAGTGTATTCCGGCAGAGGAATTTGCCGCAAAGATCAAAGCTGCTCACAACGAGAGGATTTATGATGATACGGTTATTGTCGCACGTACAGATGCCAGGGCAGTGTATGACCTGGAAGAGGCACTGCGACGAGGAGAAATGTATCTGAATGCCGGCGCAGACATTCTGTTTATTGAAGCCCCTCAGTCCTATGAGGAAATTCGAAGGATCACAGAAACATTTAAGGGAGTGCCGCTGATCACGAATCAGGTGATCGGAGGGAAAACGCCTAAACTGACAGCACAGGAGGCTGAGGAGATTGGATACAAGATCATTATATATCCGGATGTAATGCCGTTTTGTGCCAGCGTCATGTTTCGGCGTGCCTGTGATCATATAATGGAAACCGGTCAAAGCTGGGATGCGGTACCGGGAGCGGCGGACAGCCGGGAGTTGTTCATGACTATGGGAATGCAGCAATGGAGAGATAAAGAACCATTGTATGGAGCTTCCACAGTGGAAGACGGGAAGCTGTTCTGAACAGGCAGGAGTGAATGTAATGACATACAGGATAACGCCATTGCGGTTGGGAACGATAATTCGAAAGAAAAGCAATATGATATATCAATGCGGAAGCGATATACAGGAGGAATTTCCATTGATAGCTTTTCTGCTTATGGGAGACGGAAGAAATATATTGGTCGACACCGGCGGAAGCGAACCGGATCAGAAAAAATGGATGCCCTATAAGCGTTCGGCGGATCAGAATTTGGACAGGCAGTTGAAGGCTCACGGTGTACAGCCTGAGGAGATCGATACGGTGATTTTTACTCACCTACACTGGGATCATGCGGGAAATAACCAGTTAATGCCCAATGCCCGTTTTTATGTGCAGAGAAAGGAATATGAACCTGTTTTCAGGGAAGACCTTCCCGGCTTTGAACGGGATTTGGTCCTGAAAACACGTTATGAGTTACTGGATGGAGATACTGAGGGAATATGTCCCGGAATTTCCGTACTTCTGACTCCGGGACACTCTCCGGGAAGTCAGACGATTTTGGCAGAAACAGAACATGGAATAGTGGCTTTGGCGGGCGATCTGATTCCCACCTACGAAAATATAGAGCGAAAGCTTCCCAACGGAGGTAATTACGACGTTCAGGTGATAACAGAGAGTATGTATCGTATACTTGATTTGGGATATCCCATTTTACCGGGGCACGAGGAAGGGCTGTTTCAGAAGAATGTGAAGGAGCGGAAGGATAATACCTGAAGTGTATCGGCAATATAAAAAGCCGGAATGTGTCTGTTTCTGAGAGGGACGAAAAAGATCGACAAAGGAGGTTACAAAATGGCAGAAAAGAAAATTAACTTTGGAAAACGATTGGGACTGGGAGGTCTAAGATTGCCGATCTCCAATCCGGATGATCAGAAATCCATTGACTATCCAACTCTGGAAAAAATCATTGATCTGTTTATGGAGCATGGCTACAACTATTACGATACTTCTTATATCTATCACGATCAGCAGTCTGAGGTAGCCTTGGGGAAAGCCCTTGTAGACCGATATCCCAGAGATTCTTTCCTGCTGTCTACCAAAATGCCAATTAAGTTTATGCATAAGGCTGAAGACATGGAAAAGGTATTCGAAGAGCAGCTTCGCAAGTGCCACGTGGACTATTTTGACTTCTATCTGGTTCACGCCATCAGCACCGATGGATATGAGAAATGTAAAAGATGGGGCGTATTTGAATTCCTGATGGAAAAACAAAAGGAAGGAAAATTCCGGGAATTTGGAGTTTCATTCCACGATACGCCGGAATTTCTGGATATGCTGCTGACAGATCATCCGGAGATAAACTTCGTAGTGGAACAGTTAAATTACTTAGACTGGAACAGTCCTACCAACCGAGCTAAGGAGCTATATGAGGTCGCAGTAAAACATAATAAACCTATCGTAGTAATGGAGGCGATTAAAGGCGGTAATCTGGTAAATGTTCCGAAAGAAGCCGAAAAACTGATGAAGGATTATAATCCGGATGCTTCTATTGCTTCTTGGGCTTTACGTTTTGTTGGAAGCCTGCCGGGAGTCCGCGTAGTGTTGGCGGGAATGCCGAAGCTGGAGTTCTGTTTGGACAATATGAAGACCTTCGATAATTTCGTGCCGTTGAATGAAGAGGAATATAAGATTATTGATCAGGTGGTAGAGATCATCAATGAGAAAATCGTGATTCCTTGTACGTATTGCAGATACTGCGAACCGGGATGCCCGAAAGATATTGCCATTCCGGACTACTTCTCCATGTACAATGATATGAAGCTGCTTCCTATAGATAAGGAGAATTTTGTCGTGCCGGAAGCAAATCTGTATGCCCATACTTTAGAAAAGGGAAGAGGGGCGGCGTCTGCTTGCATAAAGTGCAAGAAGTGTGAGAAGGTATGTCCGCAGCATCTGCCTATTGTCCGGTATCTCCGGGACTACATCGTAGGTGAGCTGGAAGCTGCCATGCCGCCGGATGCATCCGGGGCGAACATCGTGCCGGAATAGGATATATTGTGACAATAGGTTCACTTCCGTACCGGGAGGATAATCGTATCGAGCCGCCCGGCGCGGCGGTCGGCACTATGCGCGTGTTTCCACCGCTTTTTCCAAAAAATGGACAAAAAAGACCCCGGTTCTGCGGTATTGCAGGGCCGGGATCTTTTCGCCTGAATCACTTGAGAAGATCTCTTATGAGCTTGTCGTACAGATCAGGGAGAACGTGGAAGTTATAGTGAATCTCCAGCCTTTCCGTATGCTTGTGGAAGTCCTTTCCGTACCCGCCCAGCACGATTCCGGGCACTCGGAACCCTCTCAAGGCATTTTCCGGGAATTGGTATATGGAGCCTATGCCCACCAGATTCTCGAACAGGTAGTCGAAGTTCATTCCGTCAGCTAAGCCTGTGTAGCACATGTCGGAAATTCCCATGAAGTAGTTTTTCATCTTCAACGTCTCGCCGTAATGCTCTCCGGCGTAGTCTATGATCTTGGCGCATGCAGTCAAGAGCTCCGCCGTGTCCTCATCGTCCCGGGGGATGTATACGTCCGGGTAGTAGGGAGGTATTATCCCCACTACGATAGCAGGCCTTTTGGCCTTGACCGACTCGTATACGGCCTTCACGATCTGAACGCTTACTGTCTGAATTTCTTCTCCGGCTGCGATCAAGGTGTCTGCCAATTCCTTTATACGGTTATCCAGAGCCGCCTTACCGCCCTCTGTGTCCCGGCAGGCCGTCTCGTAGAGATCGTGGAAGGTGATTACCCGGGTCTCCGGTTCGTACATGACAGGAGTAATGCCGGAGGCCTTCTCGTATTCACAGGCTTTGTCCTTTACGAACTGTACCGAGGCGTCGAAGGCTTCATTGGCTATCCTGATCAGCTTGTTCATCACGTCCTCCGGATTCAGCTTTACCGTCACCAGATTGTAGTAAGAGGCCGTGTACAGAGGAGTGGAAACGGAGTACGTGGCCTTCATGTCCCTGAAGCTGAGGCATACAGGAGGCGGAGTGGTCTCTCCCATGCTGGTCTGGCAGAACTCAGGGTTCAGGTGCATGCGCCGGTATACCTCGCAGGCCATGAGATCCGGATCGATACCTAAGAATGGTTCTCCGGCGTGGCAGGCCTCACCGGCGAAGAAGAACATAGGCATGACCTTCCCCGACGCTCCGTAGTGGATGTACTTGTTCCTGTCTCCTGCCTGATCCTCGGTAAGGAAACATTCTGTGAGAAGGAGAGCCTTGTATCTGATATTCCTTTCCCTTTCAAAATCGTTGAAGAAGGACACTGCCTGAAGCATGCCCTCGGAATTGGTCTCCTCGCCGCACACGGCTACGTAGAGAAGATTGCCGTTAAGAGGCGGACGGCTGCCCTCCGCCGCTGCTTTTTTCGTCTCCTCGTCAAAGTGTCTTAGGAGCTCCAGACAAAGGGCGTGGCCGAACTTCATATCGGCAGTGCCGCGGCCGAAGATCCATTTGCCGCTTTCCAGATCCTTTCTGCTGTCCTCGTCCATAGGCAGCTGATGTATTTTGGCGTTTATCTCGTCTAAGTCGAAGGCCTGCTCCTTCAGACTGCCGTATTCCTCCACATCCACCACGTCATAGTGGCCTGTAAGTATGATCACGTCCGGATTTTCCGGCGACAGCTCCATATATGCCGTCACTATGGATCGGCCGAGAGGATCCCCTTTCACGGGAATCAGCTTCACGTTTTCCTCGTGCTCGTTGAAATATGGTATTTCCATGAGCAGATCGGCTATAGAGTCTGCGACCTGAGCCTCTGAGGGAGTACCGGATATCCCCGGCACCTTGACTAGGAATTTCATATTGTCATAGATGTTTTCTTTCTTTATCATGGACTGCCTCTCCTTTGCATATATAGGTAATTATGGATAGGTAAACTCTGGTATAATTATATTCCTGAAAAATGAATATTCCAATAGGAAAATCATCTTCTCTCCTCGGGGCTCCTGCCGAACGCCTGAACGCGTGTGCGGGAATACCCGCCTTAAAGGTTGAAAATAAGCCGTTTTGCAGTCAAAAAAGCGGCGAAAACCTCTCGAAAAGATCATAAAAAAGTATTGCAAAGCCTTTCTTGATGATATATACTTATAAGGCTTGCTTAAGGCGATGAAGCAGGAAGTTGCTGTGCTATCAGGTAATTTCTGCGGAGAAGTCCCCACCGGATGGGGGCGGAAGGTGTTCGCCTGCTTTTGATTGTGGCTAAAAATAAGGAAACGCACGTAGGCGTGTGCTGAGCAGGCAAAACCGCCACACGCCTTGAAAAAGCGGACACAGAGCACCTTGTACGAGTATAGCGAAAACAGTACAGAATCGTTGAGGAGGAAAAAATGAGCGAATTACAGAAAATCAGAATCAAGCTTAAGGCTTATGACCATGCGCTGCTGGATCAGTCAGCCGCCAAGATCGTAGAGACTGCGAAGAGGACCGGCGCCGACGTTTCCGGACCTATTCCGCTGCCTACGGAAAAGGAAGTCGTTACCATTCTCAGAGCGGTACATAAGTATAAGGACAGCAGAGAGCAGTTCGAGCAGAGAACTCATAAGAGACTCATCGACATAAATAACGCCACTCTGCAGACTACAGACGCTCTCACTAAGATAGATCTCCCTGCCGGAGTAGATATCGAGATTAAGCTGTAAGCGCTGACTAAGTAAGGGACACTCCCTTAGTATGATCGGAAGTAAGGTCAGGCAGAAGGACTCACGGGTTGCGAAGGGAGTCTGCGGCCGGAGAACCGAACCGCCGATCCGCTGTAAGATTTAAGGAGGAAAAAATACATGAAGACAATCTTGGGAAGGAAGATCGGAATGACTCAGATTTTCGCGGAATCAGGAGAGGTTATCCCTGTAACCGTTATCGAGGCAGGTCCGGAGGTCGTTACTCAGGTAAAGACAGTTGAAACAGACGGTTACGATGCCGTTCAGGTAGGCTTCAGCGAAGCTAAGCCGCAGAGAGTGAATAAGCCTATGAAAGGCCACTTCGATAAAAACGGCGTCACCTATAAGAAGCATCTCGCCGAATTCAGACCGGAAGAAGGGGAGACCTACGAAGTAGGACAGACCATCACCGTTGCAGACTTTGAGGTCGGCAGCAAGATGGACGTTACAGGGGTATCCAAGGGTAAAGGAACCCAGGGTAACATTAAAAGACACGGACATCACAGGGGTCCGATGACTCACGGCTCTAAGCATAAGAGACTCCACGGGGCTCTCGCCGCCGGTACTTATCCATCCAGAGTATTCAAGGGGAATAAGTCGCCGGGGAGAATGGGAAGGGAAACCGTTACCATTCAGAACGTGGTTTTAGTAAAGGTAGACACTGACAGAAACCTGATGCTCATCAAGGGCGCCGTACCCGGTGGCAAGGGAAGCCTTGTGAAGGTTAGATACGCTGTCAAGGGTCAGGATGAATAGAGCCTGAGAAAGGAGGAGACACAACATGGCAAAAGTAACTATGCTCAACATGGCCGGAGATGAAGCCGGCACTATCGAGCTCAAGGATGAAATATTCGGAATCGAGCCAAACACCAACGCTGTCCATGCAGTAGTCGTAAACTACCTCGCTAATCAGAGACAGGGCACACAGTCAGCGAAGACCAGAGCGGAAGTGAGAGGAGGCGGACGCAAGCCGTTCAGACAGAAGGGAACGGGCCGTCACAGACAGGGAAGCTCCACAGACCCGTCCCAGGTAGGAGGCGGTATCGTATTTGCTCCGAAGCCGAGAGATTACAGATATTCTGTTCCTAAGAAGCTTAAGAGATTAGCTCTTAAGTCGGCTCTCTCCGCCAAGGTTGCGGATAATGAGATCATAGTCCTGGACGAGCTGAAGCTGGACGAGCCTAAGACTAAGGAAATGGTGAAGATCCTTTCCAACGTAAAGGCCGGAAAGAAGGCGCTTATCGTAACGGCTGAGAAGGACGAGAACGTGGTAAGGTCCGCGGCTAACATTCCGGGCGTCAGAACTGCCATTGTAGGAACTATGAACGTATATGAAATCGTGAACCATAACAGCTTCATCGTTACTAAGGAAGCTGTGGAAAAGATTCAGGAGGTGTACTTATAATGAGATCCGCATACGACGTAATCATAAAGCCTGTCATCTCCGAGCGCAGCATGGACTTGGCCCAGCAGAAGAAATACACCTTCAGGGTGGCTAAGGATGCCAACAAGACTCAGGTCAAGCTGGCAGTTGAAGAGATATTCGGTGTTGAAGTGAAGAAGGTCAACATCATGAACATTGACGGTAAAGTTAAGAGAATGGGAAGAAATGTCGGAAGGACCTCTTCGTATAAGAAGGCCATCGTCACCCTTGCCGACGGAAGTAAAGAGATCGAATTCTTCCAGAGTCTGTAATATAGGAGGTAGGCAACAATGGGAATAAAAAAATACAATCCGACCTCTCCCGGTTTAAGAGGTATGACGGTTTCCACTTTTGAGGAAATCACTGCTAAGACCCCTGAGAAATCTCTTACAGTTACGCTTAAGAAGCACTCCGGAAGAAACTCCAGAGGTAAGATCACTGTAAGGCACAGAGGCGGCGGCACCAGACCGAAGTACAGGATAATCGACTTTAAGAGAAATAAGGACGACATTCCTGCTACTGTAAAGACTATCGAATACGATCCCAATAGAAGCGCTAATATAGCACTGCTCTTCTATGCGGACGGTGAAAAGAGATACATAATCGCCCCCAGCGGACTTAAGGTAGGAGACGTTATCTACTCAGGTTCGGAGGCTGACATTAAGATAGGAAATGCCCTTCCTATTGCGAACATACCGCTGGGTACTGTGATCCACAACATCGAGCTTAAGCCCGGAAAGGGCGCTCAGATGGTGAGATCCGCAGGAAACGGCGCACAGCTCATGGCTAAGGAAGGAAAATACGCCCAGGTAAGGCTCCCGTCCGGCGAGGTAAGAAAAGTCCTCATGACCTGCAGAGCTACCATAGGCGAGGTTGGAAACGAAGAACACTCCAACATCCAGATCGGTAAGGCAGGAAGAAAGAGACATATGGGATGGAGACCTACGGTAAGAGGTTCTGTAATGAATCCTAACGACCATCCGCACGGCGGTGGTGAGGGTAAAGCTCCCGTAGGACGCAAGAGCCCTGTAACTCCTTGGGGTAAGCCTGCTCTCGGTTACAAGACCAGAAAGAAGAACAAGGCTTCCAACAAGTACATCGTTAAGAGAAGAAATGAGAAATAAGGAAGGAGCATAGATTAATGGGCAGATCACTGAAAAAAGGTCCTTTCGTAGACGCCAAGCTTCTTAAGAAAATAGAAGCTATGAATGAAGCCAACGAAAAGAAGGTTGTTAAGACATGGTCGAGACCATCCACTATATTCCCACAGATGGTGGGACACACTATTGCAGTCCATGACGGCAGAAAGCATGTTCCTGTATATATCACTGAGGACATGGTAGGACATAAGCTCGGAGAATTCGCTCCGACCAGAACTTACAGAGGTCATGCTGCGGATAAATCGTCTAAAGTCAGATAAGAAAAGGAGATAAGACAATGGAAGCAAAAGCAGTTGCAAAATACGTGAGAATGTCTCCTATCAAGCTGAAGCCGGTGGCAGATCTGGTAAGAGGCAAAGACCTTAATGAAGCCCTCTCTATCCTGAGATTCACTCCGGGTAAGGGAGCGGAGATTTTTGAGAAAGTGGTAAAATCCGCTGCGGCTAATGCGGAGAATAACTTCGATATGAATCCTGATAACCTGTACGTTGCGGAAATTTACGCTCACCAGGGTCCTACGATGAAGAGGTGGAGAGCCGGTTCTCAGGGAAGAGCATCTATAATCCTTAAGAGATCCAGCCACGTAGGCGTTACTCTGAAGGAAAGAGACTAGGATAGGAGGTTTCACTGAATGGGTCAGAAAGTAAGCCCTCATGGATTGAGAGTAGGCGTAATAAAAGACTGGAATTCTAAATGGTATGCGAGCAAGGACAACTTCGCCGACATGCTGATAGAGGATAACAAGATTAGAGAATACATAAAGAAAAAGCTTTACGTAGCCGGAGTCTCCAAGATCCTCATCGAGAAATCTGCGGAGAATAAGATCAGAGTCACAGTGCTCACCGCCAGGCCCGGTATGGTGATCGGTCATGCCGGAAACGGTGTGGACGAGCTGAAGAAGGGTCTCGTAAAGCTGACTAAGAAGGATATAGACATCTCCATAGAAGAGATCAGAAGATCCGAGCTGGACGCCCAGCTTACAGCGGAAAGCGTTGCTCAGGCTCTTGAGAGAAGAGTTTCCTTCAGAAGAGCCATGAAGCAAGCCATAACCAGAACGATGAAGGCTAACGCCAAGGGAATCAAGATCCTCTGCTCCGGAAGACTGGGCGGAGCGGAAATCGCCAGAAGCGAGAAGTACAGCGAAGGAAATGTTCCTCTCCATACGATCAGAGCGGATATCGACTACGGTTTTGCGGAAGCTGATACCACGTACGGAAAGATCGGTGTAAAGGTATGGATAAACCACGGAGAGATTCTGGACAAGGGTCTCCAGCGTCCGATCCGCGAGGAAAAACGGGACAGACGTGAGAGAAAAGGCAAAGGGGACAGAAGAAGAAACGACAGAAGGAGCAACGACAGGAGAAGAGATGATCGTCAGCCTGCAGCGAAGGTGGCTATCCCCAGAAAGAGAAAGCCTGCTAAGGCCAAGCCGGAAGGAGAGGCTCCTCAGACCGAGGCTCCTGTGGCTGAAACAGCAGTAACCGAATAATAATCGATGGAAGAAAGGAGGAACTAAGCCATGTTAATGCCAAAGCGCGTTAAACATAGAAGAGTTCACAGAGGTAGAATGAAGGGCGTAGCAACCAAAGGCAATAAGATTACCTACGGTGAATACGGTCTCGTTGCGCAGGAATGCGGATGGATCACCTCTAACCAGATAGAAGCAGCCAGAGTAGCTATGACCAGATCTATCAGAAGAGGTGGTAAGGTATACATTAAGATATTCCCGCATAAGTCGGTAACCAAGAAGCCTGCCGAAGTCAGGATGGGTTCCGGTAAAGGTGCTCCTGAATATTGGGTAGCAGTAGTTAAGCCGGGCAGAGTTATGTTCGAGATAGACGGCGTAACGGAAGAGCAGGCAAGAGAAGCTATCAGACTCGCGAGCCATAAGCTCCCTATCAGGTCCAAGTTTGCCATCAAGGGCCAGGAAGCAGCAAAGGGTGGTGAAGCATAATGGAATTGAAGAAAATGAGAGAAATGACCGATATCGAACTCAACGCTGAGCTCGAAAAGATGAAGAAGGAACTCTTCAATTTGAGATTCCAGCACGTTACAGGACAGCTCGAAAACCCTGTAAAGATGAGAGAGGTTAAGCGAAACATCGCCAGAGTTAAAACCATAATCAGAGAAAAAGAGCTTGAAAAGGCTCAGGCCTAGCGGAAAGGAGGATGTAACATGGCAGCAGAAAGAAACAGAAGAAAAACCATGGTCGGCGTAGTAGTAAGCGACAAGATGGACAAGACTGTAACAGTTGCAATCGAAGACTTCGTAAGACATTCCCTTTACGGAAAGGCTGTAAAGAGAACTAAAAAGGTAAAGGCTCACGACGAGAATAACGAGTGCAATGTAGGAGATAAAGTAAGAATTATGGAGACGAGACCTCTGTCCAAGGATAAGAGATGGAGACTTGTCAATGTAGTTGAAAAGGCTAAATAAGGAGGCGCCACCAGTATGATTCAGACAGAAACAAGACTGAAAGTCGCTGATAATTCCGGTGCGAAGGAACTTCTGTGCATACGCATTCTGGGCGGTACCAGCCGTCAGTATGCGAACATAGGCGATATAATCGTATGCGCTGTTAAGGAAGCAACTCCCGGCGGCGTAGTGAAGAAGGGCGACGTTGTGAAGGCTGTCGTAGTGAGATCTTCTAAGGGAGTTAGAAGAGCAGACGGCAGCTACGTGAAGTTCGACCAGAACGCGGCAGTTATAATAAAGAGCAAGGAAGACAAGACCCCGGTAGGAACTCGTATCTTCGGACCTGTAGCCAGAGAGCTGAGAGACAAGGGATTCATGAAGATCGTATCCTTGGCTCCGGAAACTTTGTAGGAGGTTTAGCGAATGCGTATTAAAAAGGATGATACGGTAATCGTTATTACCGGAAAAGATAAAGGAAGAACCGGAAAAGTCCTTAGAGCGATACCGGATGAGAACAGAGTAGTCGTAGAGGGGGTCAACATCCAGACTAAGCATCAGAAGCAGACCAGAACCCTTCAGGCTGAGATCAGACACATAGAGGGACCTATCGACGCTTCTAACGTAATGTACTACGACACTAAAGCCAAAGCTCCGGTCAAGATCGGTTACAAGGTTGAGGACGGCAAGAAAGTAAGAGTCAACAGAAAAACCGGAAAGGCTATAGACTGAGAAAGGAGGAGAAGGCTTTGACAGCAAGACTTAAGGAAATATACAAGACTGAAGTGTATCCTGCACTTCGGGAAAAGTTTGGATATGAGAATCCTATGATGATCCCTAAGCTGACGAAGGTCACCGTTAACATGGGACTGGGAGAAGCGAAGGACAACGTTAAGATTTTAGAGACTGCGGTAAAGGAGATCGGACTGATCACAGGTCAGAGACCGGTAACCACCAAGGCGAAGAAGTCCATCGCTAACTTTAAAGTGAGGCAGGGAATGTCTGTAGGCGCCAAGGTTACCCTTAGAGGCGATAACATGTACGATTTCGTAGATAAGCTCTTCAATATCTCTCTTCCCAGGGTTAGAGACTTTAAGGGCGTGAGCAGGAACTCCTTCGACGGAAGAGGAAATTACTCCATGGGTATCAAGGAGCAGCTCATCTTCCCTGAGATCAACTACGACGACGTTGACATGATAAAGGGAATGAACATCGTATTCACCACTACGGCCAAGACCGACGAAGAAGCGGCAGCTCTTCTGGAGTTACTTGGAATGCCGTTTGAGAAGAACTAGGAGGTTAATATGGCAAAAACATCTCTAAAGGTTAGGCAGCAGAGAAAGCCTAAGTATTCGACCCGCGCGTATACGAGATGCAGAATATGCGGAAGACCTCATTCTGTACTCAGAAAGTACGGCATCTGCCGTATATGCTTCAGAGAGCTGGCATATAAGGGAGAAATACCGGGGGTTAGAAAGGCCAGCTGGTAAACTTAGTTGCATCAGTGCACAGGCGGGAGCTTCCCGAACCGTGCAAGAGGAAGGAGAAATACTGTAATGACAATGACGGATCCAATTGCGGATATGCTGACGAGAATCAGAAATGCCAATACAGCAGGTCATGAGACAGTTGAGATCCCGGCTTCCAATATAAAGAAATCCATTGCCGAGATCCTGTTAAACGAAGGCTACATCAGCAAGTATGAGGTTATTGACGATAACAAGCAGGGCATCATTAAAGTAGAAATGAAATACGGTGCCAATAAAGAAAGAGTAATAAGCGGAATAAAGAAGATCTCCAAACCGGGACTCAAGGTATATGCCAAGGCCAACGAAGTACCTAAGGTACTGGGCGGACTGGGTATCGCTATTATCTCCACGTCAAAGGGAGTTATCAGCGACAAGGAAGCGAGAAAGCTGGGAGTCGGCGGCGAAGTAATCTGTTATGTATGGTAGGAGGTAAGAAATATGTCCAGAATAGGTAGAAAACCTGCTCAGCTTCCTGCCGGCGTAGAAGTTACCGTAGACGCTAACAACATGGTAACTGTAAAGGGCCCTAAGGGTCAGCTGCAGGAACAGATCAGCAAGCTTATAAACATAGAAGTAAAAGACGGAGAAGTTATTTTCACCAGATCTTCTGACGACAGAAACTACAGAGCTCAGCATGGGCTGGCCAGGACCCTGGTAAACAACATGATAATCGGAGTTACTAACGGCTTCGAGAAAAAGCTGAACCTGTCAGGGGTTGGTTACAGAGCTGAGAAGAAGGGCAAGACTCTGGTAATGAACCTGGGATATTCTCATCCTGTAGAGATGACCGATCCCGAAGGCATCACCACAGAGGTTCCTGACCAGACAACCGTAGTAGTTAAGGGTATCGACAAAGCCGCCGTAGGAAACTATGCTGCGATAATCAGATCATGGAGAGAGCCTGAACCGTATAAGGGCAAGGGAATCAAGTATGAAAACGAGGTTATCCGCAGAAAAGAAGGCAAGGCCGGCGCTAAATAAGAGAAAGGAGTGAAATGAAAATGGCAAAGGGAAGCAGAAACGACAAGCGTCTGAAAAGACACGCCAGAGTCAGAAAAAACCTGTCCGGAACTCCTGAGAAACCCAGACTTTGTGTTTTCAGATCCAACAAGAACATTTCTTGTCAGATCATAGACGATGTAAATATGACTACTCTGGTAGCGGCGTCCACCACAGACAAGGAACTGAAGGGATCCTTTGAACACGGCGGAAATAAGGAAGCTGCCAGAAAGGTGGGAGAAGCTGTAGCGCAGAGAGCTCTTGCTAAAGGCATCACTGAGGTGGCTTTCGACAGAGGCGGATTCCTTTATCACGGAAGAGTTAAGGAGCTGGCTGAAGGCGCCCGTGAAGGCGGATTGAAATTCTAACAGGAGGAAATAAGGAATGCGTAATATTATAGATGCATCCAAGCTGGACTTAAAGGATAACATCGTCAGCATAAGACGTGTGGCCAAAACCGTTAAGGGCGGAAGAAACATGCGTTTCAGCGTGACCGTCGTAGTAGGTGACGGCAACGGATATGTAGGCGTTGGCCTTGGAAAGGCTCAGGAGATTCCTGAAGCTGTGAGAAAAGCTACTGAGGATGCCAAGAAGAAACTCATATATGTTCCAATTGTGGACTCAACAGTTCCTCATGCTGTAAAGGGCGTATTCGGCGCCGGCAAGGTTCTGATAATGCCGGCTGCACCGGGTACAGGAGTTATCGCAGGTTCATCGGTGAGATCCGTTCTGGAATCCGCCGGAATTAAGAACGTAAGGGCTAAATCCTTGGGTTCTTCCAACAGCGGAAACATGGCTCTGGCCACTATAGAGGGACTTAAGAACCTGATGACCGTTGAAAAGGCGGCCAGGCTGAGAGGCAAGTCCCCAGAGGAAATATTAGGATAGGAGGATAAGCGAAATGGCAATGTTAAAAATAACTTTAACTAAGAGTACCATAGGCGCTACCCCTAAGCAGAAAAAGGTAGTCGAAGCGTTAGGACTCAGAAAAATGCATCGCAGTGTTGAATTAGCCGACACACCTCAGACCCGCGGTGCTGTTGCGAAAGTATCGCATCTTGTGACTGTAGAAGAAATCTAAGGATAGGAGGTGCAATAGGTATAATGAAACTGCATGAATTAAGAGCTCCTGAAGGTTCTAAGAAAAGCCCTAAGAGAAAAGGCCGCGGAACTGCTACCGGACAGGGTAAGACTGCCGGAAGAGGTATGAATGGCCAGAAGTCTAGAAGCGGCGGCGGAGTAAGACTGGGTTTCGAAGGTGGACAGATGCCGCTGTACAGACGTATTCCTAAGAGGGGCTTCACCAATATATGGGCTAAGGAATATTCTATCGTTAACGTAGATGAGCTCAATAGATTTGAATCCGGTACCGTAGTAACACCGGAGGTTCTCGTTGAGGCAGGAATGGTAAAACAGGTTAAGGACGGCGTTAAAATTCTCGGCGACGGAGTTTTGGACAAGGACATCACGGTAAAGGCACAGAAGTTTACCAAGACTGCGGTTGAAAAAATAGAAGCCGCCGGAGGAAGGGCGGAGGTGATCTAATATGGATCTGCTGAAAAATGTGGCAAAAGCGTTTAAAATTCCTGAGATAAGAAAGAAGCTGATCTTCACACTGTTCATGCTGATAATTTTCAGAATAGGCTCCAGCATACCTGTGCCGGGTATCGACAGAGATGTGCTCAGCGACACCTTCAGCAGCGGTACGGGACTTCTCGATCTCTTCGATCTGTTCTCAGGCGGATCGTTCAGTAACTTTACGATTTTTGCGCTCAGCATTACGCCATACATAACTGCGGGGATTATCATGCAGCTTTTGGGAATAGCCTTCCCTTACTTTGAAAGACTTTCTAAGGAAGGCATGACCGGAAGGAAGAAGATGGCCCAGCTGACAAGATACGTAACCGTTGTCCTGGCTCTCATTCAGGCTCTGGGGGTTACGGTAGGTCTGTTCAGACAGGCGGTCATAGATCAGACATGGTTCTCTTTCGCAGTGATCATACTGGTTCTCACCGCGGGAACCGCATTCCTCATGTGGCTGGGTGAGCAGATAAACGAGTACGGTATAGGAAACGGTATCTCCCTGATCATCTTCAGCGGTATCGTTGCCAGAATCCCGAGCGGAATAAGGAGCATATGGACTCAGTTTACCGATGGAGATCTGGGCATCGTGACCTTAATACTGTTCGTCATCGCTGCCATAGTGGTCATCCTCGGGGTCATCGAGGTACAGCAGGGAACCAGAAGGATTCCTGTACAGTACGCAAAGAGAGTAGTTGGAAGAAAGATGTACGGCGGACAGTCGTCTCACATTCCGCTGAAGGTAAATCAGGCAGGAGTAATTCCGGTAATCTTCTCTATGTCCCTGATACAGACTCCGATTATGCTGGTGAACTTCTTCCCGGACACAGCTTTTGCTGAATTCGTAACGAAGTGGCTTTCACCCAGCGGAAACCCCGGAGTTTGGGTATACGCTGCGGTAAACGTAGTGCTCATAATATTCTTCAACTTTTTCTACACCACTGTAACCTTTAACCCTGTAGAAATAGGACAGAATATGAGGCAGAACGGAGGATTCATACCCGGTATCAGACCGGGCAGGGCTACGGTGGACTACCTCACAAAGGTTATGAGCAGGCTCTCATTTGTAGGAGCTGTCTTTCTCGCTGTAGTGGCGACCCTTCCTACTATCGTGGGACAGCTTACGGGCATGAGCATCAGCTTCGGAGGAACCTCTCTGCTCATAGCTGTAGGTGTAGCCATTGATTCCATGAAGCAGCTGGAGAACCAGATGGTAATGAGAAATTATTCCGGATTTCTCAAGTAAGAGGAGACAAATCAAATGCTTAGAGCGATTCTTTTAGGGCTTCCGGGAGCCGGTAAGGGCACTCAGGCGGTGAAAATAGTTGAGAAGTATCATATCCCTCACATTTCAACCGGAGACATATTCCGTGAGAACATTAAAAACAACACGGAGTTGGGAAGAAGAGCCCGGGAATATATGAGCAAGGGGGAGCTGGTACCTGACGATCTGGTCGTTGAGATAGCCACGGACAGACTTCTCAGGACTGACTGCGAAAACGGCTTCCTCCTGGACGGGTTTCCCAGAACTGTGTTTCAGGCGGAAAAGCTGGATCAGTTTCTTAAGGCTCACGATCAGAAGCTGGATGTTGTCATCGCTATAGAGGTGGGAAAGAAAGAGCTTTTCACCAGATTGAGCGGAAGGCGCGTGTGCAAAAGCTGCGGTGCAGGCTATCACATTGTAAACATACCACCCAGGAAAGAAGGCATTTGTGACGTCTGCGGCGGCGAGCTTCTCCAGAGGGACGACGACAAAGCAGAGACCGTGAAGAATAGAATAGATGTCTATGAGGCGCAGACCAAGCCTCTGACGGATTACTATAAAAAGGCAGGAAATCTGCGAGAGATCGACGGCTCCGGAGATGTGGACAAGGTGTTTAACGACATCGTAAAAGCGCTGGGTGAGTAGAATGATAGTCATCAAGTCGAACCATGAAATAGGACTTATGCGTGAGTCGGGAAAAGTCACCGGCTACGTTTTGAGGGCCCTGGAGGACTATATAAAACCGGGGCTGACCACTTTGGACATTGACGATTTTGTCAGGGAAATCATCACAAGCCATAAGATGATCCCTACCTTCAAGGATTACGGTGGGTTTCCGGCTAACGCCTGCGTTTCAGTGAACGAAGAGGTGGTCCACGGGATACCTTCGGCAGACAGAGTTCTGAAGGAAGGGGATATTGTCAGCGTAGACGTGGGTTCCACATACAGAGGATACGTCAGCGACGCCGCCAGAACATATCCTGTAGGAAAGATCAGCGAGGAAGCTCAGCGGCTGATCGATGTCACTCGCCGAAGCTTCTTTGCCGGCATAGAGTATGCGAGGGTCGGATATAGACTTTCTGACATTTCTCACGCCATACAGTGTGAGGCTGAAGCCGCAGGTTATTCAGTCATAAGAGATTTCGTGGGGCACGGAGTCGGAAGGAATCTTCACGAGGATCCTCAGATACCTAACTACGGAAAGCCGGGTAAGGGACCTCGCCTTGCGGAAGGCATGGTCTTCGCCATAGAGCCGATGATAGCGGAGGGTACCTATGAGGTGGAAGCTCTGGACAACGATTGGACCGTGGTCACGGCAGACGGAAAGCTTTCAGCTCATTACGAGAACACAGTAGTCATAAACGACGGTGAGCCTGAGCTGCTTACATTGATATAGGAAGAGGTGTAAAACCAAATGGCTAAGAAAGATGTAATCGAGGCAGTCGGAACGGTTGTAGACGCCCAGCCTAACGCCATGTTCAAGGTCAGGCTTGAAAACGGATTCGAGGTTCTGGCGCATATTTCCGGCAAGATAAGAATGAACTACATAAGGATTCTCCCCGGGGACAAGGTAAAAGTAGAGCTTTCACCTTACGACCTTACCAGGGGCAGGATCATATGGAGAGATAAATAACTACAGAGCAGAATGGAAGGAGTTTTAGAGATGAAAGTAAGAGCATCCGTAAAACCAATCTGCGAAAAGTGCAAGGTTATCAAGAGACACGGTAAGGTAATGGTCATCTGTGAGAACCCTAAGCACAAGCAGAGACAGGGCTGATAAGCCATGTCAGATCCACGCCTCGCAATGATCCGGGCGCGGGGTGTGTTAAGAGATATTTTTTAGAGCGCCTGTCTATATCACTCCCGGAAAGGTGACGGAAGATGGGAGAAGGAGGAAACGTATGGCTCGTATAGCCGGTGTAGACTTACCAAGAGAAAAGAGGGTAGAAATCGGTTTAACTTACATTTACGGTATTGGCAGACCTACCTCGCTGGCAATTTTGGAAAAAGCCGGAGTTAACCCTGATACCAGAGTTAAGGACCTCACAGAGGATGAGGCCGGCAGAATCAGAAAGATAATCGACAGCGAATACGTAGTTGAGGGAGATCTGAGAAGAGAGGTTTCCATGAACATTAAGAGGCTCATGGAGATCGGAAGCTACAGGGGCATCAGGCACAGAAGAGGCCTTCCTGTAAGAGGTCAGAGAACCAAGACTAACGCCAGAACCCGCAAAGGTCCTAAGAAGACTGTGGGTAGAAAGAAAAAGTAAGAGGGAGGTAGGAGACAATGGCTAAAGCCGCAAAGAAGACAGTCAGAAAAAAGAAAAGAGAACGGAAGAACATTGAAAAAGGCCAGGCACATATCCAATCCACCTTTAACAACACTTTAGTTACTCTTACAGATTCCAACGGAAACGCTCTTTCATGGTCCAGCGCAGGCTCCCTAGGGTTTAAAGGCTCCAGGAAATCGACTCCGTTCGCGGCTCAGATGGCTGCTGAGGCTGCTACAAAGGCCGCGATGGAACATGGACTGAAGACAGTAGAGGTTTTCGTAAAAGGTCCGGGTGCAGGAAGAGAAGCTGCTATCAGAGCGCTTCAGGCTGCCGGTCTGGAGATCACCATGATCAAGGACATAACACCTATTCCGCACAACGGATGCAGGCCGCCTAAGAGAAGAAGAGTGTGATGGGAGGATATTAGTATGGCAGTAAACAGAACACCGGTCCTCAAAAGGTGTCGTTCCCTGGGAATCGACCCTGCATACCTTGGAATCAGCAAGAAGTCCAAGAGACAGGTTAGGAGGACGAACAGAAAAACCAGCGAATACGGACTTCAGCTTCGCGAAAAGCAGAAGGCTAAGTTCATCTACGGCGTGTTAGAAAAGCCGTTCAGGAACTACTACGAGAAGGCGAAGAAAATGAACGGTATAACCGGTACCAACCTTATGGTGCTCCTGGAATGCCGGCTCGATAATGCTATATTCAGACTCGGCCTTGCAGCGACCAGAAAGGAAGCGAGACAGCTTATCGTTCACGGCCACTTTACCGTAAACGGGAAGAAAGTAAGCTCCCCCGGCCTTCAGGTAAAGCCGGGCGACGTCATCAAGGTAAAGGAGAAGAGCGCTAAGTCTCCTAAGTTCAAGGAGATCAGGGAAATGGTGGTTACTACTCCTGCGTGGCTGACAGTAGATGTTGACAAGCTTGAGGGGAAAGTATTATCAGTACCCGAGAGGGATGAGATCGACACACCTGTTGAAGAGCAGCTCATCGTCGAATTGTATTCCAAATAATAAGAAAGACATAGCCGTTATTATTACTTTGGAAGAAAGAGGAGGTTTTTTAAGTGATAGAAATCGAAAAACCAACAATATCGAAGACTGTGGACGAAAGCGAGCATTACGGCAGGTTTGTCTTAGAGCCGCTTGAAAGAGGCTACGGCCTTACCCTCGGCAACAGCATGAGAAGGCTCCTTCTCAGTTCTCTTCCGGGTGCGGCGGTAACATCCATTAAAATTGACGGGATACTTCATGAATTCTCTACCATTCCGGGAGTTAGAGAGGATGTAACTGAAATCATCCTCAACCTGAAGAAGCTTGCGATCAGACTTAACGGCGAAAGCACCAAGAGAGTGATAATAAATGCCGTAGGACCTAAAGAGGTTACTGCGGCAGATATAATCGGAGATTCCGAACTGGAAATATTCAATCCGGATCTTCATATCGCAACCTTAGAGGAAAACGCCACATTGGTAATGGAGCTGAATCTGGCAAAGGGAAGAGGTTATGTTCCGGCAGAGCAGAACAAGACGGAGACCACTCCCATATCCGTGATTCCGGTGGATTCCATCTATACTCCGGTCAGAAAGGTGAACTACACTGTAGAGCATACCAGAGTCGGACAGGTTACCGACTATGACAGGCTCATACTGGAGATATGGACAGATGGATCCATCTCGCCGGAGGAAGGGGTTTCCATCGGAGCGAAGATAATGGAGGAGCATTTGAATCTGTTCATCCAGCTGGACGACGCTACAGACGCCATGGAGATCATGGTGGAGAAGGAAGAAGACCAGAAGGAAAAGGCTCTCGAAATGACTATAGAGGAACTGGAACTTTCCGTTCGTTCCTTCAACTGTCTGAAGAGAGCGTCTATCAATACTGTCGAGGAGCTTACAGAGCGTACCGAAGAGGATATGATGAAGGTAAGAAACCTCGGGAAAAAATCTCTCGACGAAGTAAAGGCAAAGCTGGAAGAGCTTGGACTGAGCCTGAAGCCTTCGGAGGAGTAAAAGTCAATGCTACGAAAGGAGAAACAAGATGCCAGGATATAGAAAGCTGGGCAGACCGACAGCTCACAGAAAGGCTATGCTCAGAAATCTTGTGACCGATCTCTTCAGAGAGGGCAGGATTTCTACTACCGACTGCAGAGCTAAGGAAGCCAGGAGAGAAGCGGAAAAGCTTATCACCTTGGCAAAGCGCGGCGATCTCCACGCAAGGAGACAGGCGCTTGCCTACATATATGACGAGTCGGTGGTAACGAAGCTGTTCGAGGAGATTGCTCCGAAATACGCTGAGAGAAACGGCGGGTATACCAGAATCCTTAAGCTGGGGCCTCGCAGAGGGGACTGTGCTGAGATGGTATTCCTCGAGCTCGTTTAACAGAGGATCAGGTTAATAAGAGGCTCTATGAGAATGGGTGTACCATTTATGTAGAGCCTTTTTTTACTTGTCATCCCTGTTATACTGAAATACAAACAGAAAGGAGGCAAACATTGCTTCAATTAAAAGATATAGTAAAAACCTATGTAACCGGCGAGCTGACCCAAAACGCATTAAAGGACGTCAGCATCGCCTTTCGTGAAAACGAATTCGTGGCAATCCTCGGACAAAGCGGCTCCGGAAAAACCACACTGCTCAATATCATCGGCGGTCTGGATCGATATACCGGCGGCGATCTTGTCATTAACGGGGTTTCCACCAAAGAATACAAGGATGAGGATTGGGATTACTACCGCAACAATTCTATCGGCTTCGTCTTTCAAAGCTATAACCTTATTCCCCATCAATCGGTGCTTTCTAACGTAGAAATAGCGTTGACACTGGCCGGCATCTCTAAAAAGGAACGCAGGGAAAGAGCTGCCGAAGCGTTAAGAAAGGTCGGACTCTCCGAACACATTCACAAGAGACCGAACCAAATGTCCGGAGGCCAGATGCAGCGGGTTGCCGTAGCACGTGCTTTAGTCAATAACCCGGACATTCTGCTGGCTGACGAGCCTACCGGCGCTTTAGACAGCGAGACCAGCATACAAATCATGGAGCTGCTTAAGGAAATCGCCAAGGATAGGCTGGTAATCATGGTAACCCATAACCCGGAGCTGGCTGAAAAATATGCCACCCGCACCGTGAAGCTGCTGGACGGAAGCATTATCAGCGACAGCAATCCCTATAGGGAGGAGGAAAAGCCAAAGAAAAAGGAGAGGCATAAAAAGATCTCCATGTCCTTTCTCACAGCTATCTCCCTTTCCTTCAATAACCTGCGTACCAAGAAATGGCGGAC
>CAYTYN010000007.1:45374-50199 GCA_964442135.1 uncultured Oscillospiraceae bacterium
AGCACAGGTGTTTACGCCGATTATCGTGAAATCGAGACCAGTGAAAGAATAACCTCCAGTATTGTGGAAAACAACTTGACAGAGTTTAAAAAATATCTGGAAGATCCTGACAGCGACATCAGGCAGTACATAGGGGAAAACGGTATTGTGTACACCTATGATGTGGCCTTCAGCGTGTATTCTTACGATGCAGACGGAAATTTCATAAATAGCGACAGCGAACCGTCATCAGAATCCGGAAGCACCGGACAGTCAGACATTTTCAGCAGCCTGGCCGGTTCATCCTCTCTCGGCGGCGTGTCCTCTACAGGCGCGGCGAATTTCTCTGAACTTATGGCGGGAACAGACGGAACCGTCATAAGTCAGGTGGTTACGGACAGCTACGATGTCCTTTACGGTAGCTGGCCGGAGGAATACGACGAGGTAGTTCTCGTGCTCAACGAAAACAACGGCATTTCCGCAGAAACCCTGTACCAGCTCGGGCTGATGACCGAAGAGCAGTATGAGGATGCCGTGGAGAAAATTGAAAACGGGGAGGAAGCCGAAGAGATCAGATTTGACTATGAAGAAATTTGCAGTCATACCTTTTATCTTGTGGCCGCCTGCGACCACTACACGGAAAACGAAAACGGTACGTTTACTTACATAGAAGATACCATGCTTCATGAGGAAGAGCTGCTGGAAAATGCGGTGGAATTGAAGATAACGGGTATTATCCGTCCAAAGGAGGACGCCCAAAACGCCGGTATATCCACCGCTGTAGGCTACACTACTCAGTTAACCGATTATATTATCTCACACACGGACGAAAGTGCCGTAGTCATGGCTCAGGAGGCAGACAGTGAGATCAATGTGCTCACCGGCATGAAGTTTGAAGCCTCGGACGATGAGACCAAGGCAAACGAGGCGAAGGAATATTTAGAATCCCTAAGCATATCGGAGAAGGCCTCCTTCTATCAGCTGATGATGTACTATGCCTCAAGGGACACCGATGAAGATGCTTCTTCTTCGGGGCAGACCGGTGTATTAGCCGGCGTTGCCGGAATGGACGAAACCACGATGGCAGCAGCTCTGGATCAGTGGCTGGCAAACGACCCCGATCAGGAAATCATGATCACAGTGTACGATGAATACATCGCCGGTTCCACATACGAGGAGAACATGGAGGCATTCGGCAAGGTGAGTTACGATGCACCCTCCTCCATCAGCATCTATACCGACAGCTTTGAAAATAAAGAGGCTATCACCGCCTGCATTGAAGCATATAACGAGACAGCCGGCGATGATGCCCAAATTACATATATCGATTATGTGGCCATGCTGACCACCTCCATTACCACCATCATTAACGGCATCTCCTACGTGCTCATCGCCTTTGTAGGGATTTCACTGATCGTCTCCTGTATTATGATTGGCATCATAACACACATTTCAGTCATGGAGAGAACAAAGGAGATTGGAATCCTCCGTGCTTTGGGAGCCTCCAAATGGAATATATCCCAGGTGTTCAATGCCGAAACCTTCATAATCGGCTGCTGTGCGGGGCTGTTAGGTATAGGCGTGTCCCTGGCGGCGTTGATTCCGATTAACTCCGTTATCCAAAGCCTTTCCGGTATTACCGGACTGACAGCGCAGCTTCCTGTGGCTTCATCCATGGTGCTAATTGCCATCAGCATTGTAATCACCATTCTCGGCGGTCTGCTTCCGGCAAAGAAGGCAGCCAGGAAGGATCCTGCAATTGCACTGAGGACAGAGTGATAAAAACGCGGAGGCAGTATAAGAACGTGATATAACGGACGAAGACCCGCTCAGGCGGAAGATGACCATAGCCTTTGAGGACGGCGGAGGGAAGATAGACGTTTCGGGAAAGGCTGCTGACATCCGAATAAGTCTCAGCCTCTCGGAGCGTCTGATTGCAACGTTCGCCCCGTAGCAACGGAATTCGCAAAAATAAAAAAAGCCGTTGTACTGAAGAGGCTTTTTTGATATAATAACCCCATCGCATATATACAGACAGGAGGTCTAAAGATGAAAGGCTACACAAGTGAAACTATCAGAAATGTTGCTTTGCTGGGACACGGCGGGTGCGGCAAGACGACATTCCTCGAGGCAGCCCTTTACGCAACCGGCGTAACCAAGAAAATGGGGAAGGTCGAGAATGGAAATACTGTATCCGACTACGACAAAATGGAGATTGAAAAGGGATACTCCATCAATACCTCTGTCGTGCCTGTAGAGTGGAAGGGAAGCAAGATAAATTTTATAGATACTCCGGGTTACTTTGATTTTGTAGGCGAGGTAAACGCCGCTCTGAGAGCTGTCGAAGCCGCGGTTATACTGGTGGATGCCGGCGCAGGGATTCAGGTAGGAACCGAGGAGGCATGGAACGCTTGCGAAAGATATAAGACTCCGAGATTTATAGTCATAAATAAGAGGGATAAGGATGAGTTCGATTTCTATAAGACCTTCGACGAGCTGAAGGCAAAGTTCGGCGAGACCCTTATTCCTTTCAGCTGGCCTCTTTCCGCGGAGATCGATGAGGATCTGAAGGAAGCTATAGCCATGGCGGATGACGAGCTCATGGAGAAGTATTTTAACGGCGACGACTTTACCGATGAAGAGGTTAAGACAGGTCTGGTAAAGGGTATTTCCGAAGGCGTTATAGTTCCGGTATGCTCATCGGCGTTCCAGCTGGGACAGGGAATAGAAGGACTTTTAGATCTCCTCGTGACCTATGTTCCGACTCCGCTCCAGCACGGGCCTTACGCCGGCTTTAACGATAAGAACGAACCGGTGGAAAGACTTTCCGTCACCGACGCTCCTATGTCAGCATTCGTGTTTAAGACTATTGTCGACCCGTTCGTGGGAAAGATATCCATCATGAAGGTCATCACCGGCAAGATCAATTCCGGTACAGAGGTTCTTAACGAGAGAGCAGGCAAGACGGAAAAGATGGGTAAGCTGTTCTTCTTAAGAGGAAAGGAACAGCTGGAGCTGAATTACGCCGAGGCAGGAGACATCGTAGCCGTAGCGAAGCTTCAGTACACCGTCTCAGGCGACACCCTTTGCGATAAGAACGATGTTATCAGATATCTGCCTTTAGACTTCCCGTCACCTACTTACTATGTTGCCATCGAACCTGAGGATAAGAACGACGAAGAGAAGATGGGAACAGGCCTTGCCAGACTGAGAGAAGAGGATCCTTCCTTCGCGGTAGAAAGGAATGCGGAAACTCATCAGACTCTTCTGGGCGGTCAGGGCGACATTCAGCTGGGAATTATTCTGGCTAAGCTTAAGGACAGGTTTGGCGTAAGCGTAAAGACCGTTCCCGAGAAAATAGCCTACAGAGAGACCATTAAGGGAACCTCTGACGTTCAGGGTAAGCATAAGAAGCAGTCCGGAGGCGCCGGACAGTACGGAGACGTTTGGATCAGGTTCTCCCCTTCCGACAAGGAGTTCGAGTTTTCAGAAGAGCTCTTCGGCGGGTCGGTGCCTAAGAACTACGTTCCCGCAGTAGAGAAGGGACTCCTGGAGAGCATGCAGAAGGGTCCTCTGGCAGGATGCAAGGTAGTAAACGTTAAGGCTGTTTTACATGACGGATCCTATCACGACGTTGATTCCAACGAGGTATCATTTAAGATAGCCGCGTCCTTGGCGTTTAAAAAGGGTATCGTAGAGGCTAAGCCGGTTCTTTTGGAGCCTATCATGCATCTGGAAATAGTGGTTCCGGACGATTACATGGGAGATGTAATGGGTGACCTTAATAAGCGGAGAGGCAAGATCCTCGGCATGGAACCCCTTCAGACCGGCGGACAGAAGATTTTGGCCGAAGCGCCTCAGTCTGAGCTGTTCGACTACGCTCTGGGACTTCGCTCCATGACTCAGGGACGGGGTCACTTTGAGATGACCTTCGCCAGATATGACGAAATGCCTAAGCAGCTGGCAGATAAGGTAATCGAGGCTTACCAGTCAGGACAGGAAGCTTAAGGAAAAATACAGGGCGGATCACCCGGCCCCACACACAGGTTTTAAAACAGTCTTGTGTCAGTTTGGATGCGAGGCTGTTTTTGCGTGGGTTATGCCCGTACAGACGCAATCCACCGATACCAAGGCTTTCCAAAGGTAAACCTGGCAATCATCGCATAAGCCACAAGACCGATAATACAACATACATAAACGATCATTGCAATTATCACGCGTTGCATCCTTATGGCGGTGAACTCGTCCATATTGGTGCAGGCAACTACGTTATCGTATTCGTCAAAATATACGGAAATACTGGTGCCGTCGGGAATATCGGCGGGCAAGCCGTAATCCTGCGGGTCTATGTAATATAGTTCGTTTTTTACATATCTTATCTGACCGTCGACTATGCGGCCGGTGCGGCGCTCTGCATATTCTCCGTCATATTCCGTGCCGGTATCTGACATCATGAATCCCGTTGCAACAAATATAGCTATACACACAACGGCAAGGATGATAAAAAGATAACGGTAGATTTTGATAAATGCCTTGGCGGCAGCGGCTTCTTCCGGAGTCTTATCCGGTTTTTTAATAAGCCGAAATCCCAGAGAAATCAGGCTGATTCCTTCGGCAGCACTTATACCGAGAGCAATTCGATTCAGGTCATTTATTTTCATTGTGCACCTCCTTGATTAAAAGACGAGTCTTCGCCGGCTGCCCATGGGAAGAAGTAAAGAACGGCAATTTTCAAAGTGAAAATCGCCGCTCCCGGTTGTTGTATTCGGTTGTTTAAGCCGACGGCAACCTCTTTGACAAACTGGATGGTTTCAACCTTTCCCCTTACTCCTCGGAATTCATTCTT
>CAYTYN010000008.1:0-49665 GCA_964442135.1 uncultured Oscillospiraceae bacterium
CTTTCGTTTTAACCATTAAATTATATTATTTAATTTAAAATTCTTACCATCTATGCGGCGCCGAATTTTTCGTCGGCGGCCGCCATTACCATCTGATCCCACGTGGAAAACTCCGTGCTTTCCACTATGAAATTGTTGAATACCTTTTCCGGATAGATCATATATTCCTCGCCCCAGTTAACCATCACTGCGCTGGAATAACGGAAATACTCAAAGCTTTCAAAGTTGGTATGCTTTTCCATGAACTCGTCGGTGAAGATCATTTCCATCAGATTCCAGAACTCTTTACCGGCCTTGACTCTGATGTATCCGTCCATTATTTTGCCTCCGCATTTTCCTTCTGATACTCGTCATACTTGCGGAACACGTAATCACGCCAAACCTGAGCATCTCTGGCCATGCAGGGCCGAATGATCTCATCCTCCTGATCGCCGGTACCGTCTATGGTCTCATGTCTCTGAATGGTCAGATAAAGAGCCGGTTCGTTGGGAGGACATCCGAGAATATGATAAGCTCCCGGATGCTGCTTTAGATACTTCTTCGTACAGTTTCCGTGAAGGACGATCTTCTCATCCGGAATATCGTCAGGTATTTCATTGAGTCCACCGATTACTACAGTCATGCCGGCGTTTTCATCGTAGGCGTTTACAGCCTTCAGCTCTTCCATGTTGATAGCCAGCAGAGCCTGGCAGCTGGAACATCCGCCCTTGCATCTTACATCATACTCCGGCCATCTGGTGCTCATATCTCCGATATACGGAATCCACATCTTGTAGAAGCAGTCTTTAATGGAATCTCCCACCACTTCGATCTGATCCATGTCGTAATTGCCTAATCCGGTCTCTTCAGCTACCTTAAAGTAATCTACGGATCCGGTGTCGATTCCCGTAACTTCACATGCTACTCTATCGATGGCAACAGGATCCTTAGAGCCCAGTATCATATGGGTCTCGATAGGAACAGGCATGTGAGGGCTGTAACCCGATGCGGCACGGTGTGCGTCCATGATGTTAATGTCGGCGCGACATACAGACCAAACATCCATCATAGCCATGGTCAGGTTCTGCTTATGCATGTCCATGTGAACCTTATCCTGTACCACGCCCTTGATGTTCTTGAGAGCGCCGGAGAAAACCA
Source organism: uncultured Oscillospiraceae bacterium (assembly GCA_964442135.1). Classification (GTDB taxonomy): domain Bacteria; phylum Bacillota; class Clostridia; order Peptostreptococcales; family Anaerovoracaceae; genus Avanaerovorax. The sequence goes on from CAYTYN010000008.1 coordinate 1,138, forward strand.
TTGAAGCGTGTGCCTTTAAGATAGGCAGGTTGATCAGGTGATCTGCTTCCAAAAGGAATTTCGGGAGCTTTACAGAATCGATGTTGGAGCGGAATCCGCGGACAGCCACCTTGACCAAATCCTTATCCCTCTTAATGTCGATAAGCTCTACTCCTTCTTCCTCGGCTACGGCTTGAATACCGCTTACCTTGAAGCATTCCATAGTATCGCATCCGATAGCCGCCGCTTCAGCTACGATGATTCTTTTCGGCTCAGCCTTTTTCACCTCTCGAATTACCGCACGCACTACCTCAGGATTGGTGCATACGGAAGTTTCAGGCGGTTCGGCGTGGCCTGCGTTAGGCTTAAGTACCACGGTAGTTCCTTTGCGAACCACGTTCTGCACTCCGCCCATCAAGTCGAACACTCTTGTAACGTTGGCTTGAATGTCGTCGCCTTTTGCCAGAGCAACCTTAGATTTTGCTTTGCTCATTTCGATGCCTCCTCAAAAATAATTTAATAATAAATGATTGCCTTTATTTCCCGCACAAGAGGACGTCCTTTTATCCGGAAATTCATCTTTCGCTCCATATCTCAGCAAAAAATGTGCCATAAAAAATCCCTTGCATATCAAGGGATCATAAGATAAATTGTTTATATTACGTTGCACTCCGACATTTTATTGTTGCGCCTGCGCAACGCGTCACGGTATCTTGGCTTATTCCATCATCTTACAGCCTCTCGGATTTTGGCAACCGCATCCTCCGCCAGCTCCCCTACGGATTGGGCGTTCACTCCGGCTACCAGATTATCGCAGCGGTTCACCGGGATCAAAACGCGGACCGCAGGACTGCGAGCTATGGCAACCGCCATCTCCGCTGTAATCTCACCGAGAAGAGAATCTGCGATTACGATACCGATAGGCCCTACGATTACGTCGGCTTTTTTTGCGGCTATCAGCGCCGGATTTTCTCCTGTGGCCCCTTCATGGGCTCCGGCCTTCAGCATAGTGGCAGTGGCCACTGCATTGGTTCCAACAGCCGTGATTATTCCGTCGGGAAACTCCCGAGATATGGATTCAATAAGGAGCTTACCCAGCCGTCCTCCCTTCCCGTCTATGACTAGAAATTGCATATAAACCCTCCGTTACTACATGAATTTTAAATATATTATCACAGAACGGAGGATACTTTCAATGCCGATCCTTTAATTCTATGATCCGATCGCTTATGTGCACGGTCATGGGCAGATCATGGGATATCATTAAAATAGTCAGATTCCGCCCATCTCTCAGCTTTTTCAGCAAATGGATGATCTGCGACTGAACGGACACGTCCAAAGAGGATACAGGCTCATCGGCGATGATGAAATCCGGGTCTGTGATCAAGGCTCTGGCAATAGCCGCCCGCTGTCTCTGCCCGCCGGACACATCGTAAGGGTAGCGCTCCGCCAGCTCATGGGGCAATTCGGTCTGCTCCATCACCTCTAAAACCTTACGGTGAATCTCTTCTCTGCCGGTCTTGCGCCCCTTTCTCTTCAGATTTTGAATTATTAACGGTTCAGCGATAATCTCCTCCAGACTCATACGTGGATTAAAGGCTGAAGCGCTGTCTTGAAATATCATCTGTTTCCGGCAATCCGGACAGAATTCTATTTTGCCACTGTCAATCTCCTCTATGCCCATCAAGCACCTTGCCAAAGTGGATTTTCCGCAGCCGGAAGGTCCGACTAAACCCACTATTTCACCTTTCTCTATCTCGATAGAAAAATCCCGCAGTACAGTTTTCCTCCGCTTCCTTCCCAAGAGAAAGGTTTTCGTCAGGTGTTTCGCCTTTACCACTGTCGTTTCGGCATCCGGATCTGTTACATCGTTTCCTTTCCCACTGATCCATGTATTTTCTTCCTTGCCTATCCTTCCGTGATAATGACTGTCCTTCTTCCCATAACGGGCATAGCTTAAAAGCTTTTTAGTATACGGATGGCAGGGGGTGTTAAATATCCGTTCCGTGTCTCCCGTCTCCACTATGACTCCGTCCTTCATGACGCAAACCCGATCTGCTGTATCCTTTGCCAGACTCAGATCATGGGTGACGAAGAGGACACCCCTCTCCCCGTCCCCGCAGACCTTCCTCATCAGCTTCATGATCTCCCCTTTAGTGGGGACATCTAAAGCAGTGGTCGGCTCGTCTGCAATTAAAAGATAAGGCCGGCACGCGAGGGCAATGGCGATGGCCACCCTCTGCCGCATGCCCCCTGAGAATTGATGGGGATACTGACGGAACCGGAGATCAGCATCCGAAATGCCCACCTTGTCCAGCAGATCCAAAGCCCTTGCCTTTGCCTGTTTTTTCCCTATAGACTCGTGAAGGAGGATAGGCTCCATGATCTGTCGTCCTATGGGGAAAACAGGATCTAATGACGACATCGGATCTTGAAATACCATGGCTACATCCCTTCCCCTTACAGACTCCAGCTCTCTTTCACTCATTGAGCTCACTTCACGGCCCCGCAGTATAATGCGTCCGTTTTCGATTTTCCCATGGTTTCTGTGGAACATCATTACAGCACTGCAAAGGGCGGTTTTGCCGCATCCCGATTCTCCCACTAAAGTCACGGTTTCGCCCGGAGAAATATCTAAATCTACACCCCGCAGAGCATTCACTTCTCCCATAGGTCCGTGAAAGGATAAGTGTAAATTTTCAACCCTTAAAATGCTGTCCATAAGCTATGCTTCTATCTCCCATTGTGCGATATTCCAAAACACTCCTACGCCGTGATGACCCAGAACAGTATCCTCCGTAATTCCGCTGATTCCGTTTCGAACCGCGTAGGAAGCGTCAACATAAGCGATAAAGGTATAAGGCATAGCCTGAGTCAAAGCCTCCTGAAATTCTCTGTAAAGCTCTGTACGCTGATCTGTGTCCCGGGTATGCCTCGCCTCTGTAAGAAGTCGATCCACTTCTTCATTGGAATATCCCGTATAATTATCCCCTGCATCTGTAGTAAAGACCTTGTAGGTGTGGTCGTCCGGATCAAAAGGGCTGCCCCACCCTATAATGCAGCTGTCTTGATTTTCCCAGTCCGGGGATTGTATCGCTTCAGCAGTGGCATTGACGCCTATCTCCTGCAAATATGCCGCGCACATTATGGCCATGTCCACTCGAACCTGATCGTCTGCCATGGCGGAAATGACAAATGCCAGCTCCGTTCCCTCCTTTTCATAATAGCCGTCTTCGCCTCTCTCCCATCCGGCTTCCTCTAAAAGCCGGATGCACCTTTCGGGATCGTAGGAGAATTTTTCCATAGACTCGTTATTGAAATCTCCCATCTGCAAAGGGGAATATGCGACCTCACCTTCACCTAAGAACACGCTTTCCACAATCCCTTCTCTATCTATGGCCCAGCTTAAAATATTGGGCAGCTCCGGATTTTCTCTGAACAGATCCGAGTTAAAGTTATAGGCGATGGCTCTGTAATCAGCCGTCTTCATTGTGTATATCTCATATTCCCCGGTTTCTTCAACGGCGGATGCTGTTTTGGCTGTAATCTGCGCCATGTCAATTTCTCCCGACTGAAGCTGCAGGGCTCTGGAATTGGAATCCGGTATAATTTTGAAGATAACCGTATCGATATTCGGCGTTCCTCCGTAATAATTTTCGAATTTTTCCATGGTAATGGACTGACCCTGATCCCACTGAGTCAACATATACGGACCGGCGCCGATAGGCTGTTGATTAAAATCGCTGGTAGTCAAATCCTCACCCTCCAGCAAATGAGCCGGCAGCACTCCCACCGTCATATAATCCGGAAAAGCCACGTTAACCTGGCTGAGGCGGATGGTTACGGTCAGATCATCGGGGCATTCAATCTCCTCAATATCCGTATAATTGGAGATGATTTCCGATTGATTGTCAGGATCCAAAATCGCCTCCAGAGTAAACTTAACGTCCTCCGAAGTGAGGGGATGTCCGTCGTGGAAGGTCAAGCCCTCTCTCAGCTTGAATGTATAGGTCAAAGATTGCTCATCGAAATCCCACGATTCCGCAAGAGCCGGCACCACCTGGTTGTTTTCATCATGAGCTGTAAGTCCGGCGAATATCAGCGCGTTGATTTCACCATGCTCGTAGAGGGCCGGGTTGATGGCAGTGTAATCCTGACTGCCGTATATCAGAGTATTGCTGCTCTCTGTCCCTTCATCCCTGCCGCAGCCGGCCATCCCTGCCCATAAGGATATAATTAAAAGCACGCTTAAAATTCTTGAAAGTAATTTTCTCCTCATAGTTCCTCCTAAAGTTCTAATATGTACCTACAGGTTGCTGTAAACTCGGTTGTTACCTTTTCGTATGAATTCTCCAACCCCGGTCATGAAGACAAGAGTTATTATCAGCGCTCCTCCGGGGATCAAAATCATCCACCAGCTTCCGGTCAGCAGCACCTCCCGGGACATGGACAGAAGACTTCCCCAGGATATTTCGCTTAAGGGCAGTCCTAACCCGAGAAAGCTTAAGGTAGATTCCGTGATCATCGCCTGCCCTATATTGGTTACCACCATGAACATGGTGGAAGATATCAGATTAGGCAGCAAATGCCGTAACATGATATACCAAAAGCCTCCCTCCATGGTTTTCGCCGCCAGCACATAATCGCTGCCTTTAATCTGTCTGACTTCACTGCGGACAATCTTGGAAAGATTCATCCAACCGGTGGCTCCTATTATCAACGCCAAGGATGTTGCCGTAGGCTTCCCCCATATGCCCTGCAGGAAAATTACCAGCAGCAGAGACGGTATGCTCATCAGCAGTTCACAAAACCCCATTAACAGATCACTGATCCATTCTCTCAGAAACCCGCTTACCGTTCCGAAAACGATGGCGATTCCCGTGGAAACAAATCCGCTGAGGAGGCCGATATAGATCGAGATCCGACCTCCGTAAAGGAGCATGGAAAGAAGGTCTCTTCCCATCGTGTCTGTCCCCAAAATGTGATCGGCTCCGGGAGGTTGATTGATCGCCTCGCTGTCAAACTGTGCCGGATCGTATGGAGCCAGCAGGTCTGCCAATGCACAGGCGCCGATGATCAAGGAAAGGACGACTACAGAAATGACAGGAAATTTCTTCATAGATTGCATGACATCACCTCCCCCGCGGGATTCCCATACTTCATCCGAGGATCGATCCACTGTCCCAGTATCTGAGCCAGTAAATTGAAGATGAGCACTGCGATTCCGGTCAACAAAGTCAGCGCCATCAGCATGTTATAGTCCTGATACATGGCGGACTCATAGCTGAGAGTTCCCAGACCCGGGTATCCGAATACGGTTTCAACTACATATGTTCCCCCTAAAATATGGGGTAGAGAAATAGCCATCATTACCAGCAGTGACGGCATAATGTTCCGCAGACAGTGGCGCTTTAAAATTCGCTTTCGCGGAATACCCTCCGCCTTGCACAGCAACACGTAATCCCGCCTGCTCTCTTCAAGGAGCTTATTCCTGACCATATAGGCATAATACCAGAGATGCTCCAGCACCAATACGCTGACCGGCAGAATGAGATGAATTATCCTGTCTAAAATATCGCCGCTTTTCCCTATGGAATAAGCGCTGCCGGCAGGAAGCCAGCGAAGCTTCGCCGCAAAAATAAAGATCAGCCCCAGAGCCAGGACAAAGGAAGGCATATTGCAGGACACAATTCCCAGCTTGCATATGGCTCTGTCTAACCGGCTCTCTTCTCGCAATGCGCAGAACATGCCCATACCCATAGCCAGAGCAAAAGTAACCACGTAGGCGGTTGTGCCTAAGATCAATGTGTTTTGCCAGACGTTTCCTATCACTTGACTAACCGGCTGCTTATACTGATAGGAAATCCCCAGATCTCCCTCTAAAAGAGCCTCTGCCCATTCCTTGTACTGAGCCGCTATAGAATCATTGAGCCCTAATCTCTCTCTGGCCGCCTCCTTCTGCTGAGTGCTCATATGCTCTATACTGTCTCCGTAATAAGAGCGCAACGGATCGCCGGGACAAAGCCGTGCCAATACAAAGGTCACAACGGATAAAATAATCATGGTGATTATCATCTGAGCCAATTTCTTTAACAAGTATTTCTGCCGGTTCATTGTTTTCTCCTCTTCACTCTGGTTCGGCTTTCAAAATGAAAAAGCCACGAACCAAGCCGAACCCCTGCCGGAGTTCAGTTTGCCTTCGTGGCACCAATCAGCTTATATATTTCTCTATATGTGATTAACGATTAAATTAAATATGCTCAGTCCTGCCCTTAGCCGGTCATCTCGCCGTCTTCTGACGACTTACGGCTTCTTCTGAAGCCGTGAACCGAGAAAAGGGAGCTTACATATCGATATGATATGGCATTTTACGATGAAAATCAAGTTTTTCTTAAAAATTTCCTGTACAGGCTCCCCTATACCCGGGCTGTCACCCGGTCCACCAGGCGATCTACCTTCTCTTTCAGATCTGAAGCAGTGGAATTGTTCTCTATGACCACATCTGCTCTTGCAGCTTTGTCCCTGTCAGACAGCTGTCCGGCCATGCGGGCTTTGATGACGGCTTCCTCTACGCCGTCTCTGGCTTTGAGCCTCTCAATCCGCAGTTTCTCATGAGATACCACCAGCCAAACCTGGTCGCACAGGCTGTCGGCTCCCGTCTCGAACAGAGTCGGCGCATCCAGAACCAGTACCTCTTCCCTGCCCTGCGCCCTTTCATCCCTTACCAGTCTGTCGATTTCTCTGACTACTTCTTCTGTCACTATAGATTCCAGGATTCTTTTCTCGTCTGAACAGGCAAAAATCCTCGCCGCCATCTGCCTTCTGTCCAGGCTCCCGTCACTTAAGAGGATGTCAGGTCCGAAAGCGGAAACCAGCCTTTCCAAGGCGGGACTTCCCTTTTCGGTTATCCTCCTGGCTATGGCGTCGGCGTCGATTACCTTTATTCCCTTTTCCCGTATAAAGGTGGCAGCGGTGGACTTTCCCGATCCGCTTCCACCCGTAAGTCCTATAACGACCATGATATCACCTTTTGTCACCGTCTCATTTAAGATCATACCACGTTTTCCCCGTGTTAAGGTCGGTCTCCAGCTTCACCCTAAGACTCATGGCGTCAGTCATATTCCTTATCAGCAGCTCCTTCACGTCCTCCAGCTCTTCCATAGCGGCGTCAATGATCAGCTCGTCGTGAACCTGTAAGATCAGCTTTGAATCCATGCTACGGTCTTTAAGCTCTCTGTAGACATTTATCATCGCAAGCTTGATTATGTCAGCGGCGCTTCCCTGAATGGGACTGTTCATGGCCAGCCTTTCTCCCAGCTGTCTGGTCATGTAATTGGAGGAATTGATCTCGTGTATATATCTTCTGCGGCCAAGGATGGTTTCCGTGTATCCCCGCTCCCTGCACAGTCTTACCTGCTCATCCATATACTCCTTTACGGCCGCGTGTTTGTCAAAATACTCCTCTATATACCTTTCCGCCTCTTTCCTCGTAATGGAAAGCTCCTCGGAGAGGCCGAAACCGCTCATTCCGTATATTACGCCGAAATTAACGGCTTTAGCCCTGCTTCTGTCCAGCGGTGTCACGTCCTCGTATTTCAGACCGAATACTCTGGCCGCCGTGTTCCGGTGTATATCGTCTCCCCTGTTGAAGGCGTCTATCAGATTCTCATCCCCGGACAGATGAGCTAATACTCTCAGCTCTATTTGGGAATAGTCCGCACCCACGAGAATCCTTTTATCATCGGACGGGGTGAATGCCTTTCTCAGCAGTCTACCCTCCTCGTGACGGACGGGTATGTTCTGTAGATTAGGCTCTGTACAGCTTATCCTCCCCGTAGCCGTCACCGTCTGCTGAAAGTGGGCTCTGATCTTTCCGTCCTCACCGACAAGAGGAATCAGACCGTCCACATAGGTGCTCTTAAGCTTGGCCAGCGTACGATAGCGAAGAACAAGTCCGACTATGGGATGCTTATCCTTTATCTTTTCCAGTATATCCGCGCTGGTGCTGTAGCCCCGCTTTGTCTTCTTTCCCGCAGGAAGCCTCAGCTTTTCGAAGAGTATATCGCCTAACTGAGACGGAGAGTTTATGTTAAATTCTTCTCCGGCAAGAGCGTAAATCTCCTCTGTCAGCGCGTCAATCCTGCGGGTAAGGAGAGCGCCCTCCTCGTCGAGGGTGTTCCTGTCGACGGTAAACCCTTGCCGCTCCATAGCCGCCAAGACTTCTATTAAGGGAAGCTCTGCCTTGGCGTACACCTCCGTCAGCTCTTTTTTCCGGATTTCCCTTTCCTGGACGGCTCTCAGCTCTCTGACGGCGAGACAGTGCGTCTTCCCCCATTCAGCCAGACGCTTATTTTCTTCATCGAAAATATCCATCTGGCTCAGGCTATCCGATCCCTTCTCATCTCCTCCGCCTATATCGATGTGCAGATATTCCAGGGCCAGAGCCTTAAGGCTGTAATCCGATCTTGACGGATCCAGAACGTACTGGGCTACCGCCGTGTCAAAATCTATATTCACAGAGGTGAAGCCGTTCCACAGAAGATCGTAATGCTCCTTTATCAAATCGTGACCTGAAAGCCTGAGACACTTCTCGTTGAGGATATCCACGGCTCCCTTGAGTACGGGCTTTGAGGAAGTATCAATGTGGTAATACCTGTCTCCGGACAGTATACCTAAGGCGTACATAACAGGCGCGTCTATGTGGCTATGATCTGAAAAGGACTTGACCACCGCCGAAGCTCCCTTTTCCATCTCTTCAAGGCTGGAAAGATCTGCTTCTCTCCGGATGAATACTGTCTTTATATTCTCTCCCCGGCTCATGCTCATGGATTTATCAGAGCTTACCCTGATTTTTTTCAGAAGGCTGTTGAACTCCAGCTCTTTGTAGATCTCAATAAGCCTTTGATAGTCTGTCCTTCCTATTCTCAAGTCATCGAGTTCTGCCTCTATGGGAACGTCCCTGATTATCTCAGCCAGACGTCTGCTCATCATGGCAAGCTGGGCGTTTTCCTCTACTTTATTTCTCAGCTTCTCATTGGATATCTCATCGGTATGCGCCAGCATGCCGGCGATGGAACCGAACTGGGTAAGGAGCTTTATTCCTGTCTTCTCCCCCACCCCGGGGATTCCCGGAATATTGTCTGAGGAGTCCCCCATCAGGCCCTTAAGGTCTACGAACTGAGACGGGGTAAGCTGATATCTCTCCATCATCTTCTCTGTGTCATATACCTCGAATTCCGTTATGCCCTTCTTGGTTATGAGTACCTTCACTGTATCGGAAGCCAGCTGGAGAGCGTCTCTGTCGCCGGTGATTATGTAAGTATCCATTCCGGCGTCTTCGGACTTTTTCGATATGGTACCTATGATGTCATCCGCCTCGAAGCCTTCAAGAGAGAGATTGACTATGCCTTTAACGTCCAGAATCTCCTTCATTATGGGAAGCTCCATGGCAAGCTCCACCGGCATTGCCTTTCTGCCTGCCTTGTAGCCCTCATAGGCCTTATGTCTGAAGGTAGGCGTCTTAAGATCCCAGGCTACTGCCATGTGGGTGGGCCGGTAGCTTTCCTCGAGCTTAGACAGCATGTTCAAAAAACCGTATATACCCTGAGTATACACGTTCTTTTTCGTTATCATCGGCCTTTGCATGGCGTAATAAGCCCGGTTTATCAGGCTGTTCCCATCAATAATAATAATCCTATCCATTGACTTCCTCTCCGGTAAGGTCGTAATCGAAAGCGTCGTTTATCCTGACCCTTACAATATTCCCCGGCGTCAGCTCCCTATCCGACGTGAATATGACGGAATTATCGATTTCAGGTGCGTCGTATCTGGTTCTGCCTATGTAGCATCCACCCTCATCTCTCTCGTCCACAATGACATCCATGATCTCCTCTATGAGCTCTCTGTTGTTTTCCAGGGAAATCTCCATCTGTGTCCGCATCAGCTCATCCAGACGCTGAGACTTGACCTCCTCATCTATCTGATCCTCCATCTCTCCCGCGGCTGTCCCCTCCTCCATGGAGTAGGCGAATACTCCCAGCCGAGCGAACCGCTGGCTTTTCACGAACTCTAAAAGCTCTTCGTGATCCTCCTCCGTCTCTCCGGGAAATCCGGTGATCAATGTGGTTCTAATCCTTATATCCGGTATTTTCTCTCTTATCCTGTCCAGCTTAGAGATCAGATCAGCCTTGTTGGATCTTCTGTTCATGGCCTTGAGCACCGAGTCGCTGGCATGCTGGATGGGTATGTCCAGATAATTGCAGATCTTCTCCTCAGAAGCTATGGTATCTATGAGCTCGTCGTTTATTCGGTCATCATAGCAGTACATAAGCCGTATCCACCTTATGCCTTCTATGGCACAGAGCCTTCGAAGCAGCTCGGCAAGGGTGTATTTTCCGTATATGTCCAGACCGTAGCAGGTCACATCCTGAGCTATAAGGATCAGCTCCCTGCATCCGGCAGCGGCCATGTCTTCCGCCTCCCGGAGTACATCCTCCATGGGCTTGCTCCTGTAGCCGCCCCTTATAAATGGTATTATACAGTAGGCGCACACGTTGTCGCAGCCCTCAGCAATCTTCAGTGTGGCGGTATAAGGATTATCGCCTATTTTTCTCGGCAAAGACCTGAGCACCCTGTCATACTCTTCTCCGCAAAGGTTGAAACGCTCATCCCGTTTTTCCTTCATTTCAGTCAACAGCCGGGGAAGCTTCTCGTACTCGTTGACGCCGATAAAACCGTCGACCTCTGTCATCTCACCGAAGAGCTCTGCGCTGTACCGCTTTGAGAGGCATCCGGAAATTATCAGCTTGGTTTCATCGCGCTTCGATGAGGCTATCTGAAATATCCTCTCTATGGATTCCGTCTTCGCATCGTTTATGAATCCGCACGTATTAACTATGGCAAAATCCGCTTCGCCTAAATCGTCGGTTATGGTAAACCCTGCATCTTCCAGAATGCCTTCCGCATTTTCCGTATCATAAAAATTCTTAGGACATCCAAGAGTCTCAAAAAAAACCTTCACTGCTCTAAAGCTTCCTCCTTCATGGCATTGAGCTCGTCCTCTGTCAAGAGCACCTGTCTCGGCCGGCTTCCGTCCTGTGGGCCGACTATGCCTCTTTCCTCCATCATTTCCACCATTCTGGCCGCTCGGTTATATCCTATTCTGAACCTTCTCTGAAGCATGGAAACCGACGCCTGTCCGGCATGAACCACACATTCTATGGCTTCCGAAAGGAATTCATCTGTATCCTCGTCGCCTCCCGAAGGGGAAGAGACTCCCTTCTCAATGGAGCTCATAACCTCGCTGGAGTATTCCGGATCCTCCTCGTTTTGGGACTTTATGAAATCGATTACGGCGGAAACCTCATCGTCAGATATGAAGCACCCCTGTATTCTCGTCGGTTTTCCCGTTCCCAGAGGATTGAAGAGCATATCTCCCCTTCCCACCAGCTTTTCTGCCCCCGACATGTCGAGGATGGTCCTGGAGTCGAATTGGGACGAAACGGCAAAAGCTATACGGGACGGTATGTTGGCTTTTATAACTCCGGTTATTATATCCACCGACGGTCTCTGAGTGGCTACTATGAGATGCATGCCTGCTGCCCTCGCCATCTGGGCCAGTCTGCATATGGATTCCTCCACCTGAGACGGCGCCGCCATCATCAGGTCCGCCAGCTCGTCGATTATTATAACTATCTGAGGCATCAGGCTGTCCGTTTCGCCGATTTCCTTCATATACCGGTTATACCCTGACAGGTTCCTCACATTCCTCTCGGCGAACTTTTTGTACCTGTCCGTCATCTCGGCGACCGCCCAGTTAAGAGCCGCTGCCGCCTTTGTCGGTTCAGTTACCACAGGTATGAGCAGGTGAGGAATTCCGTTATAGTTTCCAAGCTCCACTACCTTGGGATCTATGAGAACAAGCTTTACCTCGTCAGGATCCGCCTTGTAGAGGATACTGGTTATTATACTGTTTACGCACACGCTCTTTCCGGAGCCTGTGGAACCGGCGATCAAAAGGTGAGGCATGGTAGCAAGGTCGGCGACTACCGCCTTTCCCGCTATATCCTTACCCACGGCGAAGGCTATCTTGGATTCAGCGTTTTTGAATTCAGGAGAACCTACCATCTCCCTCATTGAGACCATGGTAATCTTATCGTTTTCCACCTCGATGCCTACGGCCGCCTTACCGGGTATGGGAGCCTCTATTCTTATGGACTTAGCCTCCAGATTTAATGCTATATCATCGGAAAGCCTGGCTATGCTGCTCACCTTTACACCTATTCCCGGCTGTATCTCATACCTGGTTACCGCCGGCCCTCTTGTTACCTGAACAACCTTGGCGTCCACGTTAAAGTTCTTCAGAGTTTCCTCCAGCTTAGCCGCCATGGCCTTAAGGTCCGCGGCAAGATGAGGATCTCTTCCGCCCGAGATAAGCTTCAGAAGGTACATAGGAGGCTTCCTGTATTTGCGCTTTTTAGGCGTCGTATCCACATCAGGCATAAGGGATCTAAGCTCAGCCTGAGAAAGGTTTCTCCCAGACGCTTCTATGCCGCCGCACTCCTGTTCTCCCATATCATTATCGGCCGAAAATGCCCCTTCGTCTCCCTCTGTACCCTTGTAATTATCATCATCTCCGTCGAGACCGTAGCCTTTTATCCCTACGCTTGTAGGAGAAAGGGCGCCGTCAAGACCGTATCGTACTTCCGTCCGGTCTAATCCTCCGTCAAGGCCATACCCGATGACCGAGCCTGAGGCCCTGACTTCCAGGCCGTAGGATACATGGGGCTCACTCTCACCCTTAAAGGCTTCTTCAGCGTTCTCCGGAGAATGGCCGTCCCTTTCCGCCATGGCCTTATCGCTGTCAAAAGAAGTTATGTCCTTTTCGAAGAGCTTATCGTCCTTCATGTAGCCAAGAAGGTTTTTCAATCTGCTTTTCCTTTCCGGCCTGTCTGCGACTACTGTATCATATGGATTCGCCAGGATCACCGGCATGGGAATCTGTTCTTGTTTTTCCTCAGCTTCTTCCTCTTCCTCCGTCTCCTCATTTTCCCCGGCCTTGAACTGTTTCGCCTTTTCCACGCCGCCGGCAAGTTTCTCCACGATGGAGGAAACCGGCTTATTTATCAAAAGGAGAGCGCATATGAGAATCAGTAGAACGGATATGGTATAAAGTCCTATCTTTCCTGTCATGGCCACTATGGCCGACCCCAGCATCATACCGAATAATCCGCCGCTGTTCAGTTCTATGCCGGAGGCATAGTAGTCCATCCACCGGTAACTGATATCGTCGGAATCGATGAATCTGCCTGAATTGATGAGACATATCATCAGAAGTATTATGAAGGAAAACAGAAATGTCCGCCATGAAAGGTTCCCGTTTCTATTGGTGAACAGAAGGGCGCCCAGCACTAAGAGATATATCGGCAGAATCAGGGCGACTAATCCGAAAACTCCCTTCAACAGGTCGCCGAACGTATTCCCAAGCTGCCCGGCGATATGAAGCTGGACGGCAGCGAACACGAAAACACCCAGAGCCATCAGGCAAACACCGACGATATTGTCCATGACAGCTCTGTTAACACCCTCTTTAGATGGGGCGGCTCCTTTATTTTCTCCTGATTTGCTTCCTCCGGCCTTTCCTTTACCATCGGAGGTCTTCGTCTTCTTTCTGGTTTCCGCCACTTAAATAAATCTCCTAAATTTCGTCTTAAACAGGATTAAGCGGTCCGACTCACGTCATGACCGCCGTAAAACACATGGATTATCTCTCCGTTATGTACCCCTTCGCCGCAAGAGCTTCCGCGCACAGCACAGCGCCGCCGGCAGCGCCCCTCACAGTATTATGGGCAAGGCCGATGAACTTATAATCGTACACCGTGTCCTCTCTCAGCCTTCCGACGGAAACTCCGAATCCATTCTCGTAGTTTACGTCCAGCCTTACCTGAGGTCTGTCCTCATCCTCCAGATACCGGATGAAGTGAGAAGGCGCAGACGGAAGACCTGCCTCCGCAGGAAAACCGCTGAAGCTTCTCAGCCTTTCGATAAGCTCCTCCTTAGAAGGCTTCTTTCTGAACTTAACGAAAACAGCCGCCGTATGGCCGTCTAAAACAGGAACTCTGACGCACTGACTGGTTATCACAGGTTCAGCCGCCTTCACGATCTGACCGTTTTCTATATGTCCGAATATCCTGAGAGGCTCCTGTTCACTCTTCTCTTCTTCCCCGCCTATGTACGGGATGATATTTTCCACCATTTCCGGCCAGTCCTTAAATGTCTTTCCTGCACCGCTTATAGCCTGATATGTGGTGACTACGACTTCATAGGGCTCGTACTCCTTCCATGCCGCCAGAGCCGGAACATAACCCTGAATCGAGCAGTTAGGCTTCACTGCTATGAATCCTCTCTCGGTTCCCAGCCTCTTTCTCTGAGACTCTATTACGTCGAAGTGGTCAATATTTATTTCCGGAATGACCATAGGCACGTCCGGAGTCCATCTGTGAGCGCTGTTGTTGGAAACTACGGGTATTTCAGCCTTTGCGTAGTCCTCCTCTATCTTCTTTATCTCTTCCTTGGTCATGTCTACAGCGCTGAAGACGAAGTCCACCTCCTCGCCCATAGCCTCTATATCCTTAACGTCCTTAACGATAATACTCTTTTCCCTTTCCGGCATAGGTGCCGCCATCTTCCAGCGGCCTCCCACAGCCTCCTCGTAGGTCTTTCCTGCGCTTCTCGCGCTGGCGGCGATAGCGCTTACCTGAAACCATGGATGATCGGCTAAAAGGGTAACGAATCTCTGTCCGACCATTCCCGTTCCGCCTATGATGCCGGCTCTAAGCTTCTTTTCTCGTTCTTTCATTTATCATGCTCCTTTCATGGGATGATTTAAGTTTACCATTTTAGGCTCCCTTTTACAACTTCTTAAATGCATTTCTCGCAAAGCCTTTCTATGACGCATTTTTCACACTTAGGGTTTCTCGCGGTGCAGCAGCTTCTTCCGTGAAAGATGAGGCTGTGATGGGTTCTGGACCATCTGTTCTCGGGGACAGCTTCCATAAGGGCAAGCTCTGTTTTCAGAACGTCTCCTTCGTGAACCAGTCCGATTCTGTTGGACACCCTGAGGACATGGGTATCCACAGCTATCCTCTGATGGGAAAACCCCACGGAAAGCACCACGTTGGCTGTTTTTCTACCCACTCCCGGAAGGCTTAGAAGGCTGTCGTAATCATCGGGAACCTGTCCGTCAAAGTCTTCGGTGAGCCTTTTCGCCAGAGCCACAATATTTTTCGACTTTGTCCTGTACATACCTATCCGCCTGATATACTCTTCCACCTGAGAAGGCTCTGCTTCCGAAAGAGCCTTGGCGTCAGGATAAGCCCTGAACAGCTCAGGCGTCACCTGATTTACGCTTTTGTCCGTGGTCTGGGCGGAAAGGACAACAGATATTAAAAGCTCATAAACGTTTCTATGGTCTAAGGCGCACCGGGCGTCCGGGTACTCTGCCTCTAAGAGATCCAGAATCTCGTTAACTTTTTCTCTCTCCATGGTTGCTCCTTTCCTCGTTGACAAAGTCTTCCGACCGATAATATAATTTACCCATGAGTATTATTAAGGAAATAAACGAAAATAATTTCGACGCTCTGCCTCTTACAGAAGCGGTATACCAGAAGCTGCTGAAGGATATTCTGACAGGCCGCGTAAAGAAAAACGCCAGACTCGTGGAGAAAAGCGTGTGTGAAGCCTATAACGCGAGCAGAACCCCGGTACGGGAAGCCCTCGCCCGCCTTGAAAAGGACGGGGTCATAAGGCTGATCCCGAACAAGGGTGCGGTGGTCACAGGCTTTTCCGACCGAGAGATATGGGATTTATTTGAAATGCGCACAGATTATGAAGTCCTGGCTGTACGCTTAAGCATAACCCGCATAACGGAAGAGCAGATGGATGAGCTTGATGAGATATACGACTTTATGAAGTTCTACACTGACAAAGACGATATCCCTAAGATGATCAGCATCAACAACGCTTTTCACCGGCAGATATATAAGTCTGCTCACAACAGGCTTCTGGAGGATACTCTCCTCAGATATCAGACTATCATAAACTACTGCAGCTCGTCCAACTATTTCGCGCCGGGATACCTTCACGAGGTCTTCAAAGAGCATTCGCGGATATATAATGCCTTCAA
Source organism: uncultured Oscillospiraceae bacterium (assembly GCA_964442135.1). Classification (GTDB taxonomy): domain Bacteria; phylum Bacillota; class Clostridia; order Peptostreptococcales; family Anaerovoracaceae; genus Avanaerovorax. The sequence continues at coordinate 17,300 of CAYTYN010000008.1, forward strand.
AAGCGGTAGCCCCGATAACGGGGCCAGGGCTATGAAGGTACACATGAAAAACTCAATCAGGCGGCGGGGATAGGTATATTCATTCTCTTCACCCCTCTACAGAGGTTTAAACTGAAGCTGACCACCTTCAGCGGAAATCTCTACCTTGTCTCCGTCTGCCACATCACCTCTTATTATCATCTCGGCAAGAACAGTCTCTATGTTTTTCTGGATATACCTCTTTACCGGACGGGCGCCGTAATTAGGATCGTAGGCCTCTGAAGCTATGAACCTCTTGCCGCCGCCTGTGAGCTCCAGAGTTATGTCTCTGTCCTCCAGACGCTTCTCCAGAGCCTTCATGGTAAGGTCGGTTATCTTGATGACCTGTTCCTCAGTGAGCGGGCTGAATACTACTACGTCATCTATACGGTTCAGAAACTCAGGTCTGAAGTAATTCTTCAGCTGCCCCTCCACTCGGTCCTTTACCTCCCGGTCAATGCTGCCGTCAGGTCTTATATTCTCTATAAGCTCTCCGCTTCCTATGTTGGATGTCATTATGACTACGGTGTTCTTAAAGTCAACGGTCCTGCCCTGATTATCGGTCAGCCTCCCGTCGTCCAAAAGCTGGAGCAGTATGTTAAATACATCGGGATGAGCCTTTTCTATCTCATCGAACAGTATTACGCTGTACGGTCTTCTTCTTACAGCCTCTGTAAGCTGTCCTCCTTCGTCGTATCCCACGTATCCCGGGGGAGCTCCCACCAGTCTGGATACCGAGTGTTTCTCCATATATTCGGACATGTCTATCCTTATAAGGTTTTTCTCCGTATCGAACAGCGCTTCGGCCAGCGCCTTAGCAAGCTCTGTCTTGCCTACGCCGGTAGGCCCCAGGAAAATGAAAGATCCGATAGGCCTGTTTTCTGCCTTAAGACCTGCTCGTGCTCTCAATATGGCTTCCGATACGGCTTCTACTCCTTCCTCCTGACCTATTACTCTCCTGTGGAGTATGTCGGTAAGCCTCAGAAGCTTCTCTCTCTCCCCTTCTACCAGCTTAGTCACCGGTATTCCCGTCCAGGAAGAGACTATCTCCGCAATCTCCTCTTCGTTTACCTCTTCCTTTAGAAGCCGTTTCTCAGAGGTATCAGCGTTTTCCTTCTCCGCCTCCAGCCTTTTCTCCAGCTCAGGAAGGGTTCCGTATTTCAGCTTCGCCAGAGTTTCCAGGTCATAATTTCTCTCCGCCTCTTCCATCTGATGTCTGACAGCGTCGATCTCTTCCTTAGTCTCCTTGGCGTCCGAAATAGCCCTCTTCTCGTTTTCCCATTGCGCTCTCATGGAAGCGTTCTCATCCTTAAGCTGAGCCAGCTCTTTTTCCAAAGTCTCCAGCCTCGCTTTAGATCCCCTGTCCGTCTCCTTGCTGAGCGCCTGCTTTTCTATCTCCAGCTGCATTATCTTTCGGGATATCTCATCGAGCTCGGCCGGCATGCTGTCGATCTCCGTCCTTATTCTGGCGGCGGCTTCATCCATCAGGTCGATAGCCTTGTCAGGGAGAAATCTGTCGGATATGTACCTGTCAGACATTGTAGCGCAGGCTATGAGAGCCCCATCGGTGATCCTGACTCCATGGTGAATCTCGAATCTTTCCTTAAGACCTCTTAAAATGGATATGGTATCCTCTACGCTTGGCTGATCCACCATAACCTTCTGGAAACGTCTCTCAAGCGCCGCATCCTTTTCTATGTACTTTCTGTACTCGTCCAGGGTGGTAGCTCCTATGCAGTGGAGTTCACCTCTGGCCAGCTTCGGCTTCAGGAGATTTCCTGCGTCCATGGAGCCTTCAGTCCTTCCGGCTCCTACAATGTTGTGCATCTCATCTATGAAGAGTATTATCCTGCCTTCAGATTTCTCTATCTCGTTAAGGACAGCCTTAAGCCTCTCCTCGAATTCGCCTCTGAACTTGGCCCCTGCGATCAAGGCTCCCATATCCAGGGCGAATATGGTCTTATCCTTCAAGCCTTCAGGCACGTCCCCCTTTAATATTCTCTGCGCCAGTCCTTCTACTACAGCCGTCTTACCTACGCCCGGCTCGCCTATGAGCACAGGGTTATTCTTAGTCCTCCTGGAGAGAATCTGAATAGTATGTCTGATCTCTCCGTCTCTTCCTATAACAGGGTCAAGCTTTCCTTCTCGCGCCATCTCTACGAGATCCCGTCCGTACTTGTTGAGAGCGTCGTAATTGTCCTCAGGGCTCTGGCCGGTGATGCGCTGATTTCCTCTCACCTTGGACAGCGCATCGAGGAACTTGTCCCCGGTTATCTGGTATCTCCGGAATATCTGAGCGGAAGTGGTGTTCCTCTCGGACAGCATTGCCAGGTAAATGTGCTCGACGCTTACGTATTCGTCCTTGAATTCTTCAGCCTTCTTTTCGGCTTCCATCAAAACTCTGTTAAGTCTTCCGGATGCGTAAATCTGATCATTGCCGCCGGAGACTTTAGGCAGCTTGCCAATCTCCCTCTCAAGATCTCTTTCGATCTGTTCGGGCTCCACTCCCATGCTCTTTATCAGCTTAGGTATCAAGCCGTCCTTCTGACGGAGGAGAGCCAGGTGCAGATGCTCCACGTCGAGAGTCTGATTCCCTTCTGAAATAGCGATATTCTGGCTATCCATAACAGCCTGCTGAGCTTTTTGCGTGTATTTTTCGATATTCACTATATCATCACCCCTTTTCACAGATATAAGGATTATATCCTTGCTTACGATTATATATTACTACCGGCGGAGGCAAAATGCAAGGACTTTTTAGCACTCATCATTAAAGAGTGCTAACAAATCATAGCCCCCGGCTTTAGGGGTGAACTTAGGGATTAGCCAAAACAAGCAATTTTAAGCCGACCTTCTTCAAGGGGGAAAACAAAAAAGCCACCCTTCTTCACGGCCTGCACCTGTTAAACCCGCCCCCCCGCCGGACGTTGATCGCCCATCCGCCGAGAGGGGTTTGCCCATTTGCGGTGAATCCTTAAAGCTTTATAATCTCACCGGCATAGCCGGTGGTTTATTGTTTCTCACCCTTCGTGCCTGAAACCGCCGCTAAAGACAGAATTAAAGCATATGCGTATACATAAATTGCGTTTCTAAATTTTTAACAAAAATGATATAATCAAGGGGATGCTGATCAAAAAGATAAAGGAGGATTGACAGTATTGACAAAATTTAATGTGAATTTATTTAAGAGATACCTGCTTCTTCTCATAGGCCTTTCCATTATGACCTTTGGTATTGCCTTTTCAGTCAGGGCAAATCTGGGAACATCTCCCGTTTCCAGCGTTCCCTATGTTATAAGCACCTTCGCCCCTCTCACTCTTGGAACGGCCACCATCGCAATGCACTGTGTCTTTATTCTCATTCAGATTCTCGTACTGAGGAAGAATTACAACCCTATACAGCTGCTCCAGCTTCCTGTCGCTTTTTTCTTCGGCTATCTCAGTGATTTCTCTCTTTGGGTCATACGGGATATATCACCGGATACTTACCTTCAGCAGTGGATATGCTGCGCCGTTGGAATCTTCCTAGTCGCCGTCGGCGTCAGCTTCGAGGTCAAGGCCAATGTGGTAGTTCTGGCCGGAGAAGGTGTGGTTCTCGCCATGTGCAAAGCGATTTCCGGAATAAAATTCGGATACATGAAGGTGGGATTCGACGTCACTCTGGTAGGGATCGCCTGCGTCCTTTCTATCGTATTTACCGGACAGGTTCAGGGCGTAAGGGAGGGAACCGTAGCCGCCGCCCTTTTAGTCGGACTGATTGCGAAGAGGCTGGGAAAGCTGATGTCCCCTGTTAAAACGGAAGATGCTTAGGATTCCTCTCATCACAGGTATAATATCCTGAGAAGAAGAGAGTATACCGTATTGATAGGCCATGTCAAAAGCAGATCGGTTATATTGAAAAAGATACATATGAGCAGTATGAAAAAACCGTATCTATAGAGCATATACCACCAGTCATATTTCTTCAGTCCGAATATCTGGGTCACGATATTGAATCCATCCAGCGGTGGAATAGGAAGCAGATTAAACGCCATCAGCACTACATTAATCTGCACTATGTACAGCAGTATTTCAATGATAACACTTCCCAGCCGGCTTACGGCGAAGGATGCCGAAGCAATGAATATACCCTTTACTATGAACATAAATACGGCAGCTGTGACCAGATTCATCACCACACCGGCGAAGGCTACCATCATCTCTCCAAGCCGCCTGCGCTTATAGTATCGGGGATCGATCTGAACCGGAATGCCCCATCCGAATCCGCACAACAGCAGAGCGAGAAATCCTATGGGGTCTATGTGGGCCGACGGGTTTATGGTCAGCCTTCCCTGCATCTCAGGGGTCGGATCTCCCAGCCTATGGGAAACGAATCCATGGGCCCATTCGTGAACCGAAAGTCCTATGATTATACCCGGCAGCATCATGAGTCTGGTAATGAGCCACTCGAGGGGGTTGGAATACACTCCCGATACCATGTTCATCAGTATGATCAGGATCATGAAAATCCCCAAAGGGGAGTTTAAATACTGTTTAATTTTTCTCATCAGTCAACATCCTCTAAAATTAGTTTTGTGTGATTTTAACCCTAAAGTATAAAAATTGTGTGAGGAATTGGTAAAAACTAATAATAGAAACCGATCTTAGGATCGCTGTATTCTGCCACTCTTACTCTGTGAGCATCCATGGCCGCTTCCATGAAAGCCGGTTTTGCGTCGGAGCCTGTCTCCTTAAGTATCTCACCCATCAGAAGCGGATTCAAGACGAACAGAGGTCCTATGACGTATGTAGCCATGAAATTATTATATCTTATCCCCTCTTCCTTAACATCCGGATTGAACCCCGGCCCTCTCACAGTCGAGAAGAGAGGATTCAGTTCGTCGTCATAGTAGGAATGGGTGAATTGGTTCTTGTATCCCGCAATGTCTATATCGCCGTACTTTCCCAGGTAGAGAGAATTGAATCTCTTCATCATCTTACGCTCTGTATGGAAACGGAAAAGACCTAAGCACTCCTCATGCTCGCCGGTATCATCTGTTATGCCGCTGCCGAATATTTCCAGAGCGTTTCCCGTTATCAGTATCCGCTGGCCATTTTCTATAGAGGTGGAGATGGCGTCCTTGTATTTTCCCAGCTTCTCGATAGCCAGAACCTGTGAGCTTTCACTCATAGTCCCCATGTATACCAGATCGAAGCCCTCTTTTCCTTCAGGATCAGCGTCCAGGAAGGCCGGCTTTTCGTTTATGTCAGTTTCCTTTATATAGATATCAGGCACTGACTTTTCCAAGTACCTTATATTTCCCAGTTCGCCGTAAAGGTTAGCTATTTCCGGAAACAAAACTTCTACTCTCATTTTGATTCCTCCTTCCTCATGGCGGAAAGAACTCCCTCCCTCACCTTGTTCGCAAGCTCTATGGAATCCGTTCCGTAGAGAATATATACGTTATCATCCTCGAAGATTCGCAAAAGCCCCGGAGAGTCAGTCTCCTTCTCGCAGGATGAAATCATATCCTCCGGTATTCCGGCGATTAAGAGCCGAAGCTTATAGTCCTTTTCCCTCGGCCCCGTTACCACTATGTGCTCTATGCCGTTTCCATTGAGGAATTCGAAATCACAGTCGTACATCCAGCAGGTGTTCTCAGACCAGTTCCCCATATCCTCAAGGTTGTTCATCATAAGGATTATCTCCTTTTTTCCGGGCTGTTGGATTATGTATTCGAAAACCCGTGAACACGCGTAAGCGTTCCTGTCCTTGGAGAGGAGCATGATCACCTTCTTATCCCCGATCTCCGTTACGTCATAACGGCTTTTCACTATACCCGTCTCATTCATGAACCCCTTGATTTCCTTCAGGCTGTGGCCCAGCTGATGCATCATGGCTATGACCATAACCTGATTATATATGTTAAAGGTGCTCTCGTTCATAAGGCAGAACTCCTCCGATTCAGAGCCTGTCCTCATCTTCATGGTCATAGACTTTTTATCCACGTCAAAGGCTCCATAGTCATAGTCCGGAGATCCGAACCCGCACTGTGGGCAGTATCCTCTCCCTATGCTGCTGTATCTGACGTACTCGTACTTCAGCCCGGTGTGACAAACAGGGCATATCCTCATGTCGTTTATAAGGTTCACGCTTTCCGTCAGGTCCCCATCCATTTTCTCTATTCCGAAATATACCCTTTGGTTTTTCGGCGCTATTCCGCAGGATAGCAGATCGTCGCCATTAAGCACCAGCTTTGTCTCCACGGGTATATTGCCCTCCAGAATTTTCCTTATGTATTCCGGATGGGCGTTTCTCATTATGGAATCTCTTGACAGATTGGTGACTATCATGTAATCAGGTTTTACGTACGGAAATATGTGCATCGCCGATCTTTCATCTATTTCCAGCACGGCACACTCATACTTTTCCCTGTTAAATATATTCACGCCGGATATGAGGCATGTAGCGATACCGGAAGCTATGTTGGTTCCCAGGCTGTTATTTAAAACTACCTTTCCCGCTTTCCGCAGTACGTCGCTTAAAAGATTGGAAACTGTCGTCTTTCCGTTGGTTCCCGTCACAGCTATTATCATGTCCGGCTTCCTCACGTATCTGAGAAAATCGGGACAGAGCTTGAGAGCCACTGCGCCCGGAAAATTCGTTCCGTTCCTGCGCGCAAGCTTAAGCGCAATAACAGACAGCTTCGCGGCTGTTAAGGCAGCGCTGAATCTAAGTTTACTCATTTTTGACCTCCATATGGACGATTATTCTTCCGGTATAGAAGCTGGCATGGCTCAGCCCCATTAGGTCACATCCCCGGCTTGTCTCTGCCATAGCTACGCCTCTATGCCCTTTCTGGCCTGTATACCTCTGTCGAAGGGATGCTTTACCTTATCTATTCTGGATACGTAATCGGCAAGTTCCACCAGCTCATCTGACGGATATCTTCCGGTGAGCACTACCTCAAGATGCTCCGGCTTATTCTTCAAAAAGTCCAGCACCACCTTTTCATCGAGAAGTCCGGCTTCTATAGCCCCCAAGGTTTCATCCATGACGAGCATGTCATAAGCTCCGTTTTCCGTAACCTTCTTGGCGTCATCGACTTCCTTGGCGCTGATTCTCTTCGTCTCATTCTTTTCCTCTTCAGTCATTTGGAACGAAAATTTCTTAACCGGCGTAGTCTCCAAGATATCCACTCCGTCAAGTCCGGCAAGAACCTTCAGCTCGCTGCTGGTTCCCGTCTTCAAAAACTGCATGAACAGAACCTTGAGACCGTATCCTGAGGCTCTGACCGTAAGTCCTACGGCACAAGTGGTCTTTCCCTTTCCTTCTCCGCAGTAAATGTGGATCAGTCCTAAATTATTTCTCATTATCTATACTCCTCTCCATTTTCTTCGCCTCGTACCAAGCGGCCTTCCAAACTGAAGGTTTTTCCTCTCGTAATCCTTACCCTGGCCATATCTCCGGTCAGATCCTCTTCTGAGTAGAAATTCACCAGTTTAAACCCGTCCGTCCGTCCGGAATATATATTTTCTCCACTCTTGGCGGCGCCTTCCACGAGAACCTCTTCAAGCCTTCCCTCGTATGCCATGTTTTTTTCGGAGCTGATCTCGTTTATCAGCTCTACAAGACGATTAAATCTGTCGTGCTTCACGTCCTCCGGGATCTGATCATCATACTCTGCCGCAGGGGTTCCCTTTCGTATGGAATACAGGAATGTAAAGGCGGAGTCATACTCCACCTCCTTGACAAGGCTTAAGGTCTCCTGAAAGTCCTCCTCTGTTTCTCCCGGAAATCCCACTATTATGTCTGTGGATATGGTTATGCCGGGAACGGCCTCCTTCAGCCTTTTCACCAGACCAAGGTATTTCTCCCTGTCGTAGTGCCTGTTCATCCTCTTAAGCACGGCAGAGGATCCTGCCTGCACCGGCAGATGTATGTTTTTGCAAAGCTTCTCACATTCTACGTACGCATTTATCAGACGATCCGACAGATCCTTCGGATGACTGGTCATGAACCTAATCCGCTGAAGCCCGTCTATATCGTTGAGCATGTAAATGAGTCCGGCGAAATCCGTATCTCCACCCTTGTACGAGTTCACGTTTTGTCCAAGGAGCATGACCTCCTTGACACCATCCTCCGTAAGAGCCCTGACCTCCTCCACTATGGCCTCCGGCCTCCTGCTGCGCTCCCGCCCCCTGGTGTATGGCACTATGCAGTAGGTGCAGAAATTGTTGCAACCGTACATGATGTTCACAAGGGCTTTTGCTTTATGTTTTCTGACGGCAGGGAGTCCTTCCTCTATCTCTCCGACCTCTTCCGGTATCTCCCGCTGCTTAGTCTTTTCTGAGCGGGCATTCTTCAAAAGTCTGGGGAGAGCATGGATATTATGGGTTCCGAATATGACGTCGACCCATGGATACTTTTCTTTTACCCTGTCGATGATGTGCTGCTGCTGCATCATACACCCGCACACGCACACCATAAATTCCTCATCGGATTCCTTACGCCTCTTCAGCTGTCCCAAGGTTCCAAAGAATCTATTGTCAGCGTTTTCCCTGACGCTGCAGGTGTTGATTATCACCACGTCAGCCTCATCCCTGTTTTCAGTCTCAGCCATGCCTTCTTCGGAAAGCAGTCCGGCCATGATCTCAGAATCATGCTCATTCATCTGACATCCGAATGTGATTATGTGAAATTTATTTATCATTTACCTAGGTTTCCTTTTTCGGTTGCTCCTTTTGATGAAGTCCATAGCTCTCATGGCCTTCGCTCTTAGGACTGCGGCCCATGAGCCGGGCGATGGCGTCAGCCGCTGTTATCCTCTCTTCTATGCACATGTTCAGGGTTTCCGTAATGGGCATTTCAACGCCATACTTCTCAGCCAAGGCTCCTGCCGCAGAAGCCGTATATATTCCCTCTACCACCATACCTATTTCGTTGACCGCGTCGGAAGGCTTAACCCCTCTTCCGATAAGGATGCCGCATCTTCTGTTTCTCGAGTGCATACTGGTACAGGTTACGATAAGGTCTCCTATTCCGGCAAGACCTGCGAAGGTTTCCGCCTTCGCTCCCATGGTGATCCCCAGCCGCGTTATCTCAGCCAGGCCTCGAGTCATGAGAGCCGCTTTAGCATTGTCGCCAAAACCGTATCCGTCGGATATTCCGGCTCCCAGAGCCATGATATTTTTTAATGCCCCTCCCAGCTCTGTGCCTATTACGTCCCCGTTAGTGTATACCCGAAACGTTTCTGTCATGAACACTTCCTGGACGGTCTTTGAAATTTCTTCATCCTCTGAGGCCACTGTCACTGTGGTGGGAAGCAGTCTGCCTACCTCCTCAGCGTGAGAAGGACCGGACAGCACGGCGTACCTGACTGTCGGCTTCAGCTCTTTGGCTATCTCAGAGAGCCTTTTAAGGCTTCCCTGTTCTATGCCCTTGGCCACGTTGACTACTATAGCCTGATCGCCTATGAAAGGAAGGCACCTGCTGAAGTTTTCTCTGAACGACTGGGCGGGAACGGAGAACAGGACTATGTCGGCGTCCTTAGCCGCCTCTTCCATGGTGTAGACAAAAGATATACCCTCTCCCAAAACTACTCCCGGCAGATATTTCCTGTTTTCTCTGTCCTTTTTCATGGCTCTCAGGTGGTCCCGGCTACGGCCCGTTACCCATACGTCCATACCTTTTTTTTCAAGAAGGGATGACAGAGCCGTGCCCCAGCTTCCCGCCCCTATAACACCGATCTTCATGTAAAAGTCTCCTTAAGTCTGCTTCTATTAAAGCTTATTTTTTAAAGCTTATTTTGTTTTCCTCTCCCCGCATTATTCTGCCGATATTTGCCCTGTGCTTAAAGACGAGGATCGCCGCCATGACCAGACCCGGCCAGAAGAAGTCCGGCTCCATGAAGTGAGCCAGGATGACGAAGCATATTGCCGCCGTCACAGATCCCAGGGACACCATTTTCGTCACCAGTACCACCCCTATCACTACGGCGAGGCATATGAGAGCAAGCTGCCAGTTTATGGCAATAAGAACTCCGAAGGCAGTGGCTACTCCCTTTCCTCCATGGAATTTCAGCAAAACGGGCCATACATGCCCAATGAATACGGCAGGGCCGCATATCATCGCCGCCTCGGGTCCTCCTATAGCCCTTCCGATGAGAATGGCAGCCACCCCCTTTCCAATGTCTATAACCAGGGTAATTAGGGCTGCCTTTTTGCCCAGAACCCTGAGGGCATTGGTAGTTCCGGCGTTGCCGCTTCCTTCTTTCCTTATATCCTTGCCGGCCATTTTAGCCAGAATGGTGGAGGGTGAAATATTGCCTAAAAGGTAGGCAATGCTCCCCGCTAAAACCGGATAGAATACATCCATCACTGTTCATTATCTCCTTTTTCTCTAAATACGAATTTTATAGACGTACCGTCGAAGTTAAATGCTTCTCTGATCTTGTTCTCCAGGTATCTGGCATAGGAAAAATGCATCAGCTCTCTCCTGTTAATCTGAAAAGAGAAAAGCGGAGGTCTTATGCCCACCTGAGCGGCATAATATATCTTAAGCCTTCTGCCCTTATCCGAGGGCGGCTGTTTCATCATCACGGCATCTGAGATCAGGCTGTTCAACTGACCTGTAGGAATCCTCATAGAGCGATTTTCCGCCACCGTCTTCACCATATCCATGACCTGATCCACCCGCTGTCCTGTCAAAACCGATATGAAGAGAACGGGGGCGTAGGACATGAAAGGAAGCTCAGCCTCTATTGCCTCTCTGTACTCCTTCATGGTGTTGGTCTCCTTCTTTAAAAGATCCCATTTATTCACCACTACGACGATTCCCTTTCCCGCCTCGTGAGCGACCCCTGCTATTCGTTTATCCTGCTCGGTTACGCCGTCTTGGGCATCTATGACGAGAAGACAGACGTCAGAGCGCTCGACGGCCGCCACGGCTCTGACTACGCTGTATCTTTCGATGCTTTCCCTTATCTTGCTCTGCCTCCTGATACCTGCCGTATCAATCAATGTATATTCTTCACCCTCCCAAGTAAAGGGCGTGTCTATGGAGTCCCTTGTGGTTCCCGCTATATCTGATACTATGACCCTCTTTTCCGCAAGCAGTCTGTTTATCAGGGACGATTTTCCCACGTTAGGCTTTCCGATTACCGCTACCTTGGTGGTCTCCTCCTCATCTCCGGTTCCTTCAGGAAAGCTTGCGACGATCCTGTCCAGAACGTCTCCCAGATTCAGCATATTGGCGGCGGATACCGGTATCGGCTCTCCGACTCCCAGAGAATAGAAATCATAGAACGTATCAGGAAGCTTTCGCGGGTTGTCTATTTTATTTACCAGAAGAACTATCTCCCTGCCCTTCCTTCTCAGCATTCCCGCCACTTCCTCATCGGCCGAGGTTACGCCTTCCTTTCCATCGACTATGAAAAGAACTACGTCAGCCATGTCCATGGCGATCTGAGCCTGTTCTCTCATCTGAGACAGAATCACGTCTTTGCTGTCCGGTTCGATTCCCCCCGTATCTATGAGTCCGAAGGTGACGCCGTTCCACTCCGCTTCAGCGTAGATCCTGTCTCTGGTAACTCCGGGAGTATCCTCTACTATAGATATCCTCTTACCTACTATTCTATTGAAAAAAGTGGATTTTCCAACATTCGGCCTGCCTATGACGGCAACAACCGGTTTACTCATCGAAAATACCTCCGGCGAATTCCTCAGGATCGAAGACTTTAAGATCCTCCAGCTTCTCCCCTACTCCTATAAACTTTATCGGTATATCAAACTCATCGGTAACGGTGACAGCTATGCCTCCTCTTGCCGTGCCGTCCAGCTTTGTCAGTATTATTCCGGTGATCTCCGCAGCTTCGTTAAACTCCTTAGCCTGGGAGACGGCATTCTTCCCCGTAGTGGCGTCCAGAACCAGAAGAGTCTCCCTTGCTGCCTGACCGTACTCTCTGGATATGACTCTGTTCATCTTCTCCAGCTCCTTCATCAGGTTCTTGCTTGTCTGGAGACGGCCGGCCGTATCGCATATCAAAACATCCGTCTTCTTCGCCTTGGCCGACTGGATTGCGTCGAATATAACGGCGGAAGGGTCTGACCCTTCTTCATGTCTTATGACCGGTATATCTGTCCTCTCCCCCCATAGACAGAGCTGCTCCGCAGCCGCGGCTCTGAAGGTGTCCGCGGCTGCGAACATGACCTTTTTACCCTGATTCTTAAGCCTGTATCCCAGCTTTGCGATAGATGTGGTCTTTCCTCCTCCGTTTATTCCCGTCACCAATATGACGAGAGGCGTTTCATCGGAAAGAGCCTGTCTGTCTCCTTTGTCCATCAGGTCGGCGATCACCTCGGCGAGAGTGCCTTTGATGAGAGACGGATCAGCTATCCTCTCCGATTTTATCTTATCTCTCAAATTTTCCATGATATTGACGGTAGTTTCCATGCCTATATCAGAGGTTATGAGAACTTCCTCCAGCTCATCCATCATGTCGTCATCTATGGAAGGTCTGGCCATGATCACGTCTCCGATCCTTTCGGAGAGCCTGCCGAAAAAGCCTTTTTTATTTTCAACTAATATTGCCATTTATCCTGTCCTTTCGATGGAATTCAGTCCAGATCAAAATCGTCTCCCAGCCTCAGGCTGAGCACCTCAGATATGCCCCGCTCCGGCATGGTTACGCCGTACAGGACATCTGCATGCTCCATAGTAGCCTTCTGATGGGTTATGAGGGTGAACTGTATATCGCGGAATTTCCTGAGATAGTTGGCGAACCTGTCGATGTTGGCGTCATCGAGAGCCGCCTCTACCTCATCCAGAATGCAAAACGGTGCAGGCCTGGTCTTAAGTACCGCGAACATCAGCGCTATGGCCGTCATAGTCTTTTCTCCGCCGCTCATCAGATTGATGTTCTGCAGCTTCTTTCCCGGCGGTTGAGCTATTATATCTATTCCCGATTCCAGAGGATCGCTGTCGTCCTCCATTCTGAGCTCCGCATGTCCTCCCCGGAACAGCTCCCTGAATGTGGCCTCAAACTCGGTTACTATCTTATCAAAGCTTTCCTTAAACCTGAGCCTTATGGTCTTATCCATATCGGATATGATGGACTTAAGCTCCTCTCGCGCTTTAAGTATATCATCTCTCTGGTCTGTTAGGAACTCATACCTTTCCTTCACTTCCCTGTATTCTGCGATAGCGCCTACGTTAACGTCCCCCAGCTCTCTTATCCGGCTCTTTATTCCCCGGCTTTCCCTGGTCGCCGCAGTTACAGGGAAGTCGTCCTGCCTCAGGGTCACCGCCTCGGCATAAGATTTCTCGAACTCGTCCCACAGTCTGTTCTTGTGGTTTTCGATCTGGCCCTCGTTTCTCTCCACCCTGAGCTCAAGCTGATACTTCTGATCTCTGATGGAATTTATCCTTTCAGCAAAGGCTGATATCTCCCTGGAAACGGCACTTCTCTTATCCAAGAGCTCTTTCTTTTCCCCTATGAGCTCAGAAAGCTGTGCTTCGGCCTTCTCCTTTTCATTTCTCAGGTCTGAAACCCGATCCTGAAAATCGCCTTCCGAAGCGATGTCCTTCCTTTCCCACTCCAGCTTAGACCGCTCCGCCTTTTTCGTCTCGATCTGTCTTCTGTATTCAGCCGTCTCCTCTTCCAGCCTGTTCACTAGGGAAATACCGCTTTCACACTGAGATTTCTTCGCATTGAAGGCTATCCTCGCCTCTGTCATGGCGGATTCGGCTTCCTTTATGAGAGCGCTGAGAGACTCTGACTCCTTCATCAGCTCCTCTGTATCTGACGTGACCCTGTCTATTTCCGCGGATATGGATTCAGTCTCCTTCTCAAGGGCTCCCTTGCGTGCTTCCAGCTTCTCCATCTCCTCATCTATGCTCTTCAGCTCTCTGGCCGCTTTCTCTCCGGAGGCTCCCGCCTCTGAAATCCTGTCGGAAATGGATCGTATGGTTCCGGTCAGAACGTTGCTCTCAAGCTGGGTCTGTCGAAGCTCCTCTTCCAATTCCTCCAGCTCGGATCTGCTTTCTTCTATTCCTCTCTTCAATATCTCCTTCTCGGAGGAAAGCTCCCTCAGCATGGACTCCGTCTCTGAAACGGATCTTTCCAGATTCAGAATTTCTCTCTTTCTCTCCAGGATATTTGCCGTCTTATTTCTGTACGCTCCTCCTGTTATGGCTCCCGACGGGTTGATGATCTCCCCTCCTATGGTGACGAACCTGAGACCTGAAGGAGCTCCCTTTGACATGGAAACGGCGACATCCATATTATCCACTATGACAACTCTCCCGAGAAGATAGGAAAAGATGTTTTTAAATCTGTCGCCGCATCTTACGCACTCTGAGGCAACTCCCACAAAGCCTGCCTGCTCCTTAAGCCTTGAAGGCACTTCCGTTCGGTTTCCCTTCACCGATTCCACCGGAAGGAAGGTGGCACGCCCCGCCCTTTCAGACTTCAACAGGTTTACAGCTCTCTTCGCGTCCTCATCCCTTTCGCAGACGATATTCTGCATAGATGACGCCATAGCTGTTTCTATGGCGGTCTCAAGACCCTCCGGAACTTCCATAAGGGAGCCTGCCGTTCCAAAGATACCCTTGAGCCCTGCCTTCATCACGGTCCTTACAGCAGTGTTATACCCCTCGTAATTAGCCTCCATCTCCTCAATGGTCTTCTTTCTCGAGGCCGTTTTGCTCACATCTATCCTCAGCTCCGAGACTCGTTCACCTATGGCGCTGAGCCGTTGCTCTGCGTTCTTCTTGTCTTTTTCCACGGACGTGACTCTGTTTTTCAGCTCTGAAAGCTTATCCTCCGCCGATTTCGCCGTCATTCTGGCCTGAGAAAGCTGCTCTTTAAGACTGTTTACGTTCCTCTCGGCTCCTGTGTTATCGTCGAACAAGCTCTGCCGCCTTCTCTCAAGTCCATCCATGAGACCTGAAAGGGACTTCAATTCTCCTTCTTTATTCACCAGTAAGCCGTGTAAGGTGAAAATCCGGTCGTTGCCCTCTTCCTCAGAGGCTCTTATCTCATCTGCCTTTTCCCTTAGGTCAAGGAGCCTGCTATTAAGGCTTTCGTAGAGCTTCTCCGATTCATCGGCTTCCCTCTCTGATTCCTTCTGAGCTTCTAAAATACCGGCAAGATTCCTTTCTTCCGTTTCAAGCCTTTCCTCCAGAGCAGAGATCTCCCCTTTTAAACGATCGTCGTCCCTCTCCAAGGTTTTCAGCCTCTGCTCCGACAGCTTACCCGCGTTTTCAGCGGCGCTTATGTCCTCTGACAGGGTCATCATCCTGTCTCTAAGGCTCCGCTCCTTATCCTCCAGAGCCGTAATTTCCGTTTCCATAGCCTCTACGGATTCGTCAGAAGTCCTTTTCTGCTCAGAAAGCTTCTCTGCGGAAGCCGAGAGGTCTTCAATATCCCTCCTGTATTCGTCGTTTTTCTCCGTCAGGTTCTCTATAGTCCTGACTGAAATATTTATCTCCAGCTCCTCGAATCTCTTCTTCAGCTCCAGATACTCTGCCGCCTTCTCACTGCTTTCCTTTAAGCTGTCTATGCGGCCTTCGATCTCTCCTATGATGTCGTTTACCCTGTCCAGATTGGCAGATGACGCCTCCAGCCTTCTCTCCGCCTCCGCCTTGCGGCTCTTATACATGACCACTCCGGCGGCTTCCTCGAATATTTCTCTTCGGTTTTCCGGCTTGTTGCTGACTATGTCAGAGATCTTGCCCTGACCTATGATGGAATATCCGTCGACGCCTATGCCGGTGTCCATTATCAACTCTCTTATATCTCTCAGCCTGCACTGATTGCCGTTTATAAGGTACTCGCTTTCACCGGAGCGATACATCCGCCTGGTGATGGCAACCTCGTTATAATCTATGTCCAGGATACCGGCGGAATTGTCTATGACAAGAGTAACCTCTGCCATGCCGCGAGACCTTCTGCTGGCAGTACCGGCGAATATGATCTCTTCCATCTTTCCGCCGCGCAGCGCCTTAGGGCTCTGCTCTCCCAGCACCCATCTGATGGCATCGCTTATGTTACTCTTTCCGCTCCCGTTAGGTCCTACTACACAGGTAATCCCCTCGTGGAATTCTATTACTACCGGATCGGCAAAGGATTTAAACCCGTGCATCTCCAGCCTCTTAAAATACATCCTGTCACCCTTCTCCCTCTATTGCCTCTCTTGCAGCGTGCTGCTCCGCCTCTTTTTTGCTCTTGCCGACTCCTCTTCCCAAAAGCCTGCCGTCGCATATCAGGCTCACGTAAAAGGTTTTATCGTGGTCCGGTCCGCTGGCCTTGTCCAGCACGTAGGTTATATTGACGTTGCCCTCTTTCTGCAGCATTTCCTGAAGACGGGTCTTGTAGTCGTAAAACAGTCTGCCCTCTGCAGCATCGGTTATGGTCTTGGAAAACTCCCGGCTTATGAATTCCTTAACAGCCTGAAAGCCTCCGTCAAGATACATGGCTCCGATCACCGCTTCCATAGCATCAGCCAAAATTGACGCCCTGTCTCTTCCTCCAGATTTTTCTTCACCGTTTCCCAGGTTCAGGTATCTGCCAAGTCCCAGCCTCCTCGCCGTATCTGCCAGAGAGCTCTCGCAGACTATCAAGGCTCTCATTCTGGTCAGCTTACCTTCGTCTATTCCTGAAAAACGGTTAAAGAGTATATCGCTTACCACAGCGTCAAAGAGAGCGTCGCCGAGGAATTCAAGCCTTTCGTTGTTTTTTTCCCTTTCGGCAAAAACGCCAACAGCGCCGCATTCATCTGCGGCGCGGCAACTCTCCCTGCAATAGGAGCTGTGTGTCAGAGCCTGCTCCAGCAAACTCCGATCTCTAAAGCTGTATCCGATCGTCCTCTGAAAATCCTCACTATTCACTTATAAGTATCTCCTCAATTTCGCCAACGGAATTTTCTATGGTCTCCACCACTTTATGCTCTACATAGGGAATAGCCTTCAATATGGTCTGCTTTACGGCGAGAGCATCGGAAGATCCGTGCATTTTCAAAATTCCGCCTCTCACTCCCAGTATAGGCGCTCCGCCGTACTCGGAGTAGTTGAACTCCTTCTTTATGCCCATCAGCTGATCCTTCAGAAGCATGGCTCCCATCTTAGCCTTGGCTCCTGACAGGAATCTTCTCTTCATTTCCCTCAGAACCATCAGTCCCATGCCTTCCGTAAGCTTGATTATGGCATTTCCCGTAAATCCGTCGGTAACTATGACATCGCACGCTCCGTCCGGCAATTCTCTCGCTTCCACGTTGCCGATAAAATTGAGATGGCTTTTAGACAGCATCTCATATGCAGCCTTTGTGAGAGATGTGCCCTTTCCCTCCTCTGTACCGTTGTTGACAAGTCCTACCGTGGGATTCGGCCTTCCTATGACCTTTTCCATGTAGATGCTCCCCATAATACCGAATTCCAGAAGATTGTTAGCCTTACATTCAGCATTGGCGCCTGTATCCGTAAGGAGGGACGGGTATTTTCCTATGACAGGGTATATGGAGGCCAGAGTAGGTCTGTCTATTCCCTTTACTCTTCCCAGCGTAAGGAGTCCTCCCGCCAGCAGGGCTCCGGTGCTTCCGGCGGAAAGGAACACGTCCCCTTCCCCTTCTTTTACCATAGTAAGTCCTTTGACCATGGACGAATCCTTTTTCGTCCTGACAGCCCTTACCGGCGCTTCATCGTTGGTGATTACCTCTGATGCGTTTACTATGGTTATCCTGTCTCCGGCGTAACCGGTTCTTTCGACCACATCGGTAAGCACCTTCTCTTTTCCTACCAGTACGATGGCGATGTGGCTGTTTTCCCGCAGGGCGTCGACAGCTCCTTCTGCTACGGCTTCAGGTGCGTTGTCTCCTCCCATTCCGTCTATTATTATCTTCAATTCTATCGCTCCTCTTTCCCCGACATGGATTTTATCACCGTGTCGATCCTTCTCGCCACTTTTCTGAAGTCATCCTCTAGGTACCCTCTGGTAGTCATAGGCGCCGTTCCTACTCTCACCCCTGTAGTCTCTATAGGGCCTCTCTTGTCTCCCGGAACACAGTTCTTGTTAAGGGTAATCCCTTCTTTATCCAGTCTGTTCTGAAGCTCCTTACCGGTGAAAGGCATATCTGAAAGGTCTATGAGGAATACGTGGTTATCCGTTCCTCCCGTGACGATCTTGTATCCAAGCTTTATGAACTCGTCCGCAAAGGCCTTGCAGTTGGCTACTACTTGCTTGGCGTAAGCCTTAAACTCCGGTGAGAGCGCCTCTTCGGCGCACACCGCCTTACCTGCTATTATATGCTCCAGAGGGCCTCCCTGAGCATATGGAAATACGGCACTGTCCACCTTCTTCGCCAACTCCGGACGGCAGAAGATAAGTCCTCCTCTCGGCCCTCTCAAAGTCTTGTGGGTAGTGGTGGTAATAATATCAGCATAGCCGAAAGGAGACGGATGGACTTCTCCCGCTACGAGACCCGCTATGTGGGCCATGTCTACCATAAAGTAAGCCCCGGCTTCCTCGGCGATTTCTGAAAACCTCTCGAAGTCGATTATTCTGGAATAAGCGGAAGCTCCGGCTACTATGACTTTAGGATTATACTTTAACGCCTTTTCCCTGACGTCTTCCATGTCGATGAATCCCTGCTCATCTACATTGTAAAAAATCATGTTATACAGCTTGCCGCTGAAATTAACCGAAGAACCATGGGTAAGGTGTCCCCCATTGTCCAAAGACATGGACAGAACCGTATCTCCCGGCTCTATGATGGCCTTGTATCCGGCAAAGTTAGCCTGTGAACCGCTGTGAGGCTGAACATTTACGTGATAGTCTGTCTTAAATACTTCTTTCCACTTATCACAGCAGTACTCCTCCAATTCGTCTACGAATCTGGTGCCGCCGTAATATCTTCCCTTGTTTCCCGTCGTCCTGTCGTCCGGATAACCTTCCGCGTATTTCCATGACAAACAGCTTCCGCATGCGGCGAGAACCGCCTCAGAGCAGTAGTTTTCCGACGCTATCAGCTCTATATTATTCTGCTGTCTCACATATTCCTTCTTTATCAACTCCCCTACCTTAGGGGAGAATTCAGAAATGAACTCTATGTTCTCAGCGTTGTAATCACAGTTATCTTTTCCGTTTCGGTCAAACATGTCCATCCTCCTTGAAACATTCCTTCTGATTTTCTAATGTCTACGCCATTATACCATTATATGCCCCGAAGGGCAAACGGGAGTTTGCATGGGGTCGTGTCAAGTTGTTGTGGAGTTTTTATCGTAATAGAAAACAAAAGCTCAACCCCGAGATAGGAGGTTGGGCTTTTTCTCTCCATATGTGGGTTGAGCATTCCCTATGGAAATATTGTTTTTGTCATTTCATCTCAATCTTTATAAGCCACTACTTCTACTTCAACCAGCGCGCCCTTGGGAAGCTTCGCCACCTCGACGCAAGACCTGGCAGGAGGTTCTCCTGTAAAGTAAGAAGCGTATATCTCGTTTACGGTTCCGAAATCATCCATGTTGTCGATGAATACGGTAGTCTTTATTACATCCTTGTAATCGTATCCGGCAGCTCTCAGCACTGCGCCTACGTTATCCAGGCTCTGCTTAGTCTGAGCCTCTATTCCCTGTGAAAGCTCGCCCGTTTCAGGATCCAGTCCAAGCTGTCCGGAAGCATAGAGCATATTTCCCGCCTGAACCGCGTGTACGTAAGGTCCCACCGCGGCAGGAGCCTCCTTAGCAATTATAGTCTTTTTCATTGCGACCTCCTTATATTAATATTCAATCTAACAAGGAATATTTTATCATCTCTTGAGAAAACTTCAAGAATTAATAAAGAAATGAATCTCCTATGGACGCGGCGGGTATGATTTCCACCTCATCCCCTATTTTTTCCCGCAGAATGTGAGCCATGTTCTTTCCGAAGCCTGCTTCAGTCCCGAAGTGGCCTGCGTCCACCACTACCATCCTCTTCCCTTCCGATACCTCTCTGGCTTCGTGGTACTTTACGTCACCGGTTATAAAGGCGTCACATCCTGCTTCTTCAGCCGCAGAGAGAAATTCAAAACCGGCGCCGGTGCACCAGCCTGCCTTACTTATAACCTTCTCCGGATCTCCGCACCACCTGACAGCCGGGCCGTTGAGGCCGAGCCCCCTCCTCACGTAATCGACAAAATCTGCAGCTTTTAATGGCTTCCTAAGGATTCCCGTCCTGGTGAATCCGTCATCTAAGGCAGTTATGTGATCCAAATTAAGGATCTCTCCCAGATAATCGTTATTTCCCTTGGTCACCTTGTCGAAATCGGTATGACATGCGTATACGGATATGCCCTCATTGACCAGGCGGCATATGTACTTACCTAAAATCGTGTTTATGTTAATGCTTTTTATGCCCTGAAATATCATAGGATGGTGAGTGATGATCATATCCGCGTCGGCCTTACACGCCTCATCGATAACCGCCCCCGTCACCTCGAGGGTGGTGAGGATCCGCCTTGTCTCATCCCGACCCGGATTCACCTGCCATCCGCAGTTATCCCACTCCTCTGCCAGCTCCGGCGGGCATATCTCATCTACTATCCTTATAATTTCTTCAGTCTTCATTTCTCAAGTCTCCCATATAAATACTTTAAACGCTGCAACCTCATTTCGGTGATCTTCAGCTTGCGCCTGTCACTACCCATGAGAATCCTGTCGTGTATTCGAGTCTGTTTTTCTATGGCGCCGATGAGATATTCCTCTGTGAGAGCATTCCTGTGCTCGATAAGAGTTTCGGGATATTCCCACATTACGTCGTCATCCATATCTGCGGCGCTCATCTCAACCTCCTTAAAGGTAGGGGCCGGCGTTGCGGCAATGATTTCACATATCCTGCTCCTCTCCCTTACCAGAGTTTCGGATATTATCTTAAATCCTGAAATATCCAGCCACTTCCTCAGCTTCCCCGGGTTGTTTCTGGGCTGCAATATATATTTTTTGAAGGAGCCTGTCTTATCGGGGTCGTGACCCATTATCTCCGTCATGAGAAGGCCTCCCATGCCTGCCATGACCACCGCGTCTGTCTCCGCACGTGCCAGCGGCGTCAGGCCGTCACCCACTCTGAAATCGAACTCTACTCCTGTCATTCGGTCAAAATCCGCAGGATAGGCGTCTGTAAAGCTCTGTCTGGCTTTGTTCAGGGATCCGGCACTTATATCCGTCATTATAACCTTCGGCGATATTCCCGCCTGAAGCAGGTATAGCGGAAGAAAACCGTGGTCGCATCCCACGTCGGCCACGGTCTCACCCTTTTCGACAAAACCTGCGATGACCCCCAGCCGGGGACTTAACTTTATCACTGTCGACAGGTCTCCTTTCCTATTCAAGGTAATCCTTTAATTTTTTACTCCTGCTTGGATGACGGAGCTTCCTCAAAGCCTTTGCCTCTATCTGTCTTATCCTTTCACGGGTAACGTCGAACTCCTTGCCCACCTCTTCGAGAGTCCTCGAACGGCCGTCCTCCAGCCCGAACCTGAGCTTGAGAACCTTCTGCTCTCTCTCTGTAAGGGTGTCCAGAACCTCAACCAGCTGCTCCTTCAGCATCGAAAACGCAGCTGCTTCAGCCGGAGCGGGAACGTCCTCGTCGGGGATGAAATCTCCCAGATGACTGTCCTCTTCCTCACCTATGGGAGTCTCCAGAGAAACAGGCTCCTGAGCTATCTTCTGAATTTCCCTGACCTTCTCCACGGAAATTCCCATTTCCCCGGCTATCTCCTCCGGAGTCGGTTCCCTCCCATAGGTCTGCAGGAGCTGCCGGGAAACTCTGATCAGTTTATTTATGGTCTCCACCATGTGGACCGGAATCCTTATGGTTCTGGCCTGGTCAGCTATGGACCTGGTTATGGCCTGTCTTATCCACCAGGTAGCGTAGGTGGAAAACTTATAGCCCTTCCTGTAGTCGAACTTATCCACGGCTTTTATCAATCCCAGATTTCCCTCCTGGATAAGGTCTAAAAACAGCATACCTCTTCCCACATATCTTTTAGCGATGCTCACTACCAGCCTGAGATTGGCTTCACAAAGTCTCTTTTTCGCCTCTTCATCGCCGTTTTCCATTCTCTGAGCCAGCTCGATCTCTTCTTCGGCGCTGAGCAGAGGAACCTTGCCTATCTCCTTCAGATACATTCTCACCGGATCGTCCACTGCCACTCCCTTAGGAAGGGAAGCGTCTATATCTATATCCCCGTTCTCATCTACCACTATGCCTTCATCGGCGTCTGAATCCATATCATCATTACCGATTATCATAGTGAAATCTTCCGGTTCGCTTTCACCGTTTATCTCTATGTCGTTGGCCATGAGAGTGTCGTATATCTCGTCCATGACGTTTTTTTCAAGATCCAGGCTGTCAAGGTATTCGCTCATATCCGTGTAAGTCAGTGCATTTCCTTTTTCCCTTGCCTTCTGTTCCAGCCTCCTTATCAGTTCATCCTTAAACTGCTCAGGTGACAGTCCGACCAGCTCTTCAGCAAGACATGTTTCCGTTTTCTTCTCTTCGTTGCTCATTTCATTACTCATTCCGTTATTCTCGTCCTTTCCGCCTGTTTCTCCAGTTTCTCCATCTGTATATTTCTGATCTGTTCCATAAGAGGCTCCAGCTTGTCGTCTTCTCCCATCTCTTCAGCTATATAGAGTATGTTCCGCAGCCTTTTTTCCTCGGCCTCCAGGCCGGATATCTTCCAGCCGATCACACAATCTGCCAGCACTTTTTCATCATCTTCATCATCCTCGAAAGCCGGCGTACTGTCACACACCTCTGTTAAAAGATCTCTTTCCGTGTCTGAAAGACTGTCTAGAACTCTGTTCCTGTCCAGGCTTCCGTTTTCCCTGAAATCCTGCAGGATAACATCGAAAATCCTCCTGGATACGTCGAAGATAAATATCTCCGGCATGGTTCCTATTATGTCTATATAATTCTCTCTCCTCATGATCAGCGCCAGAAGCTCTTTGTCACGTCCGGTTATGGCCTTAGGGGCATTCGTATCCTTTTTCTCCTCCTTGAGGAAGCTATGGGTGCGAATATTCTTTTCCTCGTTATCCGGCAGTATCAGCCTTATAGCCCGCTCGGAAACCCCCGCCTCCTTCGCCGCCTTGGAAATGTAAATATCCTGTTCCACAGGGTCCATGACGGAAATCGCAGGAACAATCCTGTCTATGTATTCTCTCCGATCCTCGCCGCCACTGAGATCCAGTCCGCTCTTGGCCGCTTCCAGCTTATAGTCTCCGTAAGGGAGGGCGTTGTCTACAAGGTTAAGAAACGCTTCCCTTCCGTTTTTCTTTATGAACTCGTCCGGATCCTTTCCGTCTGTCACATGGAGTACTCTGACTTTGAGCTTCTCCTTCTTCAAAACGTCCATCCCCCGAAGGGCGGCGGCGTGTCCGGCTTCATCTGCATCGTAGGACAGAACGGCTGTTTCAGTATATCTTTTTATCAGAGCCGCCTGGTTCTCCGTGAGAGCTGTCCCCAGAGACGCTGCCACGTTGCGAACGCCGGCCTGATAAAGGCCTATTACATCCATATACCCCTCAACGAGGATGATAAAGCCTTCTCTTCCCACATTTTGACGAGAAATGTTCAGACCGTAAAGGTTGTTTTTCTTCTTGAATATTATGTTCTCAGGTGAATTCAGGTACTTAGGATTGTCTTCGCCGGAAATAGCTCTTCCTCCGAAGCCGATCACCTTCCCCGACGTGTTGATGATGGGAAATATGACCCGGTTTCTGAACTTGTCGTAAACTCTTCCCTTGCTTTCTGAGGCGAGTCCCAGCTCTATGAGGATCTTAGTATCAATGCCCTTAGAGGTCATAAAGTCCACCAGACTGGTCCACCGGCCGTCGGCGTAACCGATGCCGAATCTCTTCAGCACCTCAGGCTTTATGCCTCTTTCCTTCATGTAGGAATAGCCGTCGTTGGTCTCTTCCGTAAAAGCCTTATAGAAAAAACGAGCGGCAAGACGATTCACCTCATAGTACCTTTCCCGTCTGCCGTCTGAGCGACGCTTCTCAAGCTCTATGCCGTATTCTCCTGCGATCTTGTCCACCGCCTCGGTGAAATCCAAGTTGTAATATCGCTTTACAAACTCTATTAGATCTCCGCCGGCGCCGCATCCGAAGCAGGTAAATATCTGCTTCTGTTCAGAAACCACAAAGGAGGGAGTCTTTTCGTTGTGAAACGGACAGATACCGGTATAATTGCTGCCGGAACGCTTCAGGGAAACGACCCGTCCCACCACGTCTACGATATTGACCCGTTCCTTCAGATCTTCAATTGCGGAATTAGAAAAAGAAAATGACATCCTACACTCCTAAAAACACCTTATCAGATAGTTATTCGACGTAAAATGTCATTTTCCTTTAATTTTCATCGGTTTATTGTAAAATCAAGTTGAACGCCTTACAAGACGGATTTGTACAGATTTACAGCGTATCTGTCCGTCATTCCCGCTATATAGTCCTTTACGGCGACGGAAACAGAGTCAGTCACCAAAACCCCGGCGTAATCGTCCGGAAGCTCCTCCGGATGCCGGTTGTAGTATTGGTAAAGGCCGGTTATGACGGTCTCCACCCTGGCAAGATCTTCTTCCTTCTTTACTCTATTGCTGTAATACACGTTTTCGAACATGAAGCTTCTGAGCAGATTAAGAGACTCAAGGTGTTCCTCATCCATGGATATACAGTCGTGACAGCTGCTGTATGTGACCACGTTAGTTACCATTGAATCTATCCTTTCCCTGTGTCCCCTTCCGAATAGCCTTACAGGTTCCTTCGGCAGATCCGTCTCCGTTATGACGCCGCTTCTTATGGCGTCGTCGATATCGTGATTTATGTAAGCTATCCTGTCGCTGATCTTGACGATCTGGCCCTCCAGGGTGGCCGCCTGAAGCTTTCCTGAGTGGTTGAGTATACCGTTCCTGACCTCAAAGGTGAGATTCATCCCCGTTCGGGACGGAGTGCTCTCCAGACAGTCGACCACTCTCAGGCTCTGTTCGTTATGTTTGAATCCTCCGGGATGTATCTTGTTGAGAACATATTCTCCGCTGTGGCCAAAGGGGGTGTGCCCCAGGTCATGCCCCAGGGCGATAGCCTCCGTCAGATCTTCGTTAAGTCCTAAGGTTCTGGCTATGGTCCTGGCTACCTGGTTCACCTCCAGGGTATGGGTGAGCCTTGTCCTGTAGTGATCCCCCTCAGGTGCCAGGAACACCTGAGTCTTATGCATTAGCCGCCTGAAGGCTTTGGAATGGATGATCCTGTCTTTGTCCCTCTGAAAATCCGTCCTGTAGATGCACGGCTCTTCGAAGACCTCTCTCCCGCGGCTTTCAGCCGCCTTCACAGCTCTTTCGGAAAGGGTCAGATATTCTCTTTTCTCTAAATCTTCTCTGTACAGCATATCATACACCTGTATGGCCGAATCCTCCCTCACCTCTTCCGGTATGAGAAAGCCGGTCCGATTCTTCAATTTCCGCCTTTTCGTACCTTACTATCACCATCTGGGCTATCCTATCCCCGTCTTTTATGACGAATGGCTCATCACCCCAGTTTATGACCGGCACCTTTATCTCGCCTCTGTAATCTGAATCTATGGTTCCTACGCCGTTCACCAGTCCTATGCCGTATTTCACCGCGAGACCGCTCCTGGCTCTGATCTGGGCCTCGAAGCCTTCCGGAAGCTCTATGGATATGCCTGAAGGTATCAGTGCTCTCTTGCCGGGCATTAAGGTCACCGGCTCCGGCAAAAATGCCGATATGTCCATGCCTGACGAGCCTTCCGTAGCGTAGGACGGTATGATTCCTCCCACTGATTTAACTTTAAGCTTCATAGGATCATCCTCTCACCATTCTCCTCACATTTACCGGCTTTTTTGTCACCACGGCAGCCGAGTATCTATCAGGGTCGGATATGAGCTCTTTGACCATGTCGATGTCTTCTAAGGTCACCTTGTCGAATCCGTCCATGACCTCATCCTCCGTATAGACCCGATCTAAAAGAAGTATCCCCTTTCCGTTCTTAAACATTCTTCCGGATACGTTTTCAAGACCGAATATATATGAGGATTTCAGCTGTTCTCTGGATGAATCCAGTTCCTCCTCCGTCACGCACATTTCCTCAAGAGTTCTGAGCTCTTCCTTTACTCCCTCTATTGCCGCAGCTATCTTATCGTGGCTCACTCCGGCATAAATGTTGAAGTACCCGTCGGTGCTGTAACATCCCAGCATGGAGTATACGGAATAGGCCAGGCCCTTTTCCTCTCTGATGTTCTGAAAAAGCCTGGAGCTCATGCTTCCTCCCATTATGTTGTTCAGTATGGAAAGGGCGTAATACCTGTCGTCATCAAGGCTGATAGCTTTAGTCGCCATGCACAGATGAGCCTGCTCTATGTCCTTGGTCAAGCACTTGAACCCAGGCTCGTATTCAGGTATTTCGCGGTGATCGTGGTTCTTCCTCTCTGACAGAGATGTCAGCTTGTCGTTAAAGTACTCTATAGCGTCCTCCTCGTCGAAATTCCCGGCCAGAGAAATGACGATGCTGTCTCTCGTATACTCTTCCTCTATGTATCTCTTCATAACCGGTCTGGATATCTTTCCCAGACTGGTGTACGTACCCAATATGCTGTTTCCCAGTGGAGAATCCTTGAACAGTATGGATGTGACGGTTTCATGAACCAGATCGTCCGGATCATCGGCATTCATCTTTATTTCCTCCCGGATCACGTTTCTCTCCTTCTTCATATCCTTCGGATCCAAAAGGGTTTCCGTAAGCATGTCCACCAGAACGTCTGCCGCAGTCTTATAGTTTTCACCGGTGCTCTTCACGTAATAGCATGTAGACTCTTTTCCGGTAAAAGCGTTGATCTGTCCTCCGATCTTGTCTATATCCTCCGCTATCTGCCTGGCTGATCTTGTAGCAGTGCCCTTAAACATCATGTGCTCTATAAAGTGGGAAATGCCTGCGTTGGTTTTTTCCTCGCAGCATGCGCCGGCCTTTACCCATATTCCTGTGGCCACGGAGCGAACGTATTCTATTCGCTCCATTACCAGCCTTGCTCCCGAATCAAGTTTTACAGTTTTTACCATTATTTTATACACCTCTTAAAGCCGATTAAACCATATTCTTTATTATCCAGTTCGCGTTCTCATAAAAAGCTTCCTTCGGCTGAGACTTGGCTCTTTCCACCGTCCAGTACACCGATTCGTAGGCCTTCAGAATTTCCTCATGGCTCAGGTTTTTCTTCTTCAGGCCGACGATGAAGCTTCTCTCACCGGTGGCGGCTTCTATATACAGGTCGAAATACCGATCTGTCAGACATTCCGGAACTCTTCCGTAGTGGTTTCCGATTATCATCTTCGGCTTCAGAGCCTTGCATTTCTCCGCAGCTTCAATGGTCTGGAAATAGTCCTTTAAAATTGCGGTGTACATCTTTCCGTCTAATCTGAGAACGCCGGTGCTCTCCGAAGTCAGCATGGTCATATAGGGCTCCAGCATAAATGTCATGGAACAGTCCGTATGACCTTTCGTCACATAGGATCTGACAGTGATACCTCCCAGCTCCAAACTGTCTCCGTCAGTCATGACTATATCGCATCTCAGGTTATCGGCACGGATCTCGCATTTTTTCTCATCCTCTGTCGCGGCATACCTGTCTCTTGCTGCGATGCCCAGTCTAACCATAGTTTCTTTGGCCCCTTTGCTTTTAAATACTCTCACCGTCTTTTCGGCCCCGCACACTTTGACGGAAGGCCAGCGGCTCAGTATGTAAGGAAGAGCGCCTATGTGATCGTAGTGGGTATGGCTCAAAATCACGTACTCCAGCCCTTCGTAGCCGTGCTCCTGAAGTCCTCTCTCTATATTAGCTATAAGTCTCTTCTGAGCAAAGGCCATACCGGTGTCGTAAAGGGCGGCCTTTTTCCCTCCCAGAATGAGATAGGACTCTCCTCCTGTCCCTGCGGTAACTCTCACCAGATAAGGGGGAAAATCAAACCTGGCATCATCATTAAATATCGCCTTCTCTTCTGTATTAATCAATTTTGAACTCCTCATCTGCCATATCTTCGTAAGTCATGGAATACTCATCTATAATGTAGTCCAAGGCGCGGGTAAAGTCGTACTGGTAACGGCCGTGTCCCATTCTCTCCAGTCGGGCCGTTGTAATGGCGTCCCTTACCGTAGACTCTACAGAGCTTCCTGTTTCCGGATCGTCGTACACCGCCAAAGTCTCGTCGCTGTACCACCTTCTGAATCTATCAAACTCGTTACACAGCTTTACCAAGGCCCCCTCCTCATATCTTCTCACCGCTTCAGCAAGACCTACAAGACACCTTTTTATATTTTCCGTAAGGATAAGAAGGTCGTTCTGATCCTCAGGTACGTTATCCTCCATCTCGTAGAAAAAGCTTTCAGCCAGCTCCGCGAAGGTCTTCATGTCCATTTCAGAAAAGAGCTCGTATAGGACGTCTTCATCGATCTTATCTCCCGTTTCAACCAGCTCTGCGAAATTTTCAAAGTACTGAAAGTCCTCGCCGGATTCTATATCCAGTTTTTCATACAGCTCTTCTCTATCCATGATTTTCCTCCGTTTTCGTATCTGTGATCTGTTCTAAAGATCCGGGTTTTTATCATGTAATTCCCTTCCGATTTATGTTATACTGTCTCCTATATGAACCTTATACACACCATACAGAGTATTTTACCATACAGGAGGTTGAAATGGGAGAAAAAAAAATAAGGACCAGAGATGAGATAGATTCCAAGTATAAATGGAATATCCAGCTCATGTATCCTGACAGAAGCAGCTGGGAGGATGACGTAAACCAAGCTGTGAGAATGACTGATGAATTTTCGTCATACCAGGGACGGTTAGGAGAATCGGCCTCTGTTCTCTTGGACGCTCTGAGGATGAAAGATGATATATACAGGAAATTTGAAAAAGCGTACTGCTATGCCAAGATGAAGCAGGACGAAGACAACCGGATATCCTCCTCCCAGGAGATGCTTGGCATAATAACGGCAAGGCTGGCGGAGGCGGGAGCCTCCATGAGCTTCTTTTCCCCTGAGCTTTTAGATCTGCCTGAGGAAAAGCTTTTGGGATATCTGGATGAAGAGGAAGGCCTTAAGCAGTATCGATTCGTCATAGGTGAAGTCCTGCGCATGAAGAAGCACGTTCTGTCAAAGAGGGAGGAAAGCATACTGGCAAGGCTCAGCGAGATCACCGGCGCTCCCGACAATATCCAGTCTATGCTTTCCGACGCCGACCTTGATATGGGGAAGATTGACGACGGCTCCGGAGAAAAGGTTCGTCTCACCCATGGGAATTACATAGGTTTCATGGAAAGTTCTGACCGCAACGTGAGAAGGCAGGCCTATAAGCACATGTACGACGCTTACAAAGGCCACATCAACACTTACGCCGCCATATACTCCACCAGCGTAAAAGGAGACGTGGCTGAATCCACCATACGGGGATACGATTCGGCGAGACAGGCTGCAATGTCATCAGACAATATTCCGGAAGAGGTGTACGATAACCTTATCCAAGTGGTTCACGAGAGCCTCCCCATCCTTCACAGGTACATGGCACTGAGAAAGAAGCTTTTGAGAGTTAAAAACCTGAAGATGTACGACGTCTACGCCCCTCTGGTCGATGTTCCTGAATCGGACATACCCTTCGAGAAGGCCGTCCAAATGATGATGGAATGCCTCGCCCCTCTTGGCGAAGAATACATCTCACGTCTTAGAAAAGGTGTAGCCAGCGGATGGATCGATGTCTATGAAAACGTGGGCAAAAGCAGCGGCGCCTACAGCTTTGGCTCCTACGACACCTATCCATATATTCTCATGAACTATTCGGGTAGGCTTCAGGACGTCCTAACGCTGGTTCACGAGTGCGGCCATTCCATGCACTCCAGCTATACTAGGGAAAAACAGCCATTCACATACGGGGATTACTCCATCTTCGTAGCGGAGGTTGCCTCCACCGTAAACGAGTCTCTGACCCTTAAGCACCTCCTCTCAAAGGAAGATGATTCAGAGATGAGAAAATACATCCTGAACAGATACATCGAGGAGTTCAGAGCCACTGTATTCCGTCAGACCATGTTCGCCGAGTTCGAACTGGCTGCCCACCGCCGAGTGGAGGAGGGAGGCAGCCTGACTGCCCAATGGCTCTGCTCTGCTTACGACGATTTAAACAGCCTTTACTTCGGAGACGCCCTTTCCCACGATGAAATGATACAGTACGAATGGGCGAGAATACCTCACTTCTACAGGGCTTACTACGTTTTCCAGTATGCCACCGGATTTTCCGCCGCGACAGCCATAGCTGAAAGGATTCTTACGGAAGGTCAGCCCGCTGTAGAGGATTATAAAAGGTTCCTGTCCAGCGGCAGCAGCATGTATCCTGTAGACGAGCTTAAAATCGCCGGCGTAGACATGACCGGTCCTGAGCCTGTGAGAAAAGCGATGAAAACCTTCAAGGCTCTCATCGATGAATTTGAAAGTCTGCTTTAAGAGGATTTAAACATGAACGGCAAAATATGTATTTACGCAAATAAAGCGCCCAGCTCCATAATGACTGTCGAGAAGCTGATCGGAAAGCTGGACAATGTGGGATTTTCCGTCTCTCGCCGGTTCTGCCCGGACGCTGATCTCATGGTGGTGGTAGGCGGCGACGGGACTTTTATTGAGGCCATACATAAATTCCGGTTTCCCCAGATGCCTATTATAGGAATCAACACCGGCCACCTTGGGTTTTTCCAGGAGATAATGCCTGAACGGATGGATGATTTCATCTTCAATTACACCAGCGGTAAGTATTCTGTCCAGACCCTTTCCACCGTAGAGATATTGGTAAGGTCAAAGGGCGAGGAGCACAGACATACAGGTCTTAACGAAGTGGTCATCACCGGCTCCTCCAGCTACGCCGTACATCTGAACATTTCCATAGGAGACCAGTTCATCGAAAGGTTCAGCGGGGACGGACTGCTCATCTCTACCCCTGCGGGGAGCACGGCATACAACTACTCCCTTGGCGGAAGCATTGTGGATCCCAGGCTGAACGTACTTCAAGTGACCCCTATAGCTCCCATGAATACAACGGCCTACAGGTCCTTTACTTCCAGCCTGCTCCTGCCCTCCGATCTGTCTCTTGGCGCCGTAGTGGATCCGTCGCCAATGCCTTCGGGCATACGTATAGTCTACGACGGATATATAAATGAATACGATAAAATTGATGATATGACCGTATCCTTTTCCGATATAAAGGTAAATCTGCTCAGATTCGAAAGCTACGATTTCTGGAAAAAGGTAAAATCTAAATTTCTATAGTAATGAAAGATTTAATCACTGAAAAATTCACGTTCACCGTCGGCGAGGATGAAGACGGAATACCTGTAAAGCGCCTCATAAAGAATCGGTTCCACTTTTCATCCCGTCTGATGACGAAGATAAAGAGAGACGATCTCATCACCTTGAACGGCATTTCCGTTCCCGGCTGGGTTTCCGGAAACCGGGGTGATGTCATATCCGTAGATCTGCCCGATGAGAAAAGCGATTTCCCCCCTGAAGACATTCCCATCCATCCGGTCTTTGAGGACGATGATCTCTTAGTCATCGACAAGCAGCCGGGGATCACCGTCCACCCTACCAAAGGGCATCAGAACCACACCATAGCCAACGGTCTGATGAAGTACATGGCCGACCGTAATGAAAGCTATAAGATAAGATTCGTCAACCGCTTGGACATGGACACCTCCGGTCTCCTCATAGTCGCTAAAAACTCCCATGTTCAAAACGAGCTGATTAAGCAGATGAAGGATGGACTCACAGAAAAGCGATATGTGGCCATAGTCCACGGCATAGTAGATCGGGACAGGTTCACCGTCGACCTTCCCATAGGAAGGCCGGTTGACGGAAATATCAGAAGATGTGTCATTTCGGAAGACTTAGGCGGATACCGTTCAGTAACTGACGTCGAAGTACTTCGCCGTTTCGAAAGAGGCTTTACTCAGGTAGAGCTTCACCTTTTGACCGGTAGAACCCATCAAATAAGAGTACACATGTCAGAGTTAGGTCACCCTCTGGTAGGCGACTGGCTCTACGGCGGCGATACCTCCGCCTTCCCCAGACAAGCTCTCCACGCCTGCTTCCTGAGCTTCACCCATCCCGTTACGAAAGCCTCCTTATCCCTGTCCGCTCCCATGCCTTCTGACATGGAAGCTCTTGTAAATGATATCCTGTCCGACGCCGTGTAAAAAGAGACGAAAATCTCCGTCTCTCGGACTATATACAAAAGCTCAACCGCCTATCTCGGGGTTGAGCTTTTTCTCTTCAGTGATTTGAA
>CAYTYN010000009.1:0-48239 GCA_964442135.1 uncultured Oscillospiraceae bacterium
AATCAAGCCATAGTGTGATACCGCGCCGGAGGACACGACCCCATTCGGCGCGGTTTTGCTTTTGCTTCGGGGGAGTTGAGTGTTGGTATCTCCCCTGCTATAATTATATTTACCGGGGGATCGATGATTCAGTCCCGGAAAAAACTTAGGAGGCGGGATTGATGAAGCAGTATGTTGTGGACGCATTTACGGATAAGGTGTTTTCCGGAAATCCGGCTGCGGTGTGCGTAATGGATGATTGGATTTCTGACGATCTGATGATGAAGATCACAAAGGAAAACAATTTATCTGAAACAGCCTTTGCCGTGAAAAAACCTGACGGTAATTATAAGCTGAGATGGTTTACCCCCGGCGGGGAGATAGACCTGTGCGGTCATGCTACATTAGGCACGGCGCTTGTAATCATGAGGTATTACGAATCGGACAGAACGGTGATCCGTTTTGATACTTTAAGTGGTGTGCTGACGGTGACAAAAAGAGATGATCTCTATGAGATGGATTTTCCGGCATACCATTTGGAAAAAACAGATGTGATTCCTGAGATGAGGGATGCTATCGGAGCAATGCCGTCTGAAGCGTATATGGGGAGGGATCTGCTTTGCATCTTCGATGATGAAGAGACAGTAAGAGGTCTTAAACCGGACATGGAAAAAGTGAAAAAGCTGGACGGACTTCTCCTTCAGGTGACCGCCGTGGGAAGGGAATACGATTGCGTATCCAGAAGCTTTGCTCCGAAGTTAAATGTGACGGAGGATCCCGTTTGCGGCTCCGGACATTGCCATATAGTACCATACTGGGCGCAGAGGACGGGAAAGAAAGAGATAATAGCGTACCAGGCGTCTGAGCGCGGCGGAGTGCTCTACTGCCGGACGGAGGGGGACAGGATTAAAATCGCCGGAAAAGGGGCAGTCTATTCGGAAGGAGAACTGATGGTTTAGGCGGGTATATTAACATGGATATTCACAAAAATTTATCTCTGAGTTAATTTTTGTTGATTTAATTAGCCACATGGGATATAATCAGAACAGAGATACTATTTGTAAGTTTTAGTGTTGTTGCAAATTTTAATTATGCTGAATATTTTGCCAAGAGAAGAAAGAGGAGGAACACTAAATGAAAAGAAGGAAATTGTCTGTTTTGATGATCGTGATCATGGTGCTGTCCCTCTGCTTGAGTTCATGCAGCAGTGATGGCGGAAGCAGCAGCGGAAGCGGCGGGCAGACCCTTATCATTCAGGACTCGGAGTGGCAGGGCATCGACATGTACCAATGCACATCATGGAATGACATGCAGACTCTGCTGGCAGACCCTATTTTTGAAATTGACGATGATACCGGAGAGGCTATACCGGGCATTGCATCGGAAGGTGTTTGGAGTGAAGATGGTCTCACTTGGACCATCACATTCCCTGAAGGAATGTATTACTCCACAGGTGAACAGGTAGAGCCTGAGGACTTCATAGCCTCTGTTGAATGGGGAATGGAAGTCAGCACATATGCTGAAGGATACTCTAACATCGAGTCCATGGAGGTCGATGGAAGAAATGTAATAGTTCACCTTTCCGAGTTTATGGCAGACATGGAATACAACTTCATGAGCTGCTTCACCGGACTTATCGATAAGGATGAACTGGAAAGTATGACCGCAGACGAGCTTCTCTGGGGTGCTCATCCTTACGGAGCTTACTATCTCGAGGAGTATGAAGCCGGAGCTTATGCCGTTCTTAAGGCTAATCCCGGTTACAGCACTAATAACCCTAAGGTAGAGAATAAGGGTGTAATGCCTATTGAAGAGGTAAGAATAGTGTTCACAGGGGAAGACTTCACCTTCGCGGAAGGCATTCAGAACGGCGAATACGATGTACTGGCAACTCTCCCTATTGAATACTATGATGAGCTGGTTGCTAACGATGATATAACCGTGGTAGAGGCGGCAGATGCTACCTTGGCTTATTTCGAGATGAATATTACCAACGAAATCCTTTCCGACAGAAATGTAAGACTGGCGATTATTCGCGGAATAAACAGGGATAACTTCAGCAGCTATCTTTCGGATATCTATCCGCCTGCGTACAGCTTAATAGTATCCAAGTGCCTCAACTACGATGAAGCGGCGGAAGAATATTATAAAGAGAATTACGGCTACGACTTCGACGCCGCTGTAGCGCTTCTGGAGGAAGCGGGATGGGTAGACACCGACGGTGACGGCATCCGTGAAAAGGATGGAGTAGAGCTTTCTCTCACATTCTCCTCCAGAGATGAAGAGCCTTCCACCAGCGTGGCCCAATCTATCCAGATAGACATGAAAGAGCTGGGAATCGACATGCAGATCACTACTCAGGCATGGTCATACGTAAATCAGGACGTAATTGACGGAAACTTCGATATGGCCTTCCTGCTTCTGGGATGGGATGAGCCGTTCCTCCTTCTCGACAGATTTTGCCAGAGAAATCCGGAAGCGACTAATCCGGATCCTGAAACTCAGGAGGCTATGGTTGCCGACGCGAGATCTACCGTTGATTACGAAGAAAGAACAGAAAAGATCACCGCAATACAGATGTACCTGATGGATTATGCGACCGTCGTGCCTTTGCTGGATCAGGGCGGATTCAGGTGCTGGAGATCCGAGATCCAGGGAATAGTATATTCTGATTTAGGTGGATTCTATTTGGCAGACGTGGTTGTTGACGAAGACGGCAACTTCAGAAATGTAGAGTAACGACTGGTTAATAAATTAAGTGGTTTACCGCACCAGACGACTTGACTGCAGCTGGTGCGGTTTTTTGACGGCTCTGTTCTATCTGAATATATAAGTATGAGAAAACGTGAGGTAGTTCTGTGAAAACGAGTATAAGATTTTTAAGGAAAATGAGAGGGATGACTCTTAAAGAGCTAAGTGAGAAAACCCACGTTACCGCGGCACATTTGTCTATGATAGAAAGAGATAAGCGTGAACCCTCAATTCAAACGCTGGACAAAATTGCCCGGGCGCTGGAGGTTGATACTGAAGTTTTTTGGTGGAATTCGGTAGAAGCACCTACGGGAAATGAAGCAGAATACGATTTAATCAAAGCAGAGGATCGAAAGACCTACCGGGGAGTTTACAATGATAAATTGATATATGAATTCGTTACCAATTCCTTTTCGGAGGGGGAGGATGACTGGAACCGGTTAGAGGGGCTTATTGCTAAAATTCTACCCGGAGGCGATACCAATCCTTTCGCGCCGACTGCCCATAAGGGGGATGAATTCGTTTACGTTATACGCGGGAAGATGATATGTGAGATTGAAGACTCCCGAATTGAAATGAAAACAGGGGACAGCGTCACAATTAAAAACAGTATGGCTCACAGATTTTTAAATGAAGGCGATGAAGAGGTGGAGGTGCTGATGGTTCGGGATCGGGGAGGACGTATATGAAATCCGTAAAACCCTTGGCTGTGAGCGGCTGCTCACAGCCAAGGGTTTTTCAGCTATTTCATCGCCTTAAGAAAGGCCATATATCCCTTATAGGTTTCGTATATGTCGGCTTTGCTGGCGATCTCCCAAGGGGAGTGCATGTTCATCACCGCTATGCCGCTGTCGATTACGTTCATGCCGTAGTTGGCGAGGATGTAGGCGATAGTACCGCCGCCGCCAACGTCGACTTTGCCCAGCTCAGCGGTCTGGAAGGCTACGCCGGCATCGTCCATGACTTTTCTGAGGGCGGCCACGTATTCCGCGTTAGCATCGTTGGAACCGGATTTACCGCGGGCTCCGGTGAATTTATTGAATACCATTCCTCTTCCGAAGTAGGCGGCATTCTTTCGCTCGAAGGCGCTTTCATAGGCGGGATCGAAGGCGGCGCTCACGTCAGAGGAGAGCATGGCGGAATTCTTCAGGCAGCGTCTTAGAGCCAGCTCGCTGTATCCGCCGGTGAGCGCATAGAGCTCTGCCACGGTGTTTTCGAAAAACCTAGATTCCATCCCTGTAGCGCCTACGCTGCCGATCTCTTCCTTATCTACGAGAAGGCATACGGCTGTTTTTTCCGGAGTTCCCTCAAAATCCAGTATGGCTTTAAGGGAGGTATATGCGCAGATTCTGTCGTCCTGACCGTATCCGATGATCATGCTTCTGTCCACGCCGCAGTCTCTTGCCCTTCCGGCAGGAACCACCTCGATCTCAGCTGAGAGGAAGTCTTCCTCCTCTACGTCGTACATTTCTTTAAGGATGGCCATGACGCCCTTTGCGACAGCGTCCTTTTCCTCATCTCCGGCAGGGATGCTTCCCATGAGAACGTCCAGGTTCTCACCTTCCACAACCTTGGATGCCTTCTTCTCCATCTGCGCTCCGGCGAGGTGAATGAGAAGGTCAGTGACGCAGAACACCGGATCGTCATCTTTTTCGCCGATGTTCACCTGTACCACGGTTCCGTCCTTCTTTACTATGACGCCGTGAAGGGCGAGAGGAAGGGTAACCCACTGATACTTCTTTATCCCGCCGTAGTAGTGGGTGTCCAGATATGCAAGCTCGGTATGCTCATAGAGGGGATTCTGCTTTATATCCAGCCTCGGGGAGTCGATATGCGCCCCCAAAATATTCATGCCCTTTTCGAGAGGTTCGTTTCCCATGATGGCCAGCATGATGGATTTTCCCATGTTGGATGCGTAGACTCTGTCTCCCGGTTTAAGGGAGCTCTTTGCTATGGCTTCCTCCAGGCTGACAAAGCCTGCTTCTTCAGCCTCTTTTACAGAGAGGGCGGCACATTCCCTTTCAGTCTTTCCTTCGCTTATATATTCTTTATAGCTTTCGCACAGAGCGTTAAGCTGTTCTTTCTGCTCAGAAGTGTAGGTCTTCCATGCGTTTTTTCTTTCCATGATCTTTACCTCCGTAATATAAAAATAGCTCCAGACCATTATACTAACATTGAAGAAACTTTTCCACTACCAATGCCCAATTATTTCTGATAGAATACTATGAAGGAAATAGAATATTGCGAAGGAAAGGGGCGATGAATTCGTGAACAGCGCATATGAGAAACTCGTTTCATGGGAGAGGATAATAAGAAAGAGAACCGGCCTCGAACCCGAGGCAGCCTTGGTGCTGGGTTCCGGTCTCGGCGGGTATGCGTCCAACATGAAGGTTGAAGCCGAGGTACCTTACAGGGATATGGACGGATTCCCTGTTTCAACCGTGGAAGGCCATGACGGACGTTTTCTGTTCGGTTATGTAGGGGATGTTCCCGTAGTTGCCATGAAAGGAAGGGTACACTACTACGAGGGCTACGATATAAGCGATGTGGTCATGCCTATAAGGCTTATGGGTATGCTGGGAGCTAAAACTCTAATACTGACAAACGCCGCAGGGGGAATAAACATGGATTTCACCCCCGGGGACCTTATGATAATAAAGGATCATATATCAGCCTTCGTGCCGAGTCCCTTGAGAGGAGAAAACCTTGACCGGCTGGGCCCAAGATTTCCCGATATGAGCAAGATATATGACAGGAAGCTTGTGGAGTATCTGAGAGATTTTGGGAAAGAAAACGGTTTTTCCCTGAAAGAGGGAACATATCTCCAGTTCCAGGGACCTAATTTCGAGACGCCTGCGGAGATAAAGATGTTCAGAGGTCTCGGCGCCGACGCGGTGGGAATGAGCACGGCGTGCGAGGCTATAGCCGCACGGCATATGGGACTGAGGATAGCCGGGATTTCATGCATCACCAATATGGCGGCGGGTATACTGGATCAGCCGCTTTCCCACGAGGAAGTCCAAGAGGCTGCCGACAAGGTCGCTGACAAGTTCGAAAAGCTGATAACAGGACTTATCGAGAGAATAGGAAGAGAAGAATAGCGGGTTTAGTCAAAGGATGAGATTTGTAAATGTGATAAGGAGCCTGATCATGGCGGTGGCCATAATTTCGGTATCGGTAACCGCTGTGCTCAGCTGTAAGCCTCTTTACTATTTGGCTGTGGATTTGTTTAACATATCCGAAAACAGCGGATACAGCGAGGACGAGATCAGACTTAACTACGACGCCCTTATAGACTATAACAAAATAGGAGGAGCGGAAAGGCTGGAGTTTCCCACACTGCCGTCGTCTGAAGAGGGACTGATACACTTTGCCGAGGTGAAGGACATATTCGTATCCATTCAGATCGCGGCCATGGTTTCGGCGGCTCTGCTGGTCATTATCGCGGCTCGGGAGAAGTTTAGGAAGAGAAAGTTTAGTAAGAGAAAGAGTGAAGACCTCTGGCATGAAAGGTATGGCGGGGAATTTTCCGCCTATAGCTGGTTAAAGTACGGCGCCATCACAGCCTGTCTTCTGCCCGCTGTAGTCATGACAGCCGCTGCCCTGTGGTGGGACAGGGCCTTTGTCATATTTCATGAGATAATGTTCGATAACGACTACTGGATATTCGACAGCGATACAGATCCCATCATAACCATGCTTCCGGACGAATTTTTCTTCATGTGCTGCATGGCCATTGGAGTGATGATATTACTTCTGAGCGGGGGAGCTTATTTAGCGTACAGGAGATTGAGGAGGCGGAAGGAATGCTGATAAGAGGAGCGAGGGTGATAGATCCGTCCCGGGGCACGGATCAGGTCATGGATATTCGCGTTGAGGGGGGAATTATCGCTGAGACAGGAAAGTTCTTAGATGTGCCGGAGGATGAAACGGTGATAGAGGCTTCCGGACTTACGGCTGCTCCCGGATTCATAGACGCGCACTGCCACTTCCGAGATCCCGGCTTTGAGTATAAGGAGGACATCTTCACAGGTGCAAAGGCTGCAGCCAGAGGAGGGATAACCTCCGTAATCTGTATGGCCAATACTCAGCCTGCCGTGGATAACACCCGGGTTTTAAGATATGTTCTGGACAGGGGAAAGGAAACCGGTTTGCGGGTCTACTCAGCCGCCTGTATTTCCAAGGAAATGAAGGGTGAGGAGCTGACAGATCTTGACAGTCTTAAGAGAGAGGGGGCCGTAGTGTTCACCGACGACGGAAATCCGCTGAAGGATGCGGCGCTGGCGGAGAAAGCCATGAACTGGGCCGCTGAGACCGGGTCGGTCCTCAGCTTTCACGAGGAAGAGCCTTCTCTCATCGGAACCGCCGGAGTAAACGACGGAAGGATCAGCAGGGAAATTGGGTTGACAAAGGGCGCAGAGGCTTCAGCAGAGGAGGTTATGGTGGCCAGAGACTGTGCCCTCGCCTTGAGAACCGGAGCCAGAATATGTATACAGCATATAAGCTCTAAGGTGAGCGTCGATCTGGTGAGATGGGCAAAAAGTCAGGGCGCCGACGTCTGGGCGGAGGCGACTCCCCATCACTTTTCCATGACGGAGGAAGATGTGCTGAAATACGGAACCATGGCTAAGATGAATCCGCCGCTTAGAACCGAAGAGGACAGGAGAGCCATTATAGAGGCCATAGCCGACGGCACTATCCGGATCATAGCCACCGATCACGCCCCCCACGGAGAGGAAGAAAAATCCGTGGAATTTTCTAATGCTCCCAGCGGAATAATTGGACTTGAGACTTCCTTTGCCGTCGGTTACACATATCTGGTGAAGCCGGGCCACCTCACCATTTCTCAGCTCATCGCCGGAATGACGAAGGGACCGGCTCAACTCTACGGGATAGAGGGGGGAACCTTGGCTTTGGGGTCTCCGGCTGATCTGGTTCTTTTCGATACTCAAGAGGTCTGGACCGTCACAGATGACTTTGCCTCTAAGAGCAGGAATTCTCCTTTCATAGGAAGGCAGCTCACAGGGAAGGTGAAGATGACTGTTTGCAGGGGGCAGGTCGTCTTTAGTGATCAGAGCCGGTGAGAGCAGGCATGGCCGGTGTGTTTTGGGAGTTGACCGCTTTGGCGTCGGTGGTAATCTTCATGTTATCGCCGGCAACCGCATCAGACTGTAAGCTCGGAAAACATATCGGACAGTGAGCTCTGAGGGAGAAGGCCGGTCCGGCCGGCTTTCCCGAAGTAGATGTGCGCGACAAGGACATGTCCCCCTCTCTCGCGCTGTGTTGTTGTCCGCAACTTCAACTATAACCGATAAGGCCGTATCCTTCATCCTTTTTTCTTCAGCCGTCCGACGGGCATTGTACTCCTTACAAAGCGCCGTCTAAAAGAGGTCAGCTAATCCTGACAATATTAAAGCCATCAAAGTAACTCCGTATCTATCTTGTACTCGTCATCAATCAGTACATAGTCGATGCCATTTTCTTCCGCAAGGGAAAAGATGTGTGCATTATCTGCTAACACATTATCTAAAGTGCAGTCCCCATCATCTAAACGGTTTTCAATGGCAGTTTTAACTATTTCCCGGACAATCGGCCATAAAAAATCCGTCAATTCAGTATCATCACTCACAGGTGTAAGCTGCGTATTTCCGTTGCGAATCAGTCCCATTTTCAAATGATCAATGGACAGATACGGATATTTGTATTTTTCAAGAAGTCTTTGTGCTAACAGGGTTTTGCCTGTGTGAGATGCACCGGTAATCAAGATAATCATTTCGCTTTTTAAACTCACAGACTGTATTTAAATGATACAACCCTCTATGGCCGCTTTGCCGTAGGGCATACTGATCCCGAATTTAAAATCTATCTCGATCTAACGCTTTCCAAAAGCTCGTATTCCACGTAGTCCGGCTGCCAGTGAGTTAAATATATGTACTCGAACAGGCCGTTCTCGTTTTTCTCTCTGAACAGCTCCAATATCCTCCTGTGCTCTTCATTGGTCCGGCGCAGAACCTCCTGAACGCGGGCGATAGTGTCTCTGTCGTAGTTGGTGCTTATCAGCTTATTCTTTAAGGATGCGATGGTCGATATCATGACTGAATTCCCGCACTTATCTATGTACACCTGGTGAAACAGCTTTTGCTGTCTTTGATACATCTCGAAATTACCTGAGTCTATGGCCAGAGCCATGCTGTCGACGTAGAAGGCCATATCTTTAATGTCGCCTTCCGTAAGGTTTTCGCATGCCTTGGAAGCGGCCGCTCCGTCCAGAAGTCCGATTACGTTATACAGTTCTTTGAGATCCTCGGCAGAGAGGGTGGTCACTATGAATCCCTTCCTGGAATTATTGGTTAGAATCCCTTCAGAAGCCAGCTGGATCAGGGCTTCCCGAACGGGGGTCCTGCTTATGTTAAGCTCGTCGCATATGACCTTCTCGTCTATCTTTTCCTCAGGGAGCAGCTTTCCGTAGTGAATCTGCTCCGCTATGTATTCGTAAACGTGATCCTTGAGAGTCATAAATCTGTTCATCAGTCATACCTCCATCCCATTAGTTGCGAATATTTTAACATGTCTGGGACCATATTTCAATTATCGCAAAAATTAAAATTTCCCAAATCTATTGACACCATATTTGATATATAATATACTATATTCAATATATTGACGGGCTTTTCTGAAGCCACAGACAATTTATTAAGGAGGATCAGTCCGATGAAGAAATTTAACAATGTGATCGTTAGAAGGCCGTGTAAAGCTATGGCGGAAGGCATCACTTCCTGTCCTGAGCTTGGAAAGCCTGATTATCAGCTGGCTCTTAAGCAACATGACGCTTACATAGAAGCCCTCAAGCAGTGTGGAGTAGAGGTCACTGTTTTAGAGGCGGATGAGAGATATCCGGATTCGTGTTTCGTAGAAGACCCGGCTCTGATCACGAAAAACTGTGCTATTATCACCAACCCGGGAGCGGAATCGAGGAACGGGGAAAAGAACGAAATTATTGGAGCCATCAGAAAATTTTTCAAAGACGAAGATATCGAATACATCAAGGCTCCGGGCACCTTGGAGGGTGGAGACGTAATGATGGTGGGGGATCATTTCTACGTTGGAAGATCGGCCAGAACCAATGAAGAGGGTATCCGTCAGCTCACTGAAATACTGGAAAGACACGGGATGACCTGTTCTGAGGTGAAGCTGGAGAAGGTACTTCACCTTAAAACCGGCGTCAATTATCTGGAAAACAATAATATGCTGATATCAGGTGAATTCGTTGACAAGCCGGAATTCCGGAAATACAATCTGGCAGTGATACCTGAGGAGGAAGCCTATGCGGCTAACTGCATCTGGGTCAACGACACAGTCATAGTACCGGCCGGATATCCCGCAGTTCTAAAGGCGGTACAGGATATGGGATATAAGACATTGACAGTAGATACGTCCGAATACAGAAAGCTGGACGGAGGACTTAGCTGTCTGTCATTGAGATTCTGATAATTGTTCGAAGAAGGATGTTAATCCAGAATCAACGTTCTTTGCGTGACACCGGGTTAGTATATAATCATGGCCGGAATTCCTGCAACTACACAGAAGATGAGGAACGCCGGCATAGATGTCACAACATATGGAAGCGAGGAACTCTTATATAGGGGAACAGGTGGATCTGCGTACCTGACCTGTCCGCTTTATAGACTGTGAATTCCTTGCGAAATCGAAAGGAAAAGTTATGCCGACTCTAAATGACAAGAAGAAACTGCAATTTCCAAGCAGCGTTTTGATGCTGTTCATTTTGACGGCGATGGTAGCTGTCCTCACATGGATAATACCCGCCGGAACCTAC
The DNA here is from genome assembly GCA_964442135.1 of uncultured Oscillospiraceae bacterium. Taxonomy (GTDB): domain Bacteria; phylum Bacillota; class Clostridia; order Peptostreptococcales; family Anaerovoracaceae; genus Avanaerovorax. The sequence goes on from CAYTYN010000009.1 coordinate 10,565, forward strand.
GAAATGGCTGTAAACGAAGCCACAGGATATGAAACGGTAGTACAGGGGAGCTATCACACGGTGGATCAGACGCCGGTAGGATTCTTCGGACTGTTCGTGGCAATTCAGGAGGGTTTTATAGACGGTGCCCAGATTATATTCCTCATTCTGTTCGGATACTTCTGGGTATATGAGGTCCTGGCATCGGGAGCATTCGCTGCAATGATAAACAATCTCCTGAACAGCAGGATGAAGGACAGCAAGATATTCGTTCCCATAGTTATGTTAGTGTTCGCGCTGGCAGGCTCCACATATGGCGAAATGGAGACGGTTTACGGACTTCTGCCGATATTCGTGGCTCTGGCCATAGCCATGGGCTATGACGCTATAGTCGGAATATGTATGTCCGGTATGGCTGTGGCAATAGGCTTTGCATCAGCTACTACTAACCCGTTTACCATAGGTATAGCGCAGTCCTTTGCGGAGCTTCCTATATTTTCAGGACTCATCTTAAGATGGTGCGTATTCATAGTATTCGTAGGGACATCAATATTCTTCGTTATGAGATACGCCAACAAGGTAAAAAAGGATCCTACGAAGAGTTTGGTATACGGCATGGACTTCTCGGCGTTTAAAGTCGAGAGAGATGCCGACATGGCATTCACCACAAAACATAAGATAATCATGTGCGGCATGCTGGTAACTGTCGCATGCATCGTAGTAGGATCACTTAACTTCGGATGGTTTATAAATGAGATGTCCGCAGTATTCATCATATCCGGTATCGTAAACGGACTTATCGCAAGGCGGGGACCTGAACAGATCTGTAAGGATCTGATTCAGTCTGTATCCGAAATGTCCATGGCTCTGGTAGTAGTGGGTCTTTCCAGAACCATACTCATTATCATGACTCACGGACAGATCATACACACTATCATCTATGCCATGAGTTCATTCATGGAAGGACTTCCGTCTTGGGCGACAGCGGAGATCATGCTTGTTATTCAGAACATAATAAACTTCTTCATTCCGTCAGGTTCGGGACAGGCTACAGCAATCATGCCTATAATGGTGCCGCTGGCAGATCTTACAGAGGTGAACAGGCAGATAGCAGTTCTCGCATACCAGTTCGGAGACGGATTCTCCAATCTTCTCTGGCCTACGGCAACCTGTGCTATACTTTGCGGTATTGCTAAGGTTCCTCTGGGGAAATGGTACAAATTCTTCCTGCCTCTGTTCGGTATATTATTCTTACTGCAGATAATATTTATCTTCATAGCAGTGCAGATTAACTACGGTCCGTTTTAACCGATGGCATATGATCTCAATTGACCGGAGGGAACTGCCCTCCGGCATATATTTTTAGGAGTAGAAAACAATGTCAGGAAAAGAGTTGAAGATAGAAACTATCAAAAAAATAGCCAATCACCTGAGCGAGGCCATAGAGCTGAACGATTATATGGCGGAGAATCCGGAACTGGGAAGTCAGGAGTTTAACAGCTCTAAGGCTATGGTGGAGCTTCTCAGGAAGTACGGCATAGAGACTGAATATCCTTTCGCAGACATGCCGACAGCCTATATAGGTCGAATCAATCCTGAAAAGGAAAAGAGAGTGGCGATTCTCGCCGAGTACGATGCTCTGAAAGGCATGGGTCATGGGTGCGGTCACTGCGCCAGCGGCAGTGCCAGCGTCCTTACGGCATTGGCCTTTAACGACATAAAGGAGAAGCTGGACTTCGGCGTCGATATCATAGGAACCCCGGATGAAGAAATCGAAGGCTGCAAAGGCATAATGGTGGATAAAGGACTGTTCGATAAATATGATTTCGCCATAATGGTGCACATGGGACCTGTAAACTGCTCAAAAGTAGACTTTATAGCTCTCGACGGCATAGGCATTAAATTCCACGGGGCTCCTGCCCATGCGGCTGCGGCTCCTACCATGGGAAGAAATGCCCTCAATGCTGCAAGACTTTTCTTTGACGCGACAGATATGATGAGACAGCATATTTTGCAGGAAGCGAGGATGCATGGTATAATTAAAGACGGCGGACAGGCCTCTAACGTAGTTCCTGACTTTACCGAAGTTGAATTTATCACGAGGGCTCCTAAGAGAGCTGATCTAAACGGAATAACCGAGTGGGTGAAAGATTGCGCCAGGGCTGCGGCTATGGCGACGAAGACGGAAGTGGAGCTGTTTCCTGTGGGTATACCTTTCCACGATCTCTACGTCAGCGAGCTGAGGCAGAGGATAATGGATGAGACCTTCGAGGAGTTAGGTCTGGAGTACGACGATACGGCGGGTATGACCGGATCTTCGGATATAGGAAATGTAGACTATATATGCCCGGCCTTTCATCCTGTGGCAGGAATAGGCTGTAAGGAAGGCTGCCACACACATGAATTCGCCAAGGCTATGACAGGGGAGAACACTCATAAGGCCATAGAGAACTCCGCTAAATTTATGACTATTTTGGTACTGAGACTTTACGGGGATGAAGAGCTTCTGGCCAAGGTTAAAGCCGAGCACAAGGATTACAGAGGATTATAGTGTTGAAAGAATACACATTTAAAAACTGCGACGGCAAATTGTCGCTGCTGGAGCTTCTACAGAAAGCGGGAGCTTGCGTGAGCCCGGATTGCGGAGGACAAGGGGTCTGCGGAAAATGCACGGTGTATGTTAACGAGGAGCAGATAAAGACCTGTTCCTTTTTTCCGTTGGGAGATGTTACGGCCTGTGTGCCTGAGGAGGATGAAGAGGATATCTTTGGGGAAGGCCTTTCAGAAGCGGAATATATCAGGATATCGGGAAGGACAAAGGCTGAGGATCTGGCCCTTTGCGTAGATCTGGGAACGACTACTGTCGCCGCCGCTTTAGTTGATGTAAGGAATAAATACGTTCTTGCCCGGGAAACGAGGGCAAACAGCCAGAGAAAATATGGAGCCGACACGATCTCAAGACTTTCAGCCTGCGCTGATGGTAAGGGGGAGGAGCTTAGGGCTTTGGCCGGAGAAGATGTGAGGAAGCTGAAGGAAGCTCTGCTGACAAAGGGAAAAGAGGGCGGAATAGAGATAGAGACCGATTCGGATATCCCCGTATACATGGCCGGAAATACTGTCATGAGCCACATATTCGCCGGTGTTCCCGTCGCCGGACTGGGATCCGCCCCTTATGAGACGTTTACCACAGATTTCATAGTGTCTGACGGATACACAATCCTGCCTTGCGTCAGCGCATTCATAGGGGGAGATGTTCTCATAGGAATCATAGCCTCCGGCGCTTTTCAGTCTGACAGGCTGAGGGGCTTCATAGATATGGGGACTAACGGGGAAATGGCCGTGGGAAACAGAGACAGGATATTATCTGCCGGAACAGCGGCAGGTCCGGCTCTTGAAGGGGGCAATATTTCCTGCGGAAGCCCGGCGAGGAAGGGCGCCGTATCGTCGGTAAGGATAATAGGCAGGTTGACAGATGTTTCCGTTGCAGGTGGAGGAGAAGGCTTGTCCATATGCGGAACCGGAATAGTGGAGGCCGTAAGCGAATTTTTAAAAAACGGCATCATGGATGAAAACGGTAATATGGATGAGGCGTACGACGGGAGTTACAGCCTTTGTCCAAAGGTGACCGTAACTCAGGAAGACATAAGACAGGTACAGTTAGCCAAAGGCGCTATAAGAGCCGGCATGGAGACCCTGCTGGATATGGGCGGCATTCACCCCGATGATCTGGACAGCCTCTGGATAGCGGGAGGGTTCGGAAAAAAGCTGGATACGGAAAAGTGCTGTCATATAGGACTTATAAATCCTTTGCTTAGGGACAGGTGTGTACCGGTAGGGAACACGTCCCTTCTCGGAACTGTGAAGTACGCCTTTGGAGAAATAACAGACAGGGACATAGAGATGATGAAGGAGAGGATAGAGCCGGTGAATCTCGCCGATTCCGAGGAATTTAAAAAAAGCTTTATAACATATATGAATTTTAAATAGACTGACAGTCGCCGTAATGAAGGGACGCATTCAGTGAAAAGCCTCCGCAGGAAGGGACGTTCCGTAAGCTGCAGAGGCTTTTAGTATCCATAGGTTACTTCTACTCTATGTGGATGTATCCGGAAAGTTCATTTTCCAACTCTACCCGGTGGTGCTTGGTGTAGATTCCGGGAAGTCCGCCGGTGTGAAGCATTACTACATTTTCACCCTTTTTAATCTTACCTTCCTTAACCATTTCACATATACCTGCGAAGGTCTTCCCCGTGTAGCAGGGATCCAGTATAATGGCTTCGCGGCGTCCCATATAATAGATGGCTTCTCTTACTTCCTTTACAGGGTTATTGTATGCGCCTCTGTCATAGTCGCCGGTAACGTCAAAGTCATCAGGACCCATATCTGCCTTCAGATCGTAGAAATCCCGTATCCTCTCATAGTAAGCGGCGGCGTAGTTCTTTAATCCCTCGGCCTTAGGGGAGATTCCTATACCGGTGAGCCTGAATGGAAGATCCTCAAGCTTTTTTCCTACGGCAAGTCCCATGTATGTTCCGAAGCTTCCCACAGTGGACACTACTCGCACGTCGGAAAGCTCCATGGCCTTTATCTGGTCTGCCAGTTCCATGGCGCATTCATAATATCCCAGCATTCCGATCTCGTTGGAGCCGCCCGTAGGAATGAAGTATACCTTCTCGCCTTTAGATTCCCACAATTCGGTAACCTTCTTTACGGCATCAGCTTCTATCTCCGAGGAAGAGCGGGAACCGTCGTTTTTAACCAGGTACACATTGCATCCCATTATGCCGTCGAGAAGAAGGTTAGCTGAGATCTCGCCCGGATAAGGGTCTACGGCTACGATGGCGGCCTTCATGCCGTGCTTGGCAGCCACAGCCGCGGTAAGTCTGCCGTGGTTAGTCTGGGCGCCTCCGACGGTAAGGAGCATGGTAGCGCCTTTTTCCTTAGCGTCCTTGAGAAGATACTCCAGCTTTCTCAGCTTATTTCCGCCTACACCCAAGCCGGTCAGATCGTCTCTCTTAAGATAGAGATTTATCCCCAGATCCCCGGATACGTTTTTCAAATAATCTATCGGCGTAGGAAGATGGAGAAAGCTGCATTTTTCACGGCCTAATATCATGTTAACACCTCCTATTGACTTTTTATCTCGATGGTAAAAAGCCGTTACCCTTTATGGTTTCTGTTCAGTCACATTTTAACATAATCCATGGAAAATGGCGCGCTTTTGTGGTAGAATAATTTTCGGCATTTTAACGTAAGGATATGAAAACGGAGGACAGTCCATGATTGGAGTTTTAGCGAATTTTATAGGAATAATCATAGGTTCGGGAGTAGGCCTGTTGGCTAAGAAGGCTATACCGGATTCCTTCAGCGGCGTAATAATGAAAGGGATAGGACTCTGTACACTATATATAGGGTTTTCAGGCGCTTTAGCCGGGGAAAATACCATAGTTCTCATTTTGTCCATGGTAATCGGAGCCACCATCGGAGAGAGCCTTAAGATAGAAGATAGATTCGACAGGTTCGCTTACAGGGTTGAAGAGAAGTTTAACCGAGGCAATTTCGCGAAAGGTTTTATAACGGCCAGCCTTTTAATGTGCGTAGGTGCCATGACCATAGTGGGCGCACTGGATGCCGGAATAAACGGAGACAACACTCTTTTATTGACAAAATCTGTCATGGACACCATCTCAGCCGTAGTGCTGTCCGCTTCTATGGGAATGGGCGTTATATTCGCGTGCATCACGGTGCTCATTCTGGAAGGGGGCATCGTTCTCATAGCCGAAGCGGCGTCCCCGCTGCTGACGGATTGGGTCGTAAATGAAATGAGCTGTGCCGGTTCTATTCTCATAATAGCTTTGGGATTCAATCTGGTTTTAGACTATAAGCTGAAGATCTTGAACTATATGCCGGCTATGTTCCTTCCTCTGGCGATCTGCCCTCTGTTCGAGGCGTTAGGGTTGAGCTAGGGTCAAAGAGAGAAAAGCTTTAAATGATGATAGAATATTAACGAGTCTGAAGCTCTTTAGATTACTACATGAAAGGACGATCTGAACATGGATAAGAGAGAGCTTGCGCTGAAAAAGCATGCTGAATGGAGAGGTAAGCTGTCGGTAGAGTCAAAGGCACCTATAAGGGACAGGGAGGAGTTGGCTATAGCCTACACTCCCGGAGTGGCGGAGCCTTGTCTGGAGATAAGCAAGGACGAGAGCCTGGCGTACACTTATACCGGCAAGGGTAACACGGTGGCCGTAATAACCGATGGAACGGCAATCTTAGGGCTGGGCGACATAGGACCGTCGGCGGGAATGCCGGTCATGGAAGGAAAATGCGCTCTGTTTAAGACTTTCGCCGGTATAGACGCCATACCTATCTGTGTGGACACGAAGGACACTGATGAGATTGTAAGGACTGTCAGAAATATATCCAAGAGCTTTGGCGGCATAAACCTGGAGGATATCAGCGCGCCGAGATGCTTCGAGATCGAAAGAAGGCTTATAGAGGAGTGCGATATTCCGGTGTTCCACGACGATCAGCATGGGACCGCTATTATAACCGGCGCAGGTCTCCTTAACGCTGTTAAGCTGACGGGAAGAAAACCGGAAAATCTGAAGATCGCCATAAGCGGTGCAGGTTCAGCGGGAATATCCATAGCAAGGATGATCCTGAGGATGGGATTCGGAGAGGTAATCCTCTGCGGCAGCAAGGGAACCATATATGACGGCGCCCCGTATAACAACAGCGAGCAGCAGAGGATGGCTGAGATCACCAATAAGGAAGGGATTCGGGGAACTCTTGCCGACGCCGTGAAAGACGCAGATATACTGATAGGCGTTTCTAAACCCGGTGTGGTAACAGAGGATATGATAGGATCCATGGCGAAAGACCCTATCGTGTTCGTTATGGCCAATCCGATACCTGAGATCATGCCGGATCGGGCAAAGGCTGCCGGAGCCGCTGTCGTGGGAACGGGCAGATCGGATTTTCCCAATCAGGTGAACAATGTCTTGGCTTTCCCCGGGATATTCAGAGGAGCCCTTGACGCAGGAGCGCGCAGGATAACAGAGGATATGAAGGAAGCGGCGGCGAGAGCCATAGCTTCCTGTGTGACGGATCAGGAGCTTGCCCCTGATTACGTCCTGCCTGATGCTTTTGATCCGGCAGTGGTGAGAAATGTTGCCAAAGCGGTTATGGAAGTTGCCGAAAAGGACGGAAACTAAAGGCGACACCCCTGGAACGATGCTCTCCGCTTCATTTCGGCGTCGATGCCGTTGAGTATGGTGCGTTTTCGATAACTCCACTGAGGAGAAACGAGAAGCTTTCTGGGAACGTCCCCCGTAAGCCTGTGGATTACCATGTCCGGCGGGATGATCTCCAGAAGATCGCATACCAGATTTATATATTCCTCCGGACTATGGAATGGTACGTAGTCCGGATATTTTCTTTCAAGGGCAGTTTTCCGAATCACGTTGAGAAGATGAAGCTTCAGTCCCCAGACGCCTTTTTCGCATACGTATCTGACAGACTGCTCCATATGTGCCTTAGTCTCTCCGGGAAGTCCAAGTATCAGGTGAACTACAGTTTTTATGTTACGCTTTTTCAGCTCGTCCACGGCTCTGTCAAAGACGCTCAGATCATAGCACCTGTTTATGTCTTCGGCTGTTTTGCCGTGAATGGTCTGAAGTCCCAGCTCTACCCACATGAAGTGGTTCTCTCCGATCTCCGACAGAAGCTCCAGAACCTCCTCAGGCAGGCAGTCCGGCCGTGTGGCTATGGCAATGCCTTCGATGAGAGGGTGGGACAGAGCTTTTTCATACTTATATCTCAGATCTTCTACCGGTCCATAGGTGTTGGAATGGTTCTGGAAATAAGCCAGATATCCGGCATCGGGCCACTTTTCCGAGAGAAGCCTTATCTGGTCTTCTATATGGGAGGCGAATTCGCCGCTTCCGGAGTCTGAGCAGAATATACACCCTCCTGTACCGGATCTTCCGTCTCTGTTAGGACAGGTGAAGCCGCCGTCTATGGAAAGCTTTATCATCTTTTTACCGAATTTATTTCTCAGATATACATTTAGGGGATAGTATGCTTTAGGAGTGTTTCCTGATATATATATCATCTCGTCGCTTCTTTCTTTTTCTAAATATGGATCAAGGCGTTCGTTCACATACTTTGCAGCAAGTAACACCATATAGTCCGGTTTGCCGTCACGATAAAATGCGTCAAAAACATCACAACAGGGTTTGCGGCCTACAGCCATTCCTTTAGGCGCCATAGCGTTCTTTTTCAAAGTGAGGGTGTTGCCTTCGTCAGCGTTTGAATTATAGGTGAAGTCAACAATAAAGTCATTGCGCAAACGCTGTGTTTCGCTTGCCGTAAGGGGACGCCTAACGTCAAGCTTGATTTTTTTAATATCGATTTCAGTGAGTATATACGTAAATCTGCCCCGTTTGCTTTTGTTAGGAGGTTTTCGTTTATCCAATGTTTTTTTCTGTTTCCGCAGGTATCATATAGAATTTTCCTTTGCGGATAACTCCTGCAATTTCACCATCGGCACAAAGCAAACGAACACGACGGGTAGAGATGCCACATTTTTCCGCCGCCTGTGTAACAGTTAAATATTCCATCTTTACATGCCTCCTGATTCGAGGGCTGCTTATATGAATCCAGCATATCGCAACATCGGAATAATTACAATTAAAATTAAAAATATTTAACGTATATTTGCCGATAATAGGGCGTTTGACAGATAGGGCTGCTTTTTTTGAAATTTTTTGGTAAAACGGAAGCGTCGGTATTTCAATCACCTCCATATTGTGGTATAATTTATAAATTATTTTTTAATGTTCCATCGTGAATTCGGGAGGCGTCAGATGAGGGAAAAAAAGACAGTTGGCGCAGGATGTAACCAAGGCTACCATTGTCCGGAAGATATTTCAGGGTCTCTTCTTAATGCGGGGAGGGAAAGCCTTAGACCTTCACTTCTCCTCCACAGCTGCTGCGGTCCGTGCAGCACGTCGGTGATCGAAAGGCTGGCAGCTGATTATGAGATAACAGTTTTCTACTATAATCCCTGTATCACGGATAACAGGGAATACATTAAGAGACGGGACGAGCAGATAAGGTTCATAGACGAATACAATGGTTCCGGTAACTGCGTTTCCAAGATAAGGTTCATGGAGGGAAGGTACGATCCGGAGAACTATCTTGAAAAGGCATCGCCCTTGGCCGATGAGCCTGAAGGGGGAAAACGATGCGTGGTATGCTTTTCCATGAGACTGGAGGAGACCGCCAGGACAGCGTCGGAAATGGCCTTCAGATACTTTACCACGACCCTTACCGTAAGTCCGCATAAGGATTACGACGTCATCTCCGAAATTGGGAACAGAATGGCGATAAGATATAAGGTGGAATTTCTCGACATGGATTTCAAGAAGAAAGCAGGCTTTCAGAGAAGCGTGCAGCTGTCCAGAGAGTATAATCTCTACAGGCAAAATTTCTGCGGATGTGAATTTTCAGGAGAATGACCATCTTAATCTAATAAATCTTTAAGGAGGAAAAAACTATGTCACAGTTAATCAAACCGGAAAACTACAGATCCGTAATCGACCCCTTGGAAACCCAGAGGGCCATCAAGAAGATTAAGGATTTCTTCCAGCAGGAACTGGCTTACGGCCTGAGCTTAAGGCGCGTATCAGCTCCCCTTTTCGTCTTGCCGGAGACGGGGCTTAACGATAACTTGAACGGCGTCGAGAGAAGAGTAGAGTTCACTCTTAAAGACATGGAGGAGAGGAAAGCGGAAGTAGTTCAGTCCTTGGCCAAGTGGAAGAGAATGGCGCTGGGAAAATACGGTATAAAGCCGGGTCACGGCATATATACGGATATGAACGCTATCAGGCGTGACGAGGAGGTCGATAACCTCCATTCCGTATACGTGGATCAGTGGGACTGGGAAAAAGTTATAACCAAAGAGCAGAGAACCACAGAGTATCTTCACGAGACCGTAGTGACTATATATAACGCTATAAAGAACTTGGGAGACTATGTGAACAGACTCTACAGGGACATCCAGACAGAGATACCTAACGAGATCTTCTTCATAACCACCCAGGAGCTGGAGGACCTCTATCCGGACAAGACGCCTAAGGAAAGAGAGGATCTCATCTGCAAGGCTCACGGAGCTGTATTTATCGAAAAGATAGGAGGCCCTTTAAAGTCAGGCGAAAAACACGACGGAAGATCTCCGGACTACGACGACTGGGAGCTGAACGGAGATATCATACTCTGGAGCGATGTTCTGCAAGGCGCCTTCGAGATTTCATCCATGGGAATCAGAGTGGACGCCGACGCCATGGACAGACAGCTTACCGCGGCGGGAGCTGACGACAGGAGAGAATTGCCGTTCCAGAAGGCTATATTAGACGGAGAGCTTCCTCTGTCCATAGGAGGAGGTATCGGTCAGAGCAGACTCTGCATGTACTTCCTGAGAAAAGCCCATATCGGTGAGGTACAGGCAAGCGTATGGCCTGAAGATATGATAGAGGAGTGCCGTAAGTGCGGAATATTCCTCCTGTAAGAGGAACGAGATCTGAGGCCTTTCAGAAGTATGAAGTACGTAAATGTGGTGGTCGACAACAGATCCAGACATACAGATGCCCTGTACACGTACAGGGCGCCTGATCAGGTCAAGGTAGGAGATGTTGTTAAGGTCACGTTCGGAAAAGGGGAAGGAGAGAGGAACGCTTACGTCTTTCAGGACGATGTTGCTCTTTCCTTAGACCATTCCAAGGTTAAAGATATATTATCTGTAAATGCAGACATCTCTCTTACTCCGGAGATGGTGGATACCTGTGTGTGGATGAGACAGAGGTATGCGGTGAAGTACATCGACGCGGTGCGCTGCTTTGTCCCGTCAGGGAAGCCGCCTAAGCCGGGGAAGGAGAAGAAGCCCCTTAAGGATGAAATGGGGGAACCTCGGAATATATCCCGTCTTACAGGGGAACAGGAACAGGCTCTTAAGGCAATATATGAGAGCCTGGAGCATAGAAGGCAGGAGAACTTTTTGCTTTTCGGCGTCACGGGAAGCGGAAAGACAGAGGTGTACATGGAGGCTGCTGAGAAGACTCTGAGCCTGGGCAGAAAGGTTATCGTTCTGGTGCCCGAGATAGCTCTTGCCAGACAGATAACGGACAGGTTCATCGGACGATTCGGAGAGGAGCGGATAGCTATCCTCCACAGCAGACTTACCGGCAGGGAGCGGTTTGATGAGTGGACCCGAATTAGAAGGGGAGAGGCGGATATAATCATAGGGGCAAGAATGGCCGTCTTCGCTCCTGCTGAGAACATAGGACTTATAGTCATGGATGAGGAGCACGAGTCCACCTATAAGTCGGATATGACCCCTAAGTACGAGGCGGTGGATATAGCCGTGAAAAGGCTCATGGCCTATAACGGAGTGCTCATTGCAGGAAGCGCCACGCCGTCCATAGTATCCTATTACAGGGCGGAGGAAGGGATTTATCGGCTTCTCGCCTTGAAGGAGAGGTACAACGAAAGTCCTATGCCGGAGATAGAGATTGTGGACATGAAGGACGAGATTCGGGCAGGCAACCTGACCTCCGTCAGCAGAAGACTTTACGGTCTCGTGAAACAGTCCCTCGAGGATGGCCGGCAGGTGATCTTATTTTTGAACAGACGGGGATATTCACCTTACATCTTCTGTGAGGAATGCGGCGCCGTGCAAAAGTGCCCCCGGTGCGGGATATCCCTCACATATCATAAGACTGAAGACGCGGCGATATGTCATTACTGCGGCAGAAGGTTTTCCGCAGGGGAAAAGTGTCCGGAATGCGGAGGGAAGCTCAGGTACAGCGGTAAGGGAACCGAAAAGGTTTCCGAACAGATAGGAGAGATGTTCCCTGAGGCGGGAATAGAAAGACTGGATCTGGACACCGCTGCGGACAGAAGGAATATAGGAAGGATCCTTAATGATTTCGGAAGGGGTAAGACCGATATACTGATAGGAACGCAAATCGTAGCTAAGGGGTTGGACTTTAAAAACGTAGGGCTCGTAGGGGTAATCGACGCCGACGTGAGCCTGAATATACCCGACTACCGGTCATCAGAGAGAACGTTCCAGCTGATAACCCAGGTAGCAGGAAGAGCCGGAAGAGGCGAAGGAGACGGGAGAGTAGTGGTGCAGACCACGGATCCGGGCAGTTTTGCCGTGCGTTCAGCCGCCAAATACGATTACGAGGGATTTTACCGTGGTGAGATCATGGAGAGAAGGATCATGAAATACCCACCGTTTACAGATATAATAGCGGTGGATACTTTTAGCGATGATCGAAAGACGGCATTGGATCAGGCTGAGGCTGTAGTCCGATTCCTGAAGAAAAGGGGATTGGAGGGATCAGGGGGCGGCATTTTCGGACCCAGAGAACCCAGAGGGCCTAAGCTCTCTAAAGGACAGACGTACCGGATTCTGGTAAAGTGTCCCAAGAAGGAGAGAAACAGATACGTGTACTATCTGAGCCTTTTGTCGGATAACATGGCGTCTAAAAAGCTGCGCCCTCTTTCCATAGATATTAACCCGTACGGAAACGTATAAGGAGGAGAATTAGTAAAATGGCGATAAGAAAGGTTGTAACAGAAGGAGATCCGATTTTAAGGAAAAAGTGCAGAGAGATCACCGAAGTGAACGACCACATCAGGATGACCATGGAGGACATGCTGGAAACGATGAGAAATGCAATGGGTGCAGGCATCGCGGCACCTCAGGTTGGAGTAATGAGGAGAATGTTCGTAGCGGAGCCGGAGCCTGACAGAGTTTATTTCATGATAAATCCTGTAATAATGGAAAAGGAAGGCAGCCAGACCGGAGATGAAGCGTGTCTTTCGATCCCGGGTCTTTGCGGAACTGTGGAGAGACCGGAAAGGATAAGGATCAAAGCTCTGGATCTGGACGGCAACGAACAGGAATATGAATTTGAAGGTTTTGACGCCGTCGTGATGTGTCACGAGTATGACCATCTGGACGGAGTTCTGTATATAGATAAGGCGACTAACGTGAGAGAGCCGCAGGAAGACGAAGAAGAGTAAAGGACGGCGGTATACGATATGAAGATAGTATACATGGGAACTCCTGATTTTGCCGTTAAACCTCTATATGCTCTCACAGAAGCCGGTTATACGGTAGGAATGGTCTTCACTCAGCCGGACAGAGAGAGGAACCGGGGAAAGAAGGTAATTCCCTCACCGGTGAAGGAAGCGGCGGAAAGCCTTGGGATTAAAGTGATTCAGCCTGTAAGGCTTAAAGGAGACGAAGAATCCCTGACGGCTCTGAGGGAGTACGATCCCGACATTATAATAGTGGCGGCATACGGTCAGATACTGCCCGCAGAGATCCTGAACCTGCCTAGGTACGGATGCGTCAATATCCACGGATCTATTCTCCCCAGGTTCCGGGGAGCTTCTCCGGTTCAACACGCTATACTGGCAGGAGATGAAGAGACGGGAGTTACCATAATGCAGATGGCAGAGGGTCTTGACACGGGGGACATGCTGACAAAGGCGTCGGTTCCCGTGAATAAAAAGACCGCATCTGAACTGATGGATGAGCTTTCCCGGGTTGGAGCGGAGCTCATCGTCAAGACTTTGCCCCTCATAGAAGAAGGAAAGCTGGCACCGGAAAAGCAGGACGACAAGCTTGCATCCTATGCCGGCATGATAAGGAAAGAGGACGGAAAGCTTGACTTTACCGGAGAAACAGCGGAGGAAGCGGAGAGAAAGGTAAGAGCCTTCGATCCGTGGCCGGGGACGTATTTCGATATGGACGGAGTAAGGCTTAAGGTATGGGCGGCTGAGGCAATCAGATCGGATCAGGTATGTGATCCGGGAAAGATCTTGGGCGTCGGCCCTGAGGGAATCGATATAGGATTTTGTCGAGGGGTTCTGCGTGTGAAGGTGATACAGGCGCCGGGCAAGAAAAAAATGGGGGTAGATGCTTTTTTGCGCGGAAACAGGATTGAAATCGGCCGAATATTGCAATAAAATATAGGGGATGAGTAGGTCTCAGTTCCGGAGGACGCATATGGACAATAATAGAAAGACAGCATACAAGGTTCTCTTTGAAATGGAGAAGGAAAACGCCTATTCCAACATAGTCCTCAACAGGATACTGGCCCTTGAGAATCCGGATTCTCCTGCTTTTGTCAGAGAGATGGTTTACGCCGTTACGGAGAACCGCATTTACATCGATTACGCCATAGACAGGCTTGTGAAAAAGGGAATCAGAAGCGTTAAGCCTGAGCCTTTGTGTCTTCTGAGATTGGGAATCTGTCAGATCCGGTTTATTAACTCCGTTCCGGACTACGCCGCAGTCAGTGAGACCGTTAAGCTGGCCGGAAGAGTAGCGCCCGGAAGGGATGGCTTCATCAACGGAGTTCTTAGAAATTACCTTGACCTGAAGGAAAATTTTCCTTATCCTGATAGAGAAAAGGACACGGCTGAGTATCTGTCGGTCAGATATTCCTATGCGAGGTGGATAGTGGATATGTGGCTTGATCAGTGGGGGATTGAAAAGACGGAAAGCCTGCTGAAGGAAGGAAACGTTACTCCCCCTCTTTACATAAGGGTGAATACCCTTAAGACGACTCCGAAAAGACTTACCGAAGAACTGAAGGAGGAGGGCTTTTCCGTATGTCAGGGTAAGAATTCCGAAAGAGGAGTCAGCATGAAGGTGAAAGGAAGCGGAATTTTAGATTCGAAGCTGTTTTCGGAAGGAAAGTTCAGCGTTCAGGACGAAGGGGCCTTGATGGCAGCGGAGATCCTGTCCCCGATGCCCGGAATGACGGTGGTGGACGTATGCGCCGCTCCCGGCGGAAAATCCTTCGCCATGGCTGAGATGATGGAGAACCGAGGCGTTATATACGCCATGGATATTCACCGCCATAAGATAGAGCTCATAGAGAGAGGAGCCTGCAGACTGGGTATAGACATGATCAGAGCCGAGAAGGCAGACAGCGAGGAGGTGAGGGAAGAGCTGGTCGGTATTGCTGACTGTGTCCTCGCTGATGTTCCGTGTACAGGTCTGGGCGTGGTCAGGAGAAAGCCGGAGATAAAGCTTAGGGACATCCCGGATAAGGGAAGGTCTTTGGCGGAGAAGCAGCTGAGGATACTGGAAAGCGCCGCTATGTACGTCAAGCCGGGCGGAAGGCTGCTCTACAGTACCTGCACCATAAACAGACATGAAAATGCTGACGTAGTGGGCAAGTTCCTTCAGAAAAACAAAAGCTTTAATCTGTTGGAGACGAAGCAGCTGTTCCCGGAAGAGAACGGCCCTGACGGATTCTTCATGGCTCTTATGAGGAGAAGAATGTGATGATTAGGGAAAGGAGAAGCTTTCGGTGGAAGTAGGTTTCAGAACCGATAAGGGCATCAGGAGAAGCAATAACGAAGACGCTTTCTTTGTGATGAAAAATGATCGAGTCTTCATAGTCGCTGATGGAGTAGGCGGAAATCGCTCCGGAGAAATCGCAAGCCGGACAGCGGTCAATTCCATAGCTAATTTCGTGGAAAATCATCCGGTGGACGATCTGACCACGGAGGAAGAAATCAGAGAGTACTTTCTGGCTTGCATTTCCGACGCCAATCGGAGAGTACGCGATGTGGCAAAATGCCATGAGAAAAACAGGGGAATGGCGACGACGGTGGTCGCAGCCTTCATCCCGTACAACAGAGATAATTCGCTGTATATAGTAAACGTCGGGGACAGCAGGGCTTACATACTCCGTGACAACAGGCTGGAACAGATTACGGAGGATCATACTTACGTTAACACCCTGGTTAAGGCAGGCTTAATTACACGAGATGAAGCCATGGAGAGGGAAGATAAGACTATGATCACCAGAGCCTTGGGGGCTGATGACGTAGTTGAACCGGATTTTTTCAGTGTAAGAATAGAAAAGGGCGATATAGTGCTGATTTGCACCGACGGCTTGTACGCGGAGGTCACAGAGCCCGAGCTTATAAGACATTTGACCAATGACAGCATCATGTCTGAAATCTGCACAGAGCTGGTTGCAACGGCTAATCTCAACGGCGGAAGTGATAACATCACGGCGATATGTATCAGGATTACGGAGGAAGATATCTATGAGTAAATTACTTGCGGGAAGATACGAGCTGGTAGAGAAGATCGGCGAAGGCGGTATGGCCGTAGTGTATAAAGGGCGGGACAGGCTGCTTAACAGATATATAGCCATAAAGATCTTGAGGCCGGAGTTTACTAAGGACGCTCAGTTTATAGAGAGCTTCAACAGGGAGTCGCAGGCGGCCGCCGGGCTCCAGCATCCTAACATAGTAGGAGTATACGATGTGGGCGCGGAAGGAAGCATCCACTTCATAGTCATGGAGCTGGTGGACGGCAGACCCCTCAGTGATATCATAGAGGAAAAGGGACCGCTGAACTATAAAACGGCCATAGAGATAACGAAGCAGGTGGCGTCCGCTCTCAGTCTGGCTCATAAACATAATATCATACACAGAGACGTAAAGCCTCACAACATACTGATAACCACAGACGGCATTGCGAAGCTGACTGATTTCGGTATAGCGAGAGCTGTCAGCAGCTCCACTATGGTGGCGGATACCAACAAGATAATAGGTTCGGTACACTATTTCTCACCGGAGCAGGCCAGAGGCTCGTATGTGGACGAGAGGTCTGACATATACTCTTTAGGTATAGTCCTTCATGAGATGCTGACGGGGAAGGTGCCTTTCGACGGAGATAATCCGGTGCAGATAGCCCTTATGCATATAAACAACGATATAACGCCTCCTTCCAAGCTGGTGCCGGGTATACCTCCGGCTCTGGATCGGATAGTTTTGAAGGCTGCCGATAAGTACCAGTCCAACAGATATGCCAGCGCTGACGAGATGCTGACTGACCTGAGCAACATAGAGTTCGTTTCAAGCCGGGTGGGGGACAGTGTTTTCACAGGAACCGGAACGGGACAGACTATGGTGAATATACCGGTAAATACCGAGGACGAGTTGGCCAAGATCGCAGGGGAAAGTAAGGAATCCTCCTCCGACGCTAAGAATAAGAAAAAGAAGATGATAATCATCGGTACAGTCATCGCTGTAGTGGTCATCGCTGCCGTGCTGGGCGGTCTTTACGCTCTCGGATTCATCGGCGGAAAGTCTGAGGTGGAGGTGCCTAACCTTCTCGATATGACCTATGAAGAAGCGAAAGAGGAGCTGGAGGCGATTGGTCTTGAGATCGAAATAGGAAAAGAAGTGGAGACAGAGGAAGTGGATCCCGGTCTCGTGGTCTCTCAGTCGCCGGTGGAAGGAGTAAAGGTCAAAGAGGGAGCTACAGTTACGGTAGATATCAGCGTCAGCGCTGAAAGCGGTTTGGTGCCCAGCCTGCTGGGAGAGGCGTACAATAGGACTACCATATCTGATCTTCTCGAAGAACACGGATTTACCCTCGGCTCCGTAACCGAAGACAACAGCTCCGAATACGCGGAAGGTTACATAATGTCTCAGGATCCGAGTCCGGGGACGGAAGCTGAGCTGGGTACTGCCGTAAACATAGTGGTAAGCAAGGGTGAGGCTGCACCTACCATGCCTCTGCTCTTGGGAATGACTGTGGATGAGGCTGAGGCCGCCCTTAATGAACGGGGACTGGTTCTGGGCAGCGTTACCTATGCCGAAAGTAATCTCTACACTGCCGGAACCATAATGGAGCAGCAGTATCAGCAGGGAATGGAGCTCGCCGCGGGCACGAAGGTGAACGTAGTCATAGCCAAGTCTCCCGCCCAGTCTGATAGCTCAGATACTGATGGGAGCGGAGCTGCTGACAGCGGAGGAAGTGATACGGGAACAGACGCGAATTCAGACGACACTTCATCCTCTGAGTAGACGGGAAGTCCTTAATGGATGGAATAATAATTAAAGGCATCGGCGGTTTTTACTGTGTAAAAACCGCTGACGGCATATTTCAGGCAAAAGGGCGAGGAAAATTTAAGAAGGATAGATTCATACTCTCTGTAGGCGACAGGGTAAAGCTTCAGGTCAGAGACGACGGAGATTCGGTAATCGAGTCCGTGTATCCGCGGAAGAACCATTTTCTCAGACCTCCCGTATCCAACGTGGACAGGTTTATCATCGTGGTGACAGCGTCAAGGCCGGCTCCGAATATGGAAATCATAGACAGGCTTTTAGTAATGGCCGAAAATTCAGGAGCCGATTCGGTGATATGTGTCAATAAGGCAGACGAGGCGGAAGAAGAAGTACTGAACGAACTGCGCGCCGTCTACGAACCCCTGTATCCGTTCATTTCCGTAAGCGGAAGGACGGGATACGGGTTGGAGGAGATACGGAAGTACATAGAAGGCGTCTCTGCAGCTTTTGCAGGACCTTCGGGAGTAGGAAAATCTACCATAATAAACTCAATAGTGCCTGAGGCCGATCTTAAGACCGGTGTGATAAGCGATAAAACCCTACGGGGAAAGCACACTACGAGACATGTGGAGCTGCTGGACGCCTTTGGCGGAATGGTATTCGATACTCCGGGGTTTACCTCCTTTGACATACCTGACATGGATGAACGGGAGCTGGGAAAGTGCTATCCGGAGATTCTAAGGGCGTCTTGGGGGTGCAGGTTCGACGACTGTATACATATGAACGAGCCGGAATGTAACGTTAAGCTGGAATTAGAAGAGGGGATTATCAGTCCTTCCAGATACGGATCCTATACAGCCGGAGTGGAAGAGCTGAGAAGGAGAAAAAAATATTAGAAACCCATTTAGGGAGACATCGGGAGGGAAAAAATGGCAGTTTTGGCGCCGTCGCTTTTATCGGCGGATTTTTCGAGACTGGGAGATGAAGCTCTCGGCGTTAGCAGAGGCGGAGCGGCCTATCTTCATGTGGACGTTATGGACGGTCACTTTGTTCCTAACATTTCCTTTGGGGCGGTCGTCATGAAGTCCCTTTTGAAGCTGGATACGGCCCCTTACGACGTCCATCTGATGATAGAGGAGCCGGACAGATACATAGAGGATTTTGTTACAGAGAAGACAGAATACATAGTAGTCCATCAGGAGGGTTCCAGACACCTTCATCGAACCATACAGCTTATAAAATCCTTCGGAGTTAAGGCCGGAGTTGCCCTTAACCCATCAACCCCCGTTTCGTCTCTTCAGTGCATCTTAGACGACTGCGACATGGTTCTGGTTATGAGCGTGAATCCCGGATTCGGAGGACAGAGCTTCATACCTGCATGTACCGACAAGATAAGGGAGCTGAGCCGTATCAGAGGGGAGAAGGGTCTTCAATTTTCCATCGAAGTGGATGGAGGAGTTAACCTGGAAAACGCAAAGATGCTAAAGGAGGCCGGCTGCGATATACTGGTGGCAGGTTCTGCGGTATTCGCCGCGGCTGATCCGGAAAACAGAGTGAGAGAGTTTATGGAAATAATCATACCATAACAGGCATAGGGAGAATAGAACGATGAGACAGTGTATGGATTCAGATAATCTTCACCGTCGGCTTAAGAAGATAGTAGGTCAGGTGCAGGCCATCGACAGAATGGTAGATGAGGATGTTCCCTGTGAAGACGTACTGGCACAGATAAACGCGGCCAAGTCGGCTCTTCACAAGGTGGGTCAGGTAGTCCTGGAGGGACACATAAAGCATTGCGTAAAAGACGGAATAGAAAACGGCGATGTAGACAAGACCATAGAGCAGTTTACTAAGGCTGTGGATAGATTTTCCAATATAAAGTGATGAGGAGGAAATCTTTCCTTCTGATAATAGAGATGATAATAGGTCATATCCGCCTGTTGACAAACCCATACCCCTATATGTATAATTAGTCCAGACAAACCTATACCCCTATGGGTATAGCGGATCTGATTCTACAAGGAGGATATGACATGGAATCGCTGGAAAAAGTTTTGGAATGGGGCGGAGTGAAAAAAGATATCGCCTGTCTCGTTATATCTGCCATAGCTTTAATCCTGAGCCTGCTTCAGGTGGACATTGGCGGCGTGGACATTGCGTTTATCGCTATTATATTCTGTGGGATACCTATACTGCTGGAGGCGATTATCGGACTGGTGACTGAATTTGACATCAAGGCGGACGTGTTGGTGTCCATAGCTCTGGTGGCCTCGGTAATCATCGGAGAGATTTTTGCCGCCGGAGAGGTGGCTTTTATCATGCAGCTGGGAGCCTTGCTGGAGGATCTCACCGTAGCAAAGGCGAGAAACGGGATAGAGAAGCTGGTTCGGCTCACGCCCAGGACTGCCAGGGTGTTGGGAGATGAAGGGGAGAAAATCGTTCCCGCTGAGGAAGTGAAGGCGGGAGATATAATAAGAGTTCTTCCCGGGGAAACCGTTCCGGTCGACGGCGTAATCATAAGCGGCGTTACGTCTGTAAATCAGGCGGTCATGACCGGAGAGCCTATTCCTGTAGATAAAGGGGTGGGAGACGACGTAATGAGCGGGACGGTGAACCAACTGGGCTCCTTTGATATGCGGGCAGAGAAGGCCGGCGAGGACAGCTCCATACAGAGGATGATAAGGCTGGTTCAGTCTGCCGACGCTGACAAGGCTAAGATAGTCGGGATAGCCGACAGGTGGGCCACCTGGATCGTAGTCATGGCTCTCACCGCGGCTGCCGTTACATGGCTGGTGACCGGAGAGATAATAAGGTCGGTTACCATACTGGTAGTATTCTGTCCTTGTGCTCTGGTACTGGCAACCCCTACGGCCATAATGGCGGCAATAGGTAATGCTACGAAGCACGGCTTTCTGGTGAGAGAAGGAGACGCCCTGGAGCGTATGGCGGGAGTTTCGGCTATAGCCTTTGACAAAACGGGCACTCTGACTTATGGAAAGCCTAAGGTTACGGCTGTAAGAAGTCTGTCGGACAAGTACACGGACGATGAAATCTACGCCATGGCGGCGGCAGCGGAAACCCGCTCGGAGCATCCCCTGGGAAAAGCCGTAACTGAGAGCTTCCGCAGCGATAAGAGGGGAGCGCTCACGGCGTCAGAGGATTTTAAAATGATTCCGGGACAGGGCATATCCGCCAAGGTGGACGGCCGGATCATCCTTGCCGGAAATAAGGAGATGATGAAGGCAAACGGCGTTTCATCGGCTGAGGCGATGGAGGAAGCCGCGTCGGAATATCTCGATGAGGGAAGCACTGTCATCTACATCGCCGTATCAGGAGAGGGAGCAGGACTTCTGGCTCTTTCAGATACTCTGAGGGAGGACGCGGACGAAGCGGTTTCAAATATACGTGAAACCGGAGTAAAACCTGTAATGATGACCGGAGACAATGAAAAGGCCGCCGGCAGCATGGCAGTCAATGTGGGCATTGAGGCTGTATACGCTGAGTGTCTTCCGGAAGATAAGCTTAAATACATCGGGGAATATCAGGATAACGGAAAACAGGTATGTATGATCGGCGACGGAATAAACGACGCTCCGGCGCTGAAAAAAGCCTTCGTAGGCATAGCCATGGGAGGCATAGGAAGCGACATAGCGGTGGAGGCTGCCGATATAGCCCTGATAAACGACAAAATCAGCGAGATAGGTCATCTTATCCGCCTTTCAAAGAGGATGATGACCACCATAAAATGCAATCTGACATTTTCCATGACTCTGAATTTCCTGGCTGTAATCCTGGCTATGGCAGGCACAATAAATCCGGTTATAGGCGCCTTAGTCCACAATGCCGGGTCGATCATCGTAATAATAAATTCAGCCCTGCTGCTGAACTGGAAGAAGAGATAACGTCAGAAGAAAATAACGTCAAAAAAGAGAAAAGAGAGAGCAGCCCCCTTCGAAGAGATATTACATCACAGAATGAGTTGCTCTCTTTTTATTACAATATTACGCTTAAACCTATGTGCCTGTACCGCCGCCCGCGGTTCCATCACCGGTATTCTCACTGCTGTCGGTGCTATCGCCGGTGCCCTGATTTCCGGAGCCGTTCTCTTCGTCGCTTCCGCCGTCGCCGTCTTCTTCGTCGTCGCCTGTGGAGCCCTCATTTCCTATAATCGGTTCTTCCGTAACCGCCGATTCGAAAGGAATCAAGGTCTCGTCAGGAGATATAGGATACTTCTCAGTATTGGTGTTGTGCATGTAGCAGTAGTATTCAGGCGCATCGACGCCCATCATTTCCTCTGTCACAACGTTAGGACAATTCGGTGTAGCCAAGTATCCGGTATCCTCACAAATATCCACTTCTACGTCTTCAAGATCGCTGATATCCACCAGGCCTGTCTGAGTGCCGTCGATATAATATTCACCGTCAACGGACACCACATTGGAAGGGGCCGAGCTATAAGAGCCAGACTTCGCCTCAGGAATCTGATTCATTATCTTACCCCAGAGGGCGGCCGCCCTCGAGCTTCCCGCCGCAACGGTGAAATTCTGATCGTTTCCTATCCAGAGAGAAGCCGAATAGGTAGGGGTGAATCCGGTGAACCAAATATCGTATTCGTCGTCGGTAGTACCTGTCTTACCTCCGGCAGCTACTCCCGAGATAGCCGCATTAGTCGCGGTTCCGGATCTTACATTGCCCTTCAGTATATCGGTCATTATCCATGCCACTCCGGCGTCGAGAACCTCATAGGTTTCCGGATTATTCTCCAGAATAACGTTTCCATCGCTATCCTCAACCCTGGTATAGGAAGAGGTCTCGACTCTGGTTCCGTTATTAGGGAAGGTAGTGTAGGCACTGGCCATCTCTAAGGTGGTAACGCCGTATGTCATTCCGCCGAGGGCTAAAGCTGCCACATTGATGTCATTGTACGTTCCTTCCGTCACCGCCGAAGTGATGCCGAAATCAGAGAGGAAGGAGGCCGCGTAATCGACACCGGTCTGAAGGAGTATCTTAGCCGCGCAGGTGTTAAGAGACTGGTAGAGCGCCTGTCTGAAGGTAACGGCGCCGCTGTATCCTCCGCCGTAGTTAGTAGGCCAAACCCTGCCTTCTATGGTAGTAGGCTCGTCTATTATTACAGAGGATGCGGTCATGTAGTCGCCGTAGTAATCCGCTCCCTGTTCATCTATTCCCAGATCCTGGAACTCATGGGTCTCTCCGGCAGCGGCTTCTTCAGCGGACTGCTGAAGAGCAGGGGCGTAGACCGTCAGAGGCTTTATGGAAGAACCGGGCTGACGCAAGCTTTCAGACGCTCTGTTGAGAACCATTCTTCCGGAGGTCTCTCTGCCGCCTACCATGGCTCTTATATAACCGGTAGAATTTTCTACTATGGTCATAGCTGCCTGAGGCTGAACGGTTCGCACCTGAAGGGTGTATGAACCTATGGGTACGGTGATCGTGCCGTCATCGTTGAATATGAAGAAATCCTCATAGCCTTCTACCTCAAACAGGTCAGCCGATATAACCAGGTTTCCGTCGGAGTCCCTGGATTTATATCCCTGGGGAACGTTTATGTATCCCCCCGACATGGCGTACAGCGTGCCGTCGTCGACGGTATACAGGGCGGGGAATTCCAAGCTGTAGTCTACAGCTCCGTCCACCTCGGTGTCGTATATGTTCAGCCGGTTTCCGGCCATGATGGTAACGGATCCGTCATCGTTGATGACAGCCTCGTCGGAGGACATAGTGAAATTGCCCTCCGAATCGAAGAAGTTATCGTACTTGTACAGGGAGATCGCCCCGCTGCTGTTGATTATATTTCCGGAAGAATCGGTGTTATAGTACACCCCGGGGAAATTGGAGGAGTCAGCGAATTCAGTCTCAACCACCTCCTGAGCCACCGGATCAAGGGTGGAGTAGATTCTTATGCCGCCGTTATAAACTAAATTCCATGCTTCCTCATAGGAATATCCGGCTTCGTCCTGAAGGTCCGCAATGACTTCATCTATAACGTAGTCGACAAAGTAGTCGGCCTGACCTGAAGCCACGGTATATTGGGGATCGAGCATATCGAGAAGGCTGGTGTTAACCGCTTCTTCGTATTCTTCCTCAGTTATATAGCCCTGTTCCAGCATGAGCGCCAGGCAGGTTTCCCTCCTGGACTTGCTGGCGTCGTTGGCTATGTAGGTTCCTCCGGAGGTTACCCTCAGTATGTTGGGATCGTCCTCCGCCACAGAGGCAGAATCCACGTACTGAACGAGAGCGTAGGTGGTAGGCATCTGAGGCAGGGCGGCAAGGGCGGCGCACTGAGCCAGGGTAAGCTCGTCAACGTCCTTTGAGAAATAGGCCTGAGCCGCGGCCTGAACACCCTCACAGTTGTATCCGAAGGAAACTGTGTTTAAATATGCCTCCAATATCTGATCCTTGGAAAGATTCTTTTCAAGGATAACCGTATAATACGCCTCGATTATCTTTCTCTTCAGGGTTCTTTCGGATTTCTCTTCAGGGAGGAAGAGATTTCTGGCCAGCTGCTGAGTTATGGTACTGGTACCGCTTATGCCGGTATCGTAAAAAATCGCATCCCTGATGGCGCCAATCATGCGGATGAAGTTAAAACCGTGATGAGTTCGGAATGTCTTATCCTCCAAGGCGATAAATGCGTCCTGAAGATCTTCGGGTATCTGATCGATGGTAACGTTTTCCCTGTTAGCATCGATATATACCGTATCGATCTCGTCGCCGTTGCTGTCGTATATTATGGTGCTCTCGGTTAAAAGAGTGTATATATCGTCTGTATCGATGGAAGGAGCCTGATATATTATGACTCCCACATACGTCGCCGCCGCGATTATACATGCCAAGATGAGACAGAGGATGAAGATGATAAATCTCTTCTTATTCAATCTGTATTTCTTCTTCTTTTTTTCGGAAGAATTTCTTCTTCTGCGTCTGGGCGAGGGATTTCCTTCTGTCAAAGCCTGGGCATCGCTGACAGCCGGTGCAGACTTGCTGTTTCTATCACTTCGCATCGTCAAAATATCCTTTCTGATCCTTTTACCACAATTGACACGGGTGCGCATTCAGATATCCTTCTGCTTGCGACACTTTAAGCCATTATATCATAAATAAGGACATATTAAAATGAAATTAAGGGCAAAAGGTATGTTTTCCGGATTATAAGTACAAAATACATAAAATAATTGTAATATATTCCTGAGATGGTATAATATGTATATAAATCCTGGGTCCCGTCGCTGTGAAGGCGGGGAAATACAAAATGAGAAGAAAACTGTTTCTGGCAGCTGCGTCTCTCTGTGCAGGGACGGCTTCCGCCTTCCTGACCTGTTCATCGTGGGCTTTGCTTCCCATAGCGGCCGGATTTTGCGCAATAACCCTGCTTGTGGTTCTTGCCCGTATTCCTAAATGGGCCTTGGCTTTTTTTGCCTGTGGAATCATTTTGTTTCTCAGATCCTACGACTTCTACGAGAACGGCGGATTGTCACCGTGGGAGGGAGTTGATTCTGACGTAACAGCTCAGGTGAAATCTGTGGAGATGAAGGAAGAAGACAGCTACAGAATAACGGCCTCAGTGAAAAGGGTAAACGGTCAGGAGGCCTCAGGGGACGTGCTCATTTCCTACTACGGCGATCTTTCAGAGGATATGGGCGCCATGTCTGTGTACGATCTGATATCTCTGGACATATCCTTTCGAGGAGCCATGGAAAAACCGGAAGAGGCGGGAAATCCCCGAGTCTTCGATTACTCTGTATATTTAAGAGGCATGGGGATAGGCTGGATTACATCTGTTTCCCGAATAGACATAGAAGGCTATGGCAGCAGAGCCGCAGAGTACGGCGGAATGATAAAATCATCTCTCATGAAGCTGAGAGAAGGCTTTCTCAATGAAATAGGCGAAGGGGGAAGACCTCTGGCTCGAGGAATCCTCTTCGGCGACACGGACACGATGGAGGAGGATGAATACGAAAAATTTCGCTCCAACGGCACTGCCCACGTGCTGGCAGTCAGCGGCCTTCACGTGGGGATGATATACGGAATGTTCCGGATGGTCAAGAGGCGGACAGGGGGAGGAAGGCTTGTAGACGGGCTGTTCGTCCTGTTTCTGCTGATGTACGGGTTCATGACCATGTGGTCTGTCTCAGTTACCAGAGCCGTCATACTTATCCTTATAAAGGTGACGGCTGACGTATGCCGGCGGCGGTACGACATGCTGACAGCCTTGAGTCTGACGGCCGTGATACTGGTCATAAGAGAGCCGTATTCCATGTTTACGGCAGGATTTCAGATGTCTTTTCTGGCTGTGATTTCCATAATATTTCTCCTTTCCAACGCCGAGAGAGGGTCAGGGTCTGTGCCGGGGATGGCGGCGGGAGTACAGCTTCCCATGATGCTGTATACCGCATATAGCTTCAACTATTTCTCACCGGCAGGCATAATAGCCAATATACCCGTCGTGTTTCTAATATCCCTCTTCGTGCCTTTGGGAATCGGAAGCTTTATATTCTTCGCGGTGTGTCAGGTTCTCCTGCCGTCGGGAGGATTTCTTCCGGAGCCTGCGGATGTGGTCATAACCGGTCTGAGCGGTGCGATATCACGGATAAATAACCTGTTTTACATGGACGGCAGGCTGGTCTTCGGCGTAGCATCCATGGGGGCAGGGGTTTTGGTACTGGTATACGGGGCAATCTTTTACATGTCGTCGGAATACAGAGTGATAAATTCTCTGAGAGGAGAGAAGAAAAAAATAATGGCTTTTGCACTGGCTGTCGTAATTGCCGCCGGGGCGGCGGAAATATCCTGCGCCAGCCCCTTTGACAGAGCGGAGGCTGTAATGACTGACGTGGGACAGGGAGACTGCCTGCATCTAAAGTGGCCGGAAAATACGGACATCCTGATTGACGGAGGAGGAAACGCCGGCTATAACGTGGGGGAGAAAATATTGAAGCCGTATCTTTTGAAGAACGGAGTATGGGACATAGACCTCGCTGCAGCTACTCACCTTCACACGGATCATTATAAAGGAATAGAGGAGCTGGTTCAGTGCTTCAATGTAAACAGAGAGCTTCTGTGGGGAGAGGCCGGGCAGGTTATACAGGGGCCAGGGGGGAGAAAAATAGAGATACTATGGCCTTTGACGGCTCGTGAGATTTCTGCGGAAGAATCAGGCTTTGAGGAAGATGATGAAAACGCCAACAGCATGATCTTCAAGGTCTACTGTCAAGGGTTTTCCATTTTGGTAACCGGAGATATAACGGAGGAAGGGGAGAAGGCAATTTTAGCCTACTATAAGGGAACGGACGCCCTGAAGGCTGACGTGCTGAAGGTGGCTCATCATGGAAGCAAATACAGTACATGCGATGATTTTTTGGAAGCGGTAAACCCGAAAATCGCTGTCATCGGAGTGGGCAAAAACAATTACGGTCATCCGTCAGATGAAGTAATTGAAAAACTTAATGAAAAAGATATAATAGTATACAGGACCGATTTGGACGGCGCCATAGGAATGAGAGAAGAGGACGGCAGGATAGAGGTATGTACACAGAAAAGAAGAGACACGCCTTTAAGGTTTTTTCCCAAGATTTGAAGGAGGACAGGGTTGAGAAGGTAAATCTCATGTACGGCAGAGAGGAGTACCTAGTCAGGTGGGCTGTAGAGGCTTTAGCCGATAAGTACGTTTCTCCCGGGGCGAAGGCTGTTGATTTCGTCATACTGGACGACGAGACGGCGGAGGTGGATTCCATCATCGAGGCCGCAGAGACCTTTTCCATCATGTCTCAGAGAAGGGTGGTCTGGGTCAGGGATTTCAGACCCCTTGGGTCGGATAATGCCAAGGGATATAACAAGGCGGAGCTATCCAGGCTGGTATCGTATATAGAAGACAGCAACGACGGGACGTTCCTCGTCTTTTCTGCGGAAGAGATAAATCGGACCTCGATGGTGTCAGCGGCGCTGAGGAAAAACGGGAAATTATATAATTTTGAGACCTTGGATCGGACTGAGCTTACGTCTTTTGCCTCGAAGAGGTTCAAAAGCGCCGGCCTTGATATAAGCGCCGGGGCGATGAGACTTCTCCTGGAGGCCACCGGGTACTATAACAGGGAGAGCGATTACACTCTCTATAATTTTGAAAACGATATAAG
This sequence comes from uncultured Oscillospiraceae bacterium, assembly GCA_964442135.1. Classification (GTDB taxonomy): domain Bacteria; phylum Bacillota; class Clostridia; order Peptostreptococcales; family Anaerovoracaceae; genus Avanaerovorax. Next base: position 38,602 of record CAYTYN010000009.1, read on the forward strand.
AAAGATAATCTCTCATTCGGACGGAAAGAGAGTCACAGAAGAGGACGTAGAATGCTGTGTCAGCGGCGACGGGGATAAATTCGTTTTCGACATGCTGGACGGCATAAGCGCCGGACGGAAGGACAGGGCATTCACCATAATGCATAACATAATCGGAAACGGAGGGGAAATTTCTCCCCTCATAGGCGCCATAGTATCTCAGTTCGAGCTCATGCTCAGCGTCAGGCAGATGAGAGACGACAGCATGAATACGGCGCAGATAACGAAGGCTCTCGGAGCCAGCGAATACAGGATAAAGAAAATGATGCCGTATGTGAATCGATATTCACAGGAAAAGCTAAAGCAAATACTGTCTTCAGCTTACGAGACAGACAGAAATATTAAGACCGGACTTTTAGATCAGCAGCTGGCTCTGGAAATGTTTGCAGCCGGCATATAGAACGAGGATATGGGAAAGACGGTCTGGAGGATGATCATATGAAGAAACAGCTGAGAGCTGACCTGATGCTTTTCATAGTGACCCTGGGATGGGGCATATCCTACTATCTGGTGGATATTGCCCTTACAGAGGTGGACACGTTTACGCTTAACGCCTACAGATTCCTGGGAGCATTTTTTATAGCGGCTATTCTCACGTTCAACAAGATTAAGACGGTGAACAGGGAGACACTGAAGTACAGTCTTATCCTGGGAATCGCTTTGGTGTTCGTGTACACAGGCGTGACCTTCGGGGTAAAATACACCACTCTGTCCAACTCCGGTTTCCTGTGCGCCCTGACTGTAATATTTGTACCCATATTCGAATTTCTGATTTTCAGAAAAAAACCTAAGAAAAAGATAATCATAGCGGTAACCGTGAGCCTTATAGGTATAATGCTTCTTACGCTGCAGAGCGATCTCTCCCTTAACATGGATAACATCAAGGGAGATCTTATGTGCATCATGTGCGCGGTAACCTATGCCCTCGATCTTATAATTACGGGAAAGGCTGTGGAAAAGCCGGAAGTGAACGCATATCAGCTGGGGGTTTTCCAGCTGGGGGTAACCGGGGGCTTTATGCTGACCATAGCCCTTTTGACAGAAGAAATTCATTTGCCTCAGGGGGGAGCCGTGTGGGGAAGCATCATATTCCTATCCCTATTCTGTACAGGTGTGGCCTTTATAGTCCAGGCTGTGGCTCAGCAGTATACCACGCCTTCCCACGTGGGAGTCATATATACCCTGGAGCCGGTATTCGCAGGAATAGTGGCCTATTTCTTGGCGGGGGAGGTGTTGACGTCCAGGGCGTATCTGGGAGCCTTTCTCATGATCGGAGCGCTGCTGATTACGGAGACAGACTTTACGGGATTAAGGAACCGTAAAAGAGAATGAATATAAGATCAACCGTCTTGAAAATCTAGGAAATGTCTTTACAAATTCTACAAAGAATTTTATACTGAATCTGACAATTCGGGATATATATTCTATAACAGGGAGGTATGGTATATGTTTTGCAAATATTGCGGAAGAGAGCTTAAGGATGGCGAGAACTGCACCTGTCCGGAGAGCGTTGCGGAGTCTCAGGAGACGGCGAACCAATCCCAGTATCAGTCCGAGCCGCAGGTTCAGGTTGTACAGGAAAAAAAGGTTCAGGAGGCCTTGGAGAAGGCTCTGAACCTGCTGAAAAGCTTTTTTAAGCGTCCGGCGGACACCATGGAGGAGGCTTATGGGCAAGACAGTGTAACAGCGCAGCTATTTGTAGGGATTTTGTATCCGGTAGCAGTATTTCTGTTTATTCTGATCTTTATTTTAAGGGTAGGCTCTCTTTTAAATGTGAGCTTTGGAACTGCTTTTGGTCCGGCGCTTGGACTGGCTGTACTTGCAGCGGCGATGAAAGCGGTACATATCGCGGCATGCTATATGACGTCGGATAAGAGCAAGTCTTTTCAGGCGGTTGCAGGAATCTATTGCATTGCGGCTGTGCCGGAGACGGCGTGCTATCTGCTGTTGGCGATTATTTCCCTGCTTGGAGCTTCTGCGCTTTCCATTGTTCTTGTACTGCTTCTGGTCGCGCTGTTAGCAGGAGCGGTCTCCGGCTTTACCGCGAACCAGATTGTATTTGCCGGAAACAGAAATAAGGGATATTGGCTGAATCTTGTTGTCACCCTCGTTGTTGTGGCTGTGACGCTGATGATTATGAAAACGGTATTTGTAAATATGATTGCGAATTTAGTGTATTCTTCGATGTACTCACTTTTTTAACAGGAAATTTTCTTCAAAAAGCCCGAATTATTCACGGATGCTTCAATGCCCGTAAAGTTACCATGGCAGCTACGGCAGTTGCTTTTGTTATCCCCGCCTGCGGAAACTGCAAAAGCGCTTTGTGGCTGTCATGGTTCGCCGGCAGTCGCTCCTGTGACTGCCGCCGCAGCTCATGAATGTCGTGCGGCGTCTCATAGAGCTTCTTTTCCGCACGTACAGACAGACCGTGCCTTTCCCTTTAGACGCCTCAGAGGGTCAAAATGGCTCAACCATAAGGATTAGTCGTTATACTGCTAATGAGAAAATGTCAAAGACCCTGCCCTGTTCTTTCTCCTTGTTATTCACCTCTTCAATATGTGCTGTCCCATACAATTAAGGAACCAAAAATAGAATAAAGAAATTGATTTTGACCGTACCATAATGTAAAATAGGCTTGGCGTGTATACAAGATGAAGGGGGCTCTCCCCTTTTGTATAAATGTTAATACGCAGGGAGGTAAAATACATGAGTGAAAAATGCTGCTGCGGCAACGGATGCGAACAGTTTAAGGAACTTGAGCCGGTTCTTGACAAGTACGCGAAGGTGCCGGGAAGTCTTATCACTATTCTTCAGAAGGCCCAGGACATCTACGGGTATCTCTCGATGGAAGTGATAAACCGCATATCTGAAGCGACCGGCATAAAGCCGGCAAAGATCTATGGTGTGGCCACTTTTTATGCCCAGTTCCGTCTCCAGCCGGTAGGGAAATGTTTGATCATGCTTTGCCAGGGTACGGCATGTCATGTAAACGGCGCGGAGATGATAGAAGAAGCGATCTGCGAGCATCTCGGCATTAAAGACGGTGAGACCACCGAGGACGGAGTGTTCACCTTGAACAACGTGGCATGTCTCGGCTGCTGCTCACTGGCGCCGGTAATGATGGTTCAGAGCGCTGAGGAAAATGAAACCTATGGAAACCTGACTAAGGACAAGGTAGTTAAGATCCTTGACGAGATCAGAGAAAGAGCTTAGGAGGTCGCCACAGAATATGAAGATCATAATAGGGCAGGGAAGCTGCGGTATAGCCACCGGAGCGAAAAAGACCGAAGCTGAATTTGAAAAGCAGCTGAAGGAGAAAAATGCCGCCGCTACCTTGGATTTCACCGGATGCGTCGGAACGTGCTATCTGGAGCCAATCGTTGACGTATACGATGACGACGGTTCCATGACCAGATATGTCAAGGTGCAGGCTGACCGGGTTGAAAAGATAGTAGACGAGCATATACTCGGCGGAAGGCCTGTAGACGAGTATGCAATCTCGGAGGAGGATCAGCAATTCCTGAAGAATCAGGAGAGGATAGTCCTTCGCCACTGCGGTCGTATAAATCCGGAAAACATAGATGAGTATATCGCCGTAGGCGGATATGAGGCTACGAAGAAGGTGCTCACATCCATGACGGCGGATCAGGTAATAGAAGAGATAAAGGTATCCAACCTGAGAGGCCGCGGAGGCGCCGGATTCCCGACCTGGTTTAAGTGGAACGCGGCTAAGGGCAATCCGGGGAAGGATAAATATATCGTCTGTAACGCGGACGAGGGCGATCCCGGCGCGTTTATGGACCGTTCCGTCCTGGAGGGCGACCCTCACTCCGTCCTGGAGGGCATGATAATAGGCGGATTCGCCATGGGCGCTACGGAAGGGGTCATCTACTGCAGAGCGGAATACCCTCTTGCCATTAAAAGACTTGAAATTGCCCTTGAGCAGGCGAGAGAAAAGGGATTCCTGGGAAAAGACATATTCGGGAGCGGATACAATTTCGACATAAGGATAAAAGCCGGAGCCGGCGCTTTTGTCTGCGGAGAGGAAACTGCTCTCATAGCGTCTTTGGAGGGGGAAAGAGGTATGCCCAGGCTCAAGCCGCCTTTCCCTGCAGCCAGAGGATACTGGCAGGCTCCTACTAACATAAACAATGTAGAAACCTACGCCAACGTTTCATGGATCATCATGAACGGCGGAGAAGCCTTCGCGAAGATCGGAAAAGGCCCTTCTACGGGAAGCAAGGTATTCGCTTTGGCAGGAAAGATCAGAAAGGGCGGACTCGCCGAGGTGCCCATGGGGCTTCCTCTGAAGGATATAATCTTCGGCATAGGAGGAGGCATTAAAAACGACAAGGTGTTTAAGGCTGTCCAGATGGGCGGGCCTTCCGGCGGATGCATACCGGCTGAGCTTATCGACACTCCCGTAACCTACGAGGATATAGTGAAGACCGGAGCTATAGTGGGTTCCGGCGGTATGATCGTCATGGACGAGGACACCTGCATGGTCGACATGGCCAGATACTTCCTGGACTTCACTAAGAAGGAATCCTGCGGAAAGTGCAACTACTGCCGCGTAGGAACCAAGAGAATGCTGGAGATCCTGGAGAGGATCACCGGTGGAGAAGGAAGGGACGGAGATATCGAGCTGCTGGAGGAGCTGGCAGGAAAGATAAAGGACGGTTCCCTTTGCGGCCTGGGACAGACTGCTCCTAATCCGGTTCTCACTACTTTGAAATACTTCAGGAACGAATACGAGGATCACATCTATAATCACAAGTGTACGGCCCGCTCCTGCAAGGCTCTCATCCGCTTCCGGATAACCGACAAGTGCGTAGGATGTACGGCCTGCTCGAGGAAGTGTCCTGTAGAGGCTATATCCGGACAAGTAAAGGAAAAGCACGGGATCGATCAGATTAAGTGCATAAAGTGCGGCAAGTGTGAAGAGACGTGCAGGTTCGGAGCAATAGAAAGAGAGTAGGAAGGAGGAGATACAATGGAAAAATTCAGATTGAACATAGACGGCAAAGAAGTCCTCGGCATTCCGGGACAGACTATTCTTGAAGTCGCCAGAGAAAACGATATCTTTATTCCTACGCTCTGCTACGACGAAAGAACCAGGATATACGGATCATGCGGACTCTGTATGGTAGAGGTAGAGGGAAATCCGAAGCTCTGCAAGGCCTGCGCCACCACTATAGGGAACGGAATGGTCGTAACCACCAATACCGACAGGGTAATAGAATCCAGAAAGACTAATCTGGAGCTCCTCATCTCCAACCACAACGGAGACTGTAAGGCGCCGTGCTCCAAGGCATGCCCGGCAGGAACCGACTGCCAGGGATACGTGGGACTGGTAGCCAACGGAGAGTTCGAGAAAGCCAATGAACTGATAAAGGACAGGATTCCTCTGCCGGCCTCTATCGGCAGGGTATGTCCCCATCCCTGCGAGGATGAGTGCAGAAGAGGGCTTATAGACGAGCCGATCAGCATCGCCGCCGTTAAGAGATTCGCCGGGGATTACGATCTCATGGCAGAGGAGAACTACGTGCCGGAATGTGCAGAGCCGACCGGAAAGACCGTAGCCATAATCGGAGGAGGTCCTATGGGCCTTTCCGCCGCATATTTCCTGAGACAGAAGGGTCACGACGTCACCATCTTCGACGCCATGCCGAAGCTGGGAGGAATGCTCAGGTACGGTATTCCTGAGTACAGACTGCCGAAGGACGTCTTGGACGCCGAGATCGACATCATCAGAGAGATGGGCGTTGATATGGTCACCGACACCAAGGTCGGAGAGGACATATCCTTCGAGACTATTCGCGGCGATTTTGACGCTGTCCTCATCGGAATAGGCGCGTGGGTATCCACGGGAACAGGCTGTAAGGGAGAGGACGCGGAAGGCGTTACAGGCGGAATCGATTTCCTCAGAAAGGTGGTTCGCAACCAGCACATAGACTTCGGAAAGAAGGTCGCCGTAGTCGGCGGAGGAAACACTGCCATGGACGCGTGCCGTACGGCGGTAAGGCTGGGCGCTTCTGAGGTCTACAATATCTACAGGAGAACCAAGGACGAAATGCCGGCTGACAGGCTGGAAATTGAAGAGGCTGAGGAAGAAGGAGTTATCTTCAAGAACCTTACCAATCCTCTCGAATACATAAAGGACGAGAACGGACACGTAAAGCAGGTAGTTCTTCAGGTTATGGAGCTGGGAGAGCCTGACGAGTCAGGAAGAAGGAAGCCGGTACCTGTGGAGGGTAAGACAGAGACCCTCGACGTTGATACCGTTATACTGGCTATAGGTCAGGCCGTGGACGCGGCACCGTTCGATGTGGACAAGACCAGAAAGAACGCGGTATCCTACGATCCCGGAACGTTTATGACCAGCATACCGGGCGTTTTCGCCGGAGGAGACTGCGGTAACGATAAGATATCCATCGCTGTAGAGGCCATAGCTGATGCGTGCAAGGCCAGCGAGGTAATAGACGCGTATCTGGACGGAGAGGCCGTGACCTACGAGCCGCCTTACTTCGTAGAGCGTACAGACGTTACCGAAAAGACCTTTGAGGACAGGGAAAGGCTGTGCAGAGAAAAGGCAGATCAGCTGTCCGCCGCAGAGAGAAAGGATAATTTCTCCGAAGTGGTATACGACGGTCTCACGGAGGATCAGGCAGTGGCTGAATGCTCCAGATGTCTTGAATGCGGCTGTCACGATTTCTTCGAATGTAAATTGGTAGAATTTGCTAACGAATACGGAGTCGAACCTGATAGATTTGCAGGTGACAAGAATTTAACCGAGTTCGAGGATAACCATCCGTTTATCGTAAGAGACCCTGATAAGTGCATACTCTGCGGACTTTGCGTGAGAGTCTGCGACGAGGTCATGGGCGTAGGAGCCTTAGGCCTGGTCAACAGAGGATTCGACACAGTGGTGAAGCCTGCTCTCGAACAGTCTCTCGCCAAGTCGGGCTGTGAGTCCTGCGGACAGTGCGTAAGCGTATGCCCGGTAGGAGCTCTCCAGGAGAGGCTGACCATCCAAAAGGAAGTACCTCTCGAGACGGAAGCCGTAGAGACCACCTGCTCATATTGCTCTGTAGGATGCACTCTGGATCTGGAGTACTACGGAGATATGCTTATTAAGGCTAATCCGGACACCAAGGGTTACGTAAACGAGGGACTTTGCTGTGGCAAAGGAAAATGGGGATTCGACGCGGCCCTCCTCGAGGGCAAGATCGTAGACCCTATGGTAAAGGACGGCGACGGATTCAGAGAGACCGATTACCATGAAGCCATAGTCATGGCCGCTAAGAAGATGGAAGCCGTAAAGATCAGAAACGGAGCGGATTCCATAGCTGTGGCAATTTCAGACAGATATACCAATGAAGAAGCTTACGCCATAAAGAAGCTGGCCGGAGTGATTGGCGCTAAGACATTCACCTTCAATAAGCGCCACGACGCATTAATTGACGTATTGGGAATGGATGCTTCTCCGAACACCATAGACGAGCTGCTTTCCACTGATCTGATCATAGTGACCGGATTCATGAAGAACAGGAGCGCCGTAATATGGAATAAGATAAGAAAGGCGGCTCTCGCGGGAGTGAAGGTGGTAGCCGTGAACACTCCTGACATATCGACAGACTTCTCCTTTGCTGACAAAGTGATAACTGCGGAAAACTCCGTAGATTTCCTGAAGAAGGTAGCGAAGGCTCTCGTCGACATGGGCAAGGGCGAGGGACTGGAAGGACTGGACGAGTTCAAGACCAGCCTTGCAGGTACAGAGCTTTGCGACGAAGCCAGAGAGGTCGCTGAAATGTACGCCAACGCTAAAAAGGCTATGCTGGTATATCAGCAGAATGTGGTAAGCGTTGAAGCCGCCACGCTGATGGGGGATTTAGCCGCTATTTCCGGACACATCGGAAAGCCTCGCGACGGCATACTGGCCATCAGACCTAAAAACAATTCCCAGGGTCTCACCGACATGGGCATACGTGCCGGAGCTGAGGCAATGGAAGGCGTTAAGGGATTGATGATATTCGGCGAGGACCCTGTATGGGCTGATCTTTCCGGTTTGGAATTCCTGATGGTTTCTGACATATATATGACTGAAACAGGTAAGAAAGCTGACGTGTTCATTCCGGCCACAGGCTCTGCCAGCACCTGCGGTACCTACACCAATACGGAGAGGCGTCTCCTCCCTGTGGATCAGGCCATATTCGAGGATGTGGAATTCTCCAACTGGGAAATCGCCGCTGAAATCGCTGAAGTGTTCGAGGAGAATTTCGGATTCGAAGACGAGACGGATATATCGATGGAGATGGACGACGTTCTTCCTCTCTACAAGTACGCCGAGATCGGCGAGGTACTGGGAGAAGTTCTCACTCCGGCAAGGGTTAAGCTGGTTCCGGTAGAGGACGGCAAGCTTGTAGACGAGATTCCTTGCACCGATGCTCTCATGAACATGATGAGCGAGAGGGTGCCTGCCGCCTTCACAGAGGTTGAGTAGCATCACATGGATTAAACCATGATAATCCGAACACATTATCCGGACGGGTGGCGTGTTCGGATTTGTCGTTTTATTAAAAAAATTCTGTAATAAAATCCCTGCCCCCTAGCTTTTCCTGCCGTAGTATGATAGTATTTATATTATAGTTTCGTATAAAAAAGGTTTGGAGAGGATTTTATGTCTAATGTAACAAAATCAATTTTGGGAGGGATTGCATTGATACGCACAAAAATATCAGTTTTTTTATTAGTGCTTTTATTGACATTAGCAGGTTGCCAAAATTCACAAAACAAAGGACAAACCGAAACGAACAAAACAGAATCTGCGGAAAGTACGGCAACTCAAATTGAAGCAGAAACAACAGAAAACGGCTTTTCCTTAAAGCTCTATGCGGATAACAGCGTATACAGCACGGACGATGCCATTAAAATTTGGGCAACTCTGGAATATGCAGGCGATGAAGATTCTGTTACTATTTGGCATGGTAACCCATATATTGTTTTTTCGATTACGGACGGCGCGGACCTCTATATAAGCGAGTTTGTCCATGATATTATGATGAGTACCGTACTGGAAGAAGGAGAGCAGTATCGCTTCGATTATGTGAAGTCAGGCGAATACGATACGGTGGAATCAGACGCTGATTTTCGGGAGAGCTTTTATCAGGAAGAGGAACTGAAGCTTCCGGCAGGGACTTACACAATTTCGGCAGATGGTGAATTTTATCTGTCGGAGGACATACTATCCGCTGAAAAAGGCCCTTCTTGCGAATTACAAATTACAGTTCAATAACAATGAACAGCAAGGCGAGAGTATCGTTACAGGCGTTCCGAAGACGGGACGCTGACATCTTCTTGGATTGGTAAGCTGCCAATCCGAGGCTTAGAGGCTTATTGGATTTCTCACCGGCGTCGGAACGCCTTCATTCCTAATCCATGCATAGAGGGCTCTCCTGCTCGGACAGTCCGGTATACGGAGGGTTTCGGTTACGGAACCACACCGGTGGCAAGTCTGCAATGGGATGTCAATTTGGTCTTGAGAATACATAGGGATTCGGCTCCTTTCGGAGCCGTGGGAGTCCGGCCTTTTGTCCGAA